>JBEDFI010000013.1:0-19333 GCA_041175245.1 Bacteroidota bacterium
AATTTAACTTATGTATAAGTATTGTATTAACGAAATGTTGGCAAATTTGCCGATGAAGGATTATAAAAAAGCACTAAAAATCATTCCGATGGTGCTGAATATTTCTCCCAACACCTTTTTTAATTACCGGAGTATCCGGGCAGAGGAAAGCCGAGATATCCCTTATCAGAAAATGCTTCAATTGGAACAGATTTTCGGGGTAAAACCGGGGGGCCTTCAAAATGTACAGGTAAAGTGTAAACACATTAGCGAGTTGCTGCAGGAGTACAAACACCTCTGAAATTAAAATGTGGAAAATTTTCAAAATCCTTTTAATTTTCAAAATTATTGCCTAACATTGCAGTCCGATTTTTGCAGGCTCAAAAATCGTGTTAAGAGCTTAAAATCATGGATTTAGTAAAATTTGTAGAAGAACAGGCAATCGTTAAAAACACCAATCCAGCCTTCAAGGCAGGAGATACCATTGCTGTACATTATAAAATTCGCGAAGGAAACAAAGAGCGTGTGCAGATTTACCAGGGCGTTGTCATACAACGTAATAGCGTGGGTGCAAACGAAACCTTTACCGTTCGTAAAATGTCTAACGGAGTTGGGGTAGAGCGTATTTTCCCCATCAACTCTCCAAACATTGAGAAAATCGATGTAGTGAGCTATGGTAAAGTTCGCAGAGCCAAGTTGTTCTACATGAGAGCACTAACCGGAAAAGCGGCTCGTATCAAAACTAAAAGAGTTTAATTCGACATATCATACAAAAGGCCTCTCCGATAATTTGGGGAGGCTTTTTTGTTTCAGCAAAAACCAAGATGAAAAACCTGTTAAAACAATTTGAGGATAAACGCCCTGAAGTGGTATTTGAATGGAAAGATTCGGAAACTGAAGCGGAAGGCTGGGTAGTGATCAATTCCCTGCGAGGCGGCGCAGCCGGTGGAGGCACCCGTATGCGGAAGGGTCTGGATAAGCGTGAGGTAGAATCTCTGGCCAAAACGATGGAGGTAAAATTTACCGTATCGGGTCCGGCCATTGGCGGCGCAAAATCGGGGATCAACTTTGATCCTGCCGATCCGCGTAAGCGTGGCGTATTGGAGCGTTGGTACAAGGCCGTGATGCCTCTGTTGAAAAATTATTATGGAACCGGAGGAGATCTCAACGTGGACGAAATTCATGAAGTAATCCCAATTACCGAAAATTATGGTTTGTGGCATCCGCAAGAAGGAATCATCAATGGGCATTATGCTGCCCGTGAAAATGAGCGTATTCACCAGATCGGACAATTACGCTATGGGGTATCGAAGGTACTGGAGGATCTAACCTTTACCCCTGAAGTAAAACGTAAATACGTGGTGGCAGATATGATTACTGGTTATGGGGTATCTGAATCTATTCGTCACTTTTATTCCATTTACGGTGGAAATATAAGGGGGAAAAAGGCCATTATTCAAGGATGGGGGAATGTGGGCGCTGCCGCTGCCTTTTACCTGGCACAGCAAGGGGTGCAAGTGGTAGGCATCATTGATCGGGTGGGTGGTTTGCTGAAACCGGAGGGTTTTAGTTTTGAAGAAACCCGTGAATTATTCTTGAATCGGGATGGAAATACCCTGGTTGCAGATGGATTGACTCCATTTGATCAAATCAACGAGCAAATTTGGAAAACCGGTGCCGAGATTTTTGTTCCCGCTGCAGCCTCCCGATTAGTTAAACAAGAACAAGTTGCCAACCTGATAGCCTCTGGCTTAGAGGTAATTGCCTGCGGTGCCAATGTGCCATTTGCCGATCCGGAGATCTTTTTTGGTCCGATTATGGAATATGCCGATCAACAGGTAGCCGTTATTCCTGATTTTATTTCAAACTGCGGCATGGCCCGGGTATTTGCCTACCTGATGGGCAAAAATGTAGAAATGAGCGATGCCGCCATCTTTAATGATGCTTCTGAAGTGATTAGAAAAGCAATTGAGCAAACGCACCGGGTTTCCCCGGATAAAATCCGTCTCTCTGAGCGGGCATTTGAAATTGCTTTAAAACAGCTGGTATAAAAAAAGCCTCCCGAAACTCGGGAGGCTTTTTGTTTAAGCAGGGTTGAGCAATTTATGCTTTTTTCTTTTTAGCATCGGCCATTTTTTTCTGGCAACATGCTTTTTTAGAATCTTTGTCGCAGCCGGCCTTTTCACCTTCTTTTTTGCAGCAGGCTTCTTTTTTAGCGGCTTCTTTTGGCTGTTGTGTTTGGGCAAATACTACGCTCATGGAGCTAACTAATGCCACTACGAAAAGTAATTTTTTCATGGTTTTATGATTATTGTTTTGTTTTCAGTTCTGCTATAACGCTCAAACCACCCTTTACAGTATCGCCGAGCTGTACTTTTATTTCAGTATTTAAAGGTAAAAAAACATCTACCCTCGAACCAAATTTTATAAATCCGAATTCCTCCCCCTGTTTTACCTGCTGCCCTTCAGACAGATACCACACAATTCGACGGGCCAATGCCCCGGCAATTTGCCGATATAACAGGGCTACCCCTGCTTTGTTTTCAACCACTACCGTGGTCCGTTCGTTTTCGGTGGAAGATTTTGGATCCCAGGCCACCAGATACTTTCCGGGATGGTACTTAAAAAACTTGACCAATCCACCGATCGGGTTTCGATTCACGTGTACATTGAATGGCGACATAAAGATGGATACTTGCAGACGTTTGTCTTTAAAATATTCAGCTTCTTCGGTCTCTTCAATAACAACTACTTTTCCGTCTGCCGGACAAATAACCAGGTTTTCTCCGGTAATTGCTTGAAAGATCGGGTTACGGAAAAACTGAAGTACGATGTAAAACAATCCGGCAGAAAGCAGATAAATCAGCCAGCGCAGCCAGGCATATTCCGGAAGGAAAAATTGTACCAGGGCGTTGAGCAGAAAAATAAAAAGCAAGGTAAGTGCGATGGTGGTGGTGCCTTCCTTGTGAAGTGTCATTTTAGTCATACAGCCTGCAAATTTGCTAAAAAAATCTTAATTGGGGGCCAATCGGTAAATATCGCGGAGGTTTCGGCCCCTACCCTTGTAATCGAGACCATAGCCCAGCACAAATTCGCTTGGTATCTCAAAGCCAATGTAGCTCAATTCCTTGAAAGATAAACCACAGGCTGCGGGTTTATAAAGTAGGCTGCACACCTGTACGGATGCCGGTTTTTCTGCATAAATCATTTCTAATAAAAACTGCAGGGTATGACCGGTATCCACAATATCTTCCACCACAATCACATGGCGATCAGTTAGATCGCTATAGAGGCCCAGCTGTACTTTTAATTTACCCGTACTGCGCTCTCCATCGTAAGACGCTATTTTCACGAAGCTGATCTCGGTTGGAGGGGTGATTTGTTTGACTAAATCGGCCAAAAACAGGAAACTACCACTGAGCACACCAATGATCAATGGTTTTCGATCCCGATAATCCTCAGTTATCTGATTAGCCACCTCAGCCACCCGTTCCAAGATTTTAGCCTCCGGAATAAAGGGCTCGAAGGTTTTATCGTCTATTTGGATCTTCATTTAGGGGAGCAATTTAATTTTTTTAGGCTGATGAAGCGCCGCACTATCTGCTTTGCTTTTTTTCAGGAGTTGCTCGAGCCATTCAGCGCCGAGATCCGACCCGTTGCTCTCCAGCAGGCTGTCGAGCATGAGTGAATCTGGACGGGCAAGTAAATACCTCAGGTCCTCCTTCAGGCGAACCTCGTAAAAACCATATCCCGTGCTGTCTGCGGGTGCCAGCCCTCTGCGGGCCATTAATCCGCCAATACTGTTAAAATAGTTCAGCATGCTGCCTCTTAAATTGCCCTGGTATTCGAAAAAGTAGAGCGACGATTTCGGCCTTGGAACAATACTTGCCAGGTAAATACTTTCTCCGAGGTTTAATTCGGATGGATGCTTATTAAAGTAATGACTGGCGGCTTCTCCGATGCCGTACACGTTCTGTCCCCATTCAATTAGATTGAGGTAGACCTCGAACATACGGCTTTTGGAAGAGAGTCGATTGTTCTCAATCAGCCATACAATCAACATTTCTTCTATTTTACGGGCCAGTGTTTTTTGCCGGCTGAGGTATACATTTTTAACCAGTTGCATAGAAATGGTGCTTGCTCCCCGCTTAAAGGCCTTGCGTTTAAAATTGGTGGCAATTGATTTTCGGATGGCTTCTTGCACAAATCCGCCGTGGCCGAAGAAGGACGGATCTTCGGTGGTTAATACCGCATTTTTTAAGAAGGGGGAGATTTGGTCGAGCGGAACAAAATTCGGATTTGCAGGCCCAATTAAAATGTTCCGCATCGGTTTCCCGTATTCAAAAGGCGTGTATACAAAATCAGCGTTGATTTTTCTCAGATTGGTTTTCCCGAATTTGAGTATGTTAAAATCCTCTTTTTCAAGTGTTGAACGGAATGTTAGCTCATCCGGTTTAGTTTCATCGAGGTAAAAATCCAGATCATACTGCAATTTTCCCTGTACTTGAATGCCTTCGAGGCTTTCGAACAGCCCTCTGGGGAATGAATTGAATACCGCCTGGGCCGATAGTTTGTCGGTATGGAGGCCTAACTCATAGATTTTATGAGGTTTGATGGTGAAACGCAGAAATGGATTCAGCTCAATTTCTTGCAGATGAATGACGGAGGCTTCATCCAGCTCCAGATAATTTTCGCCGATCACCATTCGGGCATCCAGATAAGCATCGGGTACAATAACATCTTTTGCGGCTATTTTAGGGTGGTTGACGAGTAAATTTTTAGCCGACCAGTAGCCGCTGATTTTTAATTTTCCGGCAAAGAAGCTTACATCATCCATACGGGTATTCAAGCGATCGAACTGAAGCTTTAATCCCCATTTTTTTTCAAGAAAAGGCAATTCCACCTTTCCGCCTTCCGCATAAATGCTCAGGTCCAACTGCCGGTCATCAGGATCCACCTCACCTTCCACATGCCAAATGGCTTGATTTTGATTGACCGAAATAGTAGATTTTATATCTCCCCCATCAATCTGTACTTCTTTCAAGTTAAAGCTAAGCTTAGACGTATCTTCTGCCCACCTTAAATCAACGTTAGTCAGCTTCATATCTTCTGGAATTTTATAAAATAGGCTATTCAGCAGCCTATTTCCCAGAGCCGCCAGGTCTAGACTCTTCGCTTCACCTGCTTGCTGTTTTTTACGGAATAAAAAGTCGTAATTCCGGAGACTATCTTTCTTCACCAGTTGAACAAAACCACCTCCTACATGTAGTTCTGCCAACTTAATTTTGCCCAAGAATAGCGGGAAGACTTGTACGCTCACTTCCATTTTCTCGATCATTAATAAGCTGTCGCGATGCTCCGGAACCGCACTTATGCGTTCAATTGCCAGTGTTCTGAATCCAGAAAACCGGGGCTTCTCGATTTTTAAATCAAGTTGGTACTCTCTTTTTGCTTTGCTGACTACTTTTCCGATCGCACGTTTCAAAAGTTCATCTCGCTGGCTGTAAAGGATCGTTCCTGCAATAAAAACCAGTAAAGTAAATAAAAGCGCCACCCGGATAGCCCTGCGGGCGTATAGTTGGATTCGTTTTTGATCTTGCTGATAGTATCGGCGAATTTTTTGCAGCATGGCAATGAATGAGGAGTCTTTTTTCCCCGGTCAAATATCTGTAAAAAGCCTTATAAAAAAACGAGATGCCCTCACAGATTGGTATTTTTGATTAAATTATTCTATGCACCAAATGATTAGTCAAGAACAGGTTTTAAAAGCGCTAAGTCATGTTGAAGATCCAGACTTAAAAAAAGACCTGGTGAGCTTGAATATGATCGAAGACATTCACATTGAGGAAAATAAACTTCAATTTTCGGTGGTGCTTACCACCCCGGCATGTCCTTTAAAAGCGATGATAGAGCATGCTTGCCGCAATGCAATTGCACATTTCATCGGCAAGGACATAGAGGTGGGCATCAACATGACTTCGAGGGTGACTAGCCAAGCTAATCAGCCCCTGCCAAGCGTGAAAAATATCATCGCGGTAGCCAGCGGAAAAGGCGGAGTGGGGAAATCGACGGTTTCCGTTAATTTAGCCCTGGGTTTGGCACAAACCGGCGCCAGCGTGGGCTTACTGGATGCGGATATTTATGGGCCGTCTATCCCCATTATGTTTGGCTTGGAAGGTGCCCGCCCGAAAGCAACCGAAATGCCTAACGGCCAAACACAGATTGAACCCATCAGCAAATTTGGCATCAAACTGTTATCCATCGGCTTTTTTACCGATCCCAATCAGCCGGTGCCTTGGCGAGGACCGATGGTTTCGACGGCTGTAAAGCAATTATTTAACGATGCCAACTGGGGTGAACTGGATTATCTGGTGGTAGATTTGCCTCCCGGAACAGGTGATATTCACATCACCCTAACCCAAACCTATCCAATTGCCGGTGCGGTCATTGTGACTACGCCGCAGCAGGTTGCCCTGGCCGATGCTCGAAAGGGAATGGGCATGTTTATGATGAATGCCATTAATGTACCGGTCTTGGGCGTAGTGGAAAATATGGCCTATTTCACACCGGCCGAACTACCACAAAACAAATACTATATTTTTGGCGCAGGAGGAGGTCGGCACTTGGCTCAGGAATTTGGTCTGCCGTTTTTAGGCGAAATTCCCCTGGTGACAAGCATTAGTGATGCCGGAGATGCGGGGAAACCGGTTATTTTAGAATTTGAAAACCCCATGTCGCTTGCTTTTGTTGAATTAGCAAAGCAGGTAGCTCAACAAGTAGCCATACAGAATGCTGAAAATCAAAAACTTAAAAATTAGTATCTTTAGAAATGGAATTATTGCAAAGGGTTGAAACCGCTTTAGACACCATCAGACCTTATCTGGAAGCAGATGGGGGTAATGTTTCGATTGAGGAAATCACCCCGGATTATATTGTAAAATTGAAATTATTGGGATCATGCGGCTCCTGCCCAATGAGTATCATGACCTTAAAGGCTGGAATTGAAGAAGCTATTAAGAAAGCGGTACCTGAAATTGCCGGCGTGGAGGCGGTTAATTTAACCGACATAAATGACCCGAATGCGGTGATGCCGAATCGTTTCAATTAACATAAATTAACAGACCAACGCTTCATTTTTACTTATTTTCGATGCAATGAAATTCCGGTTAACCATATGGCTGCTCCTACTCAGTTCGGTGGCATTTGCTCAAAAACCATTGGGTAAACTGGTCCAGTTTTCCGGTATCATTGTTCATCGCGACAGCAATACGGTGGTACCTTATGTCACCATCACCAATGAAACAGTCGACAAAAATGCTGCCTATATTGCCAATTACAAGGGTTATTTTTCTTTTGTAGCCCATGAAGGCGATACCCTGAGTTTTAGTGCGGTAGGTTTCGGCCGGCAAAGTCTGACCATCCCAAAAAATCTTCCAGATGATAAATACACGGTGTTGATTAAAATGAAGCAGGAAATTGTGAGCTTACCGATGGTGAGGGTATACCCCTGGGCCAGTGAGGATGAGTTTAAAAAAGAGTTCCTGACCATGAAACTTGCCGATGATGATCTGGCAATTGCCAAAAAAAATGTTTCTAATTCAAGCATTGTAAGTTTGGCCCAAACGCTTCCGCGTGACGGTCAAGAAATGCAATCCATGAACTTCAGGAACAGCCACATCAGCATGATGAATAGGAATATCAACCAGCGATATGCCAACCCGTTGCTCAATCCTTTTGCATGGGGAGCGTTCATCCAGCAAATTATGCAGGGGGATAAGAAAAAGAATAATTGATCAGCGCTTTTTGCTCAAGGCAGGAAATTTCATCTTATAGTCCACTTTTACCAATCCTTTACTGATGGCCTCCAGCTTGTTTTTAAGCAGGGCTTTACGCAATGGACTCAGCCGGTCGGTTAATAGTTTCCCGTCGATGTGATCATATTCATGTTGAATAACCCGTGCCGCCAGTCCGTGGTAGCTTTCCTCGTGCCAATTCCATTTTTCGTCCTGGTATTTAATGCGAACCCGCTGGTGACGGCTGATGTCTTCACGGATATCCGGAATGCTTAAACAACCCTCGTTAAAGGCCCACTTTTCACCCTCTTCTTCTATAATCTCTGCGTTTATGAACACTTTTTTAAAGTTTTTTAATTGAGCATCGTCTTCTTCAAATGGAGAGGCATCGATCACAAAGAGGCGGATAGAAAGCCCGATTTGTGGCGCAGCCAAACCTACTCCCTGGGCGTGATACATGGTTTCAAACATGTTTTCAATAAGGGTATCGATCTCCGGATAATCTGAAGAGATTGTTGCAGCAACTTTCTTTAAAACAGGATCTCCGTAGGCTACAATGGGCAGTTTCATATTACAAACATACGATTTTGAACCCAGTTCCCGGCCGGTTCATATACCAGTACGCTCAAGTGCTTGGGGTCTAACACTTCGTTCGCACAGGCCAAAAGTTGAGCACCGCTCACCCGGTTTATTTTATCAAACAAGACCTGTAAAGGGTCCACACTTCCATAATCGAGTAAACTTTTAGCGAGCGAGATAATCAGGTTCAAATTGTTTTCTTCGGCCAGGGCAATTTGTCCGATGAATTTTTGCTTGGCACGTTTCAGCTGCAAGGAGCTGAGAAGTTCTTCCCTAAGTTTTTTGAGTTCTTTATCGATTAATTTTAGTGCCTTCTCCATTTTTTCAGGATCAGTACCCACATAAATGGAAAAGATGCCGGTATCACTTAATGGAATATAATTCGATTCGATGGTATAGGCGATGCCATGTTTTTCCCTGATTTCTAGATTCAGCCGCGAACTCATTCCCATGCCACCCAGTAAATTGTTTAACAATAAGAGTGTTTCCCGTTGCGGATGATGAATGCCGTAGGCCCGGTTCCCCAGTACCGCATGACTCTGATGAATAGATTTGATTTCATTTCGGCTTGTAGATTGGTAATTCCCGGGGGATTTTCTTGTTTTAGCAGGATTTAACGTGGAAACCTGTCCAAATATTTTTTCGCACAGCGGAATAATTTTTTTGAAATCGTAAGCACCAATGATCCCAATTACCAGTTCATCTGTTCGATAATTAGACCGAATGAATTGAAGAATGTCTGCCCGATTCAGGCCGGCAATACTCTCCGGACTTCCCAAAATATTTTTACCCAGTGAATGTCCATCAAATAAAATGGCTTCAAAATCATCTTGAATGGCTTCTTCGGGCTGGTCCAAATAAGAGGCCAATTCATCTAAAATCACGTCTTTTTCTTTTTGAATTTCTTCTTCCGGAAACAAAGAATGAAAAACAAGATCTTCAAATAAATCGAGCGAACGCTCCAGGTAAGGGTTTAAAAAGGAAGCATGAATGCAAGTATACTCTTTGGTAGTATACGCATTCAGATCGGCGCCAATCAGTTCAAGCCGGTTCAGAATTTGAGCCGTATTTCTTTTCTCCGTCCTTTTAAATAACAGGTGCTCAATAAGGTGAGCCAATCCATCCTTTCCTGTTTCTTCATCCCGAGCACCCGAATTAATGAGTAAACAAGCATGCGCAATGGGCGATGGATGAGGCTTGAATAAAACTCTTATCCCATTGGCGAGGGTATGTATTGAATGGTCCATGCGACGCAAAACTACGTTTTTTATCGTCACACTTTTTTTGCTCTTTTTAGAGCAAAAAGCTTAACTATTTCTTTTTCTCAGCTTGATAATTTTTTTTGAATTGTTCATATCTCGGGTTAGATACATTCCGGATATAGGATTGATTCGGATTCTTTTTTGCGAAATCCTGATGGTATTCTTCTGCCCGCCAAAACTCGTTTAAGGGCTTTAATTCGGTTACGATGGGCCTTTTGAACTGCCCGGTTCTGCTCAATTCTTGGATCGTGAGCGTCGCCCGCTGCTTTTCTTCTGCGTTGCGATAAAATAATACGCTTCGGTAGGAAGCACCTACATCGGGGCCCTGCTGATCTTTGGTGGTTGGATCGTGAGAAGCAAAGAATATTTTCACCAATTCGCGGTAGCTTATTTTTTGCGGATTATAATATACCAATACCGACTCCGCATGGCCCGTGGTTTCGCTGCTTACTTCTTCATAGGTAGGATATGCCTTGGTTCCGCCGGCATAGCCCGCAATCACAGAATCAATTCCATTAACAGATTCAAATATTTTTTCGGAACACCAGAAGCAGCCCTCGGCAAAGGCAGCAATGGCTTTGCCTTTCGGCGGATTGAGATTCACCTTTTGAATGCCCGCCCCAGATTTTTTGGTTTGGGCATTACAAGCAACTACTGCAGTGGCTAAAAGCAGGACCAGAATTGATTTTTTCATGGACTGAATTTACGATTCATTTTGACTTTTTGTACAAGAGAATTTTTAACCTGCCCAACCCTCTCTGTCTAAACTTCGGTAATGGATAGCTTCGGCCAGGTGTTCAATCCCAATCTCCTCCTTCCCTGCCAGGTCGGCAATGGTACGGGCTACTTTCAAAATACGGTCGTAGGCACGGGCAGATAAGCCCAGCTTCTCCATTGCTTGTTTGAGCAGGGTTTGTCCCGCCACATCAATTTTACAAAGGTTACGAACGGTCTGCGGACTCATTTGTGCGTTGCAGTGTACACCGGATTTTTCTCGAAATCGTTGTTGTTGCAAATCTCTTGCCCGCATTACCCGCTTTCGGATCTGCTCACTACTTTCGGCCATGCGCTCTGAGGCCAGTTCGCTGAAATTAACCGGGGTTACTTCCACATGAAGATCGATGCGGTCTAACAGGGGCCCCGAAACCCGGTTCAGGTATTTTTGCACCATGCCGGGGGCACAGAGGCATTCCTTTTCGGGGTGATTATAAAAACCACAAGGGCAGGGATTCATGGAAGCCACCAGCATAAAACTGGCGGGATAATCGACAGATAATTTTGCCCGGGAGATGGTGACCCTTCGTTCTTCCAGTGGTTGCCGCATTACCTCCAGCACCGCCCGTTTAAATTCGGGCAGTTCATCCAGAAAGAGTACGCCGTTATGAGCCAATGAAATTTCACCGGGCTGTGGATTGACCCCTCCACCAACCAAAGCCACATCACTCACGGTATGATGCGGTGAACGGAAGGGCCGGGCAGTCATCAGCGATTCACTGGCTGCCAGTTTTCCCGCCACCGAATGAATTTTGGTTGTTTCCAATGCTTCCTGTAAACTCAGTGGTGGTAATACAGAAGGAAGGCGTTTGGCCAGCATGGTTTTTCCGGCACCCGGAGGACCAATTAGGATCGCATTATGGCCCCCAGCAGCGGCAATTTCCAATGCCCTTTTGATGTGTTCCTGACCTTTCACATCCGAAAAATCATTCTCATAGGCATTACAATTATTTAAAAATTCTTGCCGGGTGTCTATTTGAATTCTTGTTGGCTGCGACTTGTTATTGAAGAAATCTGCCAATTCCGAGAGTGCCCGGATGCCATATACCGATAAGTCGCTCACGATGGCTGCCTCACGGGCATTTTGCATGGGCAGGAACATCCCCTTGAATTTTTCCTGGCGGCCTTGTATGGCGATGGGTAAGGCTCCTTTTATACCCTGCAGACTCCCATCGAGCGACAGCTCACCCATAATTAAATACTCGCTCAAGCGGTCTGCTTCAATTTGGCCGGATGCTGCCAGGATACCGATCGCAATGGCCAAATCGTAGGAAGAACCTTCTTTACGAATGTCGGCCGGAGCAAGGTTCACAACAATTTTTTGCCGTGGCATCCGGAAGCCCGAGCTTTGTATGGCACTCTCTACCCGATGCAGGCTTTCTTTCACGGCATTATCGGGCAGGCCCACCACATAATATTTGGTACCAGGGCTAATGTTTACCTCAATGGTGATGCCAACGGCCTCTATGCCATATACGGCACTACTAAAGGTTTTTACGAGCATAAAAAAACCATATCAGTATAAAACAGATATGGTTTGGTTTTTATTGTGTAGCGATGAATTTATCTCTTTCCTGGTGGCATTTGAGGCATTCCCCGCATCATTTTGGCGGCTGCTGCAGGATTGGAGAATTGCTTCATCACTTTGCGCATGTCTTCAAACTGTTTGATGAGTTTATTGACTTCGGTGATATTGGTTCCCGAACCTCTGGCAATTCGGTTGCGCCGGCTGGTGCTGATGGCATCCGGATTTTCACGTTCGTATGGAGTCATGGAGCGGATAATAGATTCAACGGGTTTGAACGCATTGTCGTCAATCTCCACGTCTTTAATCGCTTTGCCTACGCCTGGAATCATACCCATCAGGTCTTTCATATTTCCCATCTTCTTGATCTGCTGAATCTGATTTAGAAAGTCATTAAAGTCGAAGGTATTCTTTCGAATTTTCTTTTGAAGTTCGGCCGCTTCTTTTTCATCGAACTGCATTTGCGCCCGTTCTACCAGCGAAACCACATCCCCCATACCCAAAATACGGGAAGCCATCCGATCTGGATAGAATACATCAAGCGCCTCCATCTTTTCGCCGGTACCAATGAATTTGATGGGTTTGTTCACTACCGATTTAATCGACAGTGCCGCACCACCACGGGTGTCGCCATCCAATTTAGTGAGCACCACGCCGGTAAAATCAAGCCGGTCGTTAAAGGCTTTGGCCGTATTTACCGCATCCTGTCCGGTCATGGCATCTACCACAAATAAAATTTCATGAGGCTGAGTGGCTGATTTTACGGCTGCAATCTCGTTCATCATTCCCTCATCTACCGCCAAACGGCCTGCAGTATCTACGATCACCACCTGGTGGCCATTCTTTTTAGCTTCCGCGATACCTGCTTTCGCAATCCCGATAGGATCTTTGGAGTCACGGTCGGTAAAAACAGCTACCCCAATTTGTTCCCCCAATACTTCCAGCTGATCGATGGCTGCAGGGCGATATATATCTCCGGCCACCAGTAAGGGCTTTTTACCTTTCTGGGTTTTTAGAAAATTGGCCAGCTTGGCCGAAAAAGTAGTTTTACCGGCACCGTTTAAGCCAGCAATTAAAATTACGGTAGGATTGTTTGTTAAATTCAGTTCGGCCGCTTCGCCCCCCATCAATCGGCTGAGCTCATCATTCATGATTTTAGTGAGCAACTGACCTGGGGAGATAGCGCTTAACACATTCTGGCCAAGTGCTTTTTCTTTCACTTCATCCGTAAATGTTTTGGCGGTTTTATAGTTTACGTCGGCATCGAGCAGGGCTTTCCGAATCTCTTTCATGGTTTCCGCCACGTTGATTTCGGTAATGGTCCCTTGTCCCTTTAATACTTTGAACGCTCTGTCTAATTTATCTTGTAAGTTCTGAAACATTGTTAAAACGCATTAAAAACGCCTACAAAGGTATCATTTATCTCTCAAATTGAAGCCTGGAAACGTTCAGAGCTGAGCGCTATAACTTGTACCACAACAATTTTACAATAGCTGTGCAACTTTTCTGGCAACATTACGTCTTATACTTACTTATACAATAAGAATGAAATACTGTTTAATACTGACCTTGTTTTTTGCCTTTTCGGGGGATTTACAGGCCCAAACCGTCAAAAAAACCAAGGCTGTTAGAACAGATCGGTCTCCTAAAATAGATGGGATTTTAACGGATGCTGTTTGGACTCAGGCTGAAGCCTTGGGTGGGATGGTAGAATTTCGTCCTAACCCGGGACGTTTGGAGCCAGAGGATCAGCGTACGGAGGTTCGGATTTTATATGATGATGGGGCTATTTATGTGGCCGCACGAATGTTTGAAACCAATCCGGATAGTATTGCCAGAGAAATTGCACCCAGAGACCGGGTGGGCAATGCTGACTTTTTTGGCATTGCTTTCGACACCTATTTGGACCGGATTAATGCGACTGGATTTTATGTTACTTCTGCAGGTTCACAGTTTGATGCCCGGTATTCGCAGTCGGGGAATGAAGACCCCAACTGGAATGCGGTATGGGAAAGTGCTGTAAAAATTGATGCACTTGGCTGGACTGCAGAACTGAGAATTCCGTATTCTGCCCTTCGTTTTTCAAGTAAAGAAATTCAAACTTGGGGCATGAATTTTACCCGCAGGCGTCAAAATGAAAATCAACAATTTTTTTGGTGCCCGATAGATCCAAAGGTGAATGGTTTTGTGAATCAGGAAGGCGAACTTGAAAATTTACAAAACATCAAAGCACCCATCCGACTGTCTTTTTCACCTTATATCTCCAGTTTTGTGAATCATTATCCGGCAAATATGCCGGGTATTCAAAACACTACCGGTTCATTTAACGGGGGAATGGATGTAAAATATGGAATTAACCAGAGTTTCACTCTCGACATGACGCTGGTTCCTGATTTTGGGCAGGTGAAATCAGATAATCAGGTGTTAAACTTATCTCCATTTGAGGTAAAATTTGACGAGAACAGGCAATTTTTTACCGAGGGCACGGAGTTATTCAATAAAGGAGAACTTTTTTATTCGCGGAGAGTAGGAGGTCGTCCTATAAATTTTTATGCGGTTTCAAGTCAACTACAGGCCAATGAACGTATTGTAGAAAATCCATCTGAAAGCCGTTTGTTGAATGCCACTAAAATTTCGGGTAGAACCGCAAAGGGGTTGGGTATAGGATTTTTCAACGCCATTACTAAAAAAATGCAGGCTCTGGTAGAAAATGATCTGGGTCAGCGGCGTTTTATTGAAACCCAGCCTTTAACCAATTATAATATTTTGGTGGTAGATCAATCTCTAAAGAACAATTCGTCAGTAAGTTTTTTAAATACCAACGTGACCCGTGCAGGCAGTACCTACGATGCGAATGTAAGCGCCTTTTTGTTTACCCTGAACGATCAGAAAAATAAATTTTTTGTGGGGGGGATGGGTAGAATGAGTAAGCTTAGTGCAAAACCGAACAAAGCTGCCAGTACCGGGTACACCACCGACTTAATTTTCGGTAAACAGAGTGGAACGTTTACCTGGAGCCTTTATCAATCTGCTAAAGACGATCAGTTTGATTCAAATGATTTGGGCATCCTTTTCAATAATAACAATATTGAGAATGGCGTCAATATTCAATACAGAAAATTTAAACCTGGCAAAGTGTTGAATCAATCTGAAAGCTGGTTTAATTATACTTATATGCTAAGATATAAGCCTAATTCCTATCAGTCATCGGGGTTTAATCTGGGTACCTGGATACAGTTCAAAAACTTCTCGTCGATTAGTATGAACGCTGACATTCAGTTTGAAGGGAACGACTTTTTTGAACCCCGAACCGCCGGTAAAGTATTTAAAACCGGGCAAAGCAGGGGCACTAGCTTGAGGTTCAGTACTAACCGGGCCAAACGATACAATGGCGGCGGATATTTTTCATACCGTAATAATCAGCTGTTGAATGGCTATGGCTTTGGTTACGGTTTTTATCAAAATTTCAGGGTAAACGATAAAGTGGCATTAGGCGTTGATCTAAATGTAGAACCCCGTTTTAATTATGCCGGCTATTTAGGCCTTGATGCCAATACTAATGAGATTATTTTTTCAGCATATAACCGTCACACGGTAGAAAGCTCTTTTGATGCCAAATACACGTTTAATAATCGGATGGGTATTACATTTATAGCCCGTCACTATTGGTCAGACCGCAGAAATAAGGCCTTTTATACCTTATTGGATGATGGCAATTTACAAGCCAATACCACCTATAATGGGGCTGGAAAGGATCTAAATTTTAACACTTTTAATATTGATATGGTGTATATATGGCAATTTGCACCCGGAAGCGAATTTAGTTTAACATGGAAAGATGCTGCCCAAACCTATGATTCAACTCTAAAGCCTGGTTACTTAAAGAACGTTAATCAAACCCTAGGAGCTCCTCAAAATAATACCCTTTCGGTAAAACTGCTGTATTTCTTGGATTATCTGCAATTGAGAAAAAAGACCGGGGTCTAATCTTGTTTTAGCGGCGGTAAGCGGTACGCAGCTGGGTTTTTTAGGTATTGCTGATAACAGACCTGAATAAACCGCACTAATTCATACTCATTGGCTTCTAAAATAAAGGTGTAGGAAGGCCGGTATTGCTGCATAAAATCTTTCAGCTTGGCGCCGCTTAATCCTGTAACCTGCAGCACTAATAAGGGAGTGTATCGGTAATTAATAACTGTTTCTTTGTAATCACGATCAATTTCTTTTTGAAGCAGGCGTGCATTTTTCCCCTGTCTGCTAAATAAATTATACAAAGCATCAATTCCTAAGCCCGCACTACCCCCTCCAAAAGTGAAAATATCCGACACATTTCCCCGTCGATATATGTCTCTATAATTTTCTCGGATTTCCTGTAACTGCCTGGCGGGTGAGTTCAAGGTATCTTTAATAACGACTTCTTTTAGTCTTATGCTATTTCTTTTCAGGTAAAAGACCAGGTCATTTTCATCCCCCACTTTCACCGTATCGGGGCGGTAACCCTCCAGTTTGGCAGTCAATACATCTCCCTTTTGTGCCGCGGTCTTAAATTCTCCTTTGGTATTATTGTAAAATCCGCTTGCAGTTCGGGTATTGTAAATGTATACCCGTGTCAGACGAATTTTACTGTCCAGATCGAATACAATTCCCCGGATGCTTTTATCTTGAGCCTGTAAATTCGCTGAACCCAGTAACAGCAAAACATATATAAATAGTTTTTTCAATCTGGTCTAAATTACCCGTTTATCAACCAATCTATCTCGGTTTTAACACTAATTAACCTTTATTTTGATACCAGTAACAGTTGACCAATGTAAACGGTTTCTTGCTGCAGGTTATTCATCGATTTGAGTGTTAACACTCCAATACCAAACCGCAGGGCAATTGAATAAAGGGTGTCGCCTGTTTTAACCTCATAAATCTTTACGCTTCCGCCAGATTGATCACTTTCTGTTTTTTGCTCCGGAGTTAAACGATCAACATCGTGTTCTCTTCTTACCCGGTCCCAGGCATAATTTTTTTCGTCGAACCGCTGTAGCTGATACCTCTCAATTATACTAATCAATAACTCAGGGTATTTAGGATTGGTAGCATAGCCTGCTTGTTTTAAACCCTGCGCCCATCCTACATAATCTGCCTTATCCAGTTTAAACAGTGCTTCGTACCGTTTCTTTTTCAAAAACGTGGAGTGATCTTTAAAAGAATCTTCCGCTTGTTCGTATACCCGGAAACACTCATCTTTCTCATCATCATCTTTTAAAACACGCTTCCCTTTCCAATCAATGTTGCATTTAATGCCGAAATGATTATTGGCTTGTACCGCTAAAGTACTGTTGCCGCTTCCCGACTCGAGTAAGGCCTGTGCCAGTTTAATACTGGCCGGTATTCCATGGATTTTCATTTCGGATCGGGCAATGTCTTTGAACCTGTCAATATAACTCTCGGCCGTATAGTTTGGTTTATTAGAAACAGAGCTTAGTTTCTGAGAGGCATTTTTTCTTGTTTTGCAGGAAGTCAGAACCAGCAATACCAAGCAGGAATAGGTGATGAGTCTCTTCATTTTGGAACTAATAACGGAGTTTTTGTCCCGGTTTTATTCGGGTGGACTGGAGATTATTTTTTTTCATTAATGTTTTCACGCTCAAACCCAATTTTTTTCCAATACCAGATAGGGTATCTCCGCTTTTCACCTTGTAGACCCGATTATTTTGTGCGGGAATTCGTTCAACTTCTGTTATGGAATCTTTGAAAATGGAATCGGTTAACACCGAGGGTTTATTGTCGTATTGATAGAGTTGATGTTTTTTGATGATGCCCAACACCTGGCTAGCCCAGGTTGAACTTTGGGCATACCCACCACGTTGAATCCCTTTTACCCAGGCCGTGTAATTATAAGACGTATATTTTCCGAACAATTTGCTGAAGCCTGGTTTTTCGTTTAGCAGCCTTAGAAAATCTGAATAAGAATCCTCTACCGAACCATAGCTTTTGTACGCCGAACGAATATTTTTAACTTGATTTTTACCTTTTATCCCGAAATGATTGTTGAGGTTTCGGGCAATTTTACTTTTTCCATAAGCCGATTCATGAATGGCCACGGCTAAAATCACACTCGCCGGTACCCCGAATTGGTTCATTTGCCGCACCGCCAGGTCTTTGAATTTACCCACGTATTCATGCTCCGGTGTTTGAGCTTCAGAGGCACCCACCCAACAGGTGAACAGAAACAGTAAAATGAATTTTTTCATCTTTTTATCGTTTTCTGATGATCCATAGGCCATCCCGTATGGGCAGCATTACTTGTTCTACCCTTGGGTCATTCTTTATTTTTTCGTTCAGCTCGATGATCAATGAGGTATCTTTATCTACTTTTTCGTGATGTAGTACTTTGCCGCTCCACAATACATTATCGATCAGAATGACTGCCCCCGGACTCAGGCGATCAAAAATCAGATCAAAGTATACTGCATTACTTTTCTTATCGGCATCTATAAACACTAAATCAGGTTGTATATCCAGTTTCGGAATAATTTCCAGGGCATCTCCAATATGATATTGAATCTGGTCCCGATGAGCCGATGATTCAAAATAAGCTCTTACCCGGTCCTCCAGCTCTTCATTAATATCGATGGTATGGATGATACCCTCATTTCTCAAACCCTCCGCCAGGCAAAGGGTGGCATAACCGGTAAAGGTGCCTATTTCAAGAATACAATTCGGGCGAATTAATTTGCTGAGTAAACTCAAGATCCTGCCCTGATAATGCCCGGAAAGCATTCGGGGCATGAGTACTTTTAGCTGGGTTTCCCGGTTTATTTTTTGAAGCAGTTCAGCTTCAGGCTCCAATAAGCTTTCGAGGTATTCATTTAAACCAGAAATAAGCAAGTCCATTTCGTAAAGTTACGTATTTTGAAATTTAGCCTTCCGAATGGAACCTCCGGTCAAAAACCGTGTGCTTTCTTTTCGAGATAAGATTGCAGAATAATGGTGGCCGAAACCGTATCAATCCGCTCTTTACTTTCGCGATCCGATTTTTTCAGGCCGCTTTGAGCGATGCTGGCCGAAGCCATTTTTGAAGTAAACCGCTCGTCTATCCGTTCAACAGAGATACCCGGAAACTCTTTTTTTAGCTGCTTTATAAAGGGTTTGATCTGCTTCTCCGATTGTGAGGGGCTTCCATCCATCTGTTTCGGTTCGCCAACCACAAATACATCTACCTCTTCCTGTGTGAGGTATTTTTTTAGAAAAGCAAAAATATCTTTCGGGTGTACGGTATCCAGTCCGGTGGCAATGAGTTGCAGCGGGTCGGTTACGGCAATACCGATGCGTTTTGTTCCATAATCGAAAGCGAGGATCCGGGCCATGTGCAAAGGTGCTTATTCTCCCACAATTTTCCTTATTTTGCAGCATGCAGTTCCGTGAAA
>JBEDFI010000014.1:0-18642 GCA_041175245.1 Bacteroidota bacterium
ATACTATGGATTTATCTATATGTTTTCTTACTTTTGAACCAATAATTTTTACCTTATAAAATTCTAAATGAGTACTACGGTATCACCACTAGATCGAGTTAAAACCGGCGCCTGGAGTGGCGGAAAATCACCATTTGAAGTAGAGTACGGAAAATTGATGATGTGGTTTTTCTTATTATCAGATGCATTCACTTTTTCAGCTTTCTTAATCTATTATGGCGCCCAGCGTTTCAGTAAATTAACCTGGCCCGATCCAGATGTGGTGTTCCAATCCATCCCCGGTATTGCCGATCATGGATACCCATTGGTTTTCGTAGGCATCATGACCTTTATCCTGATCATGAGCTCCGTAACCATGGTACTGGCTGTAGAAGCCGGCCATCGCAATGCCAAAAAAGAAGTAGTAACTTGGATGATCTGGACAATTATTGGCGGATTAATGTTTTTAGGATGTCAGGCTTTAGAATGGTCGCATTTGCACCACGAAGGTTACTGGTGGGGAAGTTTCCCAGCAAGCTATGCCGGTGTAGACAGTATTGGGGCGCTACAATTTGCTAATTTATTCTTTACGATTACAGGCTTCCACGGCTTCCACGTATTTACCGGTGTATTGATTAATATCATCATTCTATTTATGGTGCTTTTCAATGTATTTGAGAAACGCGGATCTTATCTGATGGTTGAGAAAGTAGGCTTATACTGGCACTTTGTTGACCTGGTTTGGGTATTCGTTTTCACGTTCTTTTACTTAGTTTAATTTTCAGCAAAACAACATATGGCTGCAGAACATTCACAAGAACATGCCGCAGAGCATGCATCAATGACCAAAGGCAAAATTTGGCAAGTATTTTTTTACCTGCTGGGTATTACTGCACTGGAATTCTTTATTGCCCTTTACCTTATTCCCAAAGGAATGGTTTCTCATGGTATTGGTAATTTTGCCTACATCGTTTTAACCTTGGTAAAGGCCTTTTATATTGTGGCCTATTTCATGCACCTTAAGTTTGAGAAGTTTGCATTGAAAACAGGCATCATCGTGTCCTTAATATTTATTGTTTATTTTATCGTGTTGATGCTTACGGAAGGTTCCTATCTATACCTTCACATGAATTGATGAAGTTTCCGAAATTCACTATTAAGAAAATATTAATCCTGGTCACCTTATTAGCGGTACCGGGATTTTTATATTGGATGCTGACCGAAAAGGGCAAGAACCGGTACAAGGCACTTCCCTTCTACGGGCCGAAACAAGTGGCTGGCACTTTTCACAAGGTAAGAGGCAAACAAATTCCGGATACAATTTATCATACCATCCGCGATTTCAGCTTAACCAATCAGGCGGGGCAAGTATACCATTTCCCTGCTGATAGTTCCCGCATCACGGTAGTTAATTTCTTTTTTACCCGTTGTGATGGATTTTGTCCGGCCATGACCTTGCAGATGAAACGAATCTCGGATATGTTTTCCCGTAACCGTCTCCTGCAATTTGTATCTGTGAGTGTAGACCCTGCAAACGATCGTCCGGAAATATTAGCGACCTATGCCAAAGAACATCAGATTAATTCGGCCAAATGGAATCTCCTAACCGGCCAACCAGCGTTTATTTATGAGCTCGCTAAGAAAGATTTTCTACTCGATGCCATGCCCGATCCTGAAAAAGCTGATAATTATATCCACTCCTCCATGTTGGTGCTCATCGATCCTCAAAAACGAATAAGAGGTTATTACGATTCCCTGAGTAAAGAACAAATGGACAAGCTCAGTGACGAAATAAAAGTGTTAATCACGGAAGAATTAAGAAAGATTAAAGCAGAATTCTAATCACATAATCAAATGAACGATAAACTTATTTTCAGAGGAGTAATGGCCGTTTCGGTGGTGGTATTTGCCGTGGTGGTTATCCTGAACCGTAAGATCATTCCGGTAACTATCCCAACGCCCGAATTTGTCTATTTTCTTCCCAAATTGAATGCTTTGATCAATGCCAGCTGCTCGGTCTTACTAATGCTCTCATTGTATCAGATCCGACAAAAAAACATCGATCGTCATAAACGCTTGAACATTCTTACCTTCCTGCTTTCGTCGGTGTTCCTGGTATCGTACATCATTTTTCACTATTTTGTGAAGGAAACTACCTATGGTGGCGAGGGACTTATCCGGTATATCTACTATTTCATTTTGATTACCCACATTGTATTGGCTGCCCTGGTTTTACCCCTGGTACTCTTGAGTTTTAATACCGGCTTGAAACTGGAGGTTGAAAAACACCGTAAATTGGTTCGGTGGACCTTTCCGATTTGGTTGTACGTAACCATCACGGGTGTGATTGTTTATTTGATGATTTCGCCTTATTACACCTTTTAAGCCTGATTTTTAGGTATATTTGTAGTATGAAAATGAAAAGATTCCTCGTAATGCTATCTTTTTGTGGTATGCTGTTCGCTTCTGCTGATGTGAAAGCACAATGTGCTATGTGTACCCTGAATGCAGAAAACTCCGTTAAAAACGGGAATACACAGGGTAGGGGATTAAATAATGGCATTTTATACCTGCTGGCCGCACCTTATCTGGCTATCGCCGGTGTTGGCTTTGTTTGGTACAAAAAATATCGTCGTAAAAATGTGGCCCTGCATGTTAAAGACGAAAAAATCAACTTGAACTAAATCAGCAATCCATGCTCCAGGCCGCTACTTTTGAGTTTTTGCAAGGAGTTCAAGAACACAATAATCGAGAGTGGTTTCTGGAAAATAAGTCCCGCTACGAACGTGCAAGGCAGGATGTTCATGAACTGGCCAGGCAACTCATTGCGGGTATTGCTGCCTTCGACCCAACGATTCCATCCGATTTGGACCCCAAACTGTGCGTGATGCGCATCTACCGCGATGTGCGTTTTAGTAAAGATAAAAGTCCATACAAGGAAAATTTCGCCATCTCCATCTCTCCAAAGGGGAAAAATTTTGATGGGCCGGGCTATTATCTTCACATTCACCCAAGCGCTTCCTTGCTGGCAGGAGGCTACTGGATGCCTGGATCAGATGAATTGAAAGCCATTCGTCAAGAAATTGATTATAATGGCGATGATTTTAGGGCGGTGATCCAAGATCCCGATTTTTTGAATTATTTCGGGAGCTTAAATACCATACAATCCTTAAAAACCGTTCCTAAAGGGTATGATGCACATCATCCGGATATACAGTGGTTAAAATTAAAAAGTTTCACAGCCGATCATGCCCTCAGCATGCCAGACCTCACACAGTCAGTATCCGCTGAAAACCTGATCAAGGGCTTTGAAAAACTCTATCCGCTCATGTGCTTTTTACGAAACGCCTTATCTTAAACCTTTATACCATGAAAAAACTCCTCCCTATCTTGCTTTTTGCCGGCACCCTCCTGCTACTCAATGCCTGTGTGGTTTTATCCAACAAAAAATATAATCGCCTGATTGCTAATCGCGACTCCCTTTCGGTAGGCTGGGATCAGGCTCAAGTACAAATTGAAAATTTGGAATTGCAGGTGGAACGGCTAAAGAACGATACCATGCGCATGAACCGCCGATTAACAGACTTACAACAGAAATTCAGAGGTTTGGACTCTAATTATTCGGCACTGCTTAAAAACAGTGCTTCAGAGATAGAACGTTTGGCCGCCGACTTGAAAAAACGGGAAACCCGCCTGACCGAAGTGGAAGATATTTTGCGCAAACGCGATGAAGCCACCAATGCACTTAAAGAAAAATTGCAGAAGGCCTTGCTCGGTTTCCAGCAAAGCGGCTTATCGGTGGATATCCGTAACGGCAAGGTCTACGTTTCTCTTACTGATAAGTTGTTGTTCGATACCGGCAGCATCATCATTGACGACAAAGGTCAGCAGGCTCTGAAAGAACTGGCGAAAGTATTGAAGACTCAGCCGGAGATCAACATCTCGGTTGAAGGACATACCGACAACCAACGGGTGAATAATTTGGGTCAGATCAAAGACAACTGGGACCTGAGTGTATTGCGGGCTACCTCGGTGGTGCGTTACCTCACCGAGGTAGAGAAACTGGAGAACAGCCGAATCACCGCCACCGGCAAAGGAGAATTTCAGCCAGTAGCTGAAGGAATTACACCAGAAGTACGCAGCCGTAACCGCCGCATTGAAATTGTACTTTCTCCAAAACTGGAAGAATTGTATCAGTTGATTAAGTAAAAAAACTCTTTCTAGATTTAGAAAGGGCTTACAAAATCCTTGAAGGCGGGGAGTGCTTGGTCTTTCTCCGAGAGGATGAGTTCGCTCTCCGGCATTTGCCAGTCGATACTCAGATCGGGGTCATTAAAGCGTACCCCAATTTCTGCAGCTTTATTGTACATTCCGCTGCTCACCTTATAGCTGAAAATGGTATCATTTTCCAAAGTGACAAAGCCATGCAGGAAACCCGGAGGGATCCAAAGCATGTTGAAATTATCTCCGCTCAATTCACAGCTGAAGTGCTGCCCGAACGTGGGAGAGTTTTTGCGAATGTCTACGGCAACATCCAATACCCGGCCCTGGATTACGCGTACCAATTTTCCTTGAGCAAATGGAGGAGCCTGGGCATGCAATCCACGGAGTGTGCCCTTTTGAGAAAGCGATTGATTGTCCTGTACAAAATCGGCCGCAATGCCAGCCTCCTGGAAGTCTTTTTGCTGATAACTCTCAAAGAAATAACCGCGTTCATCTTTCCAAACAACAGGTTCAATTACGTATAATCCGGGGAGGGGACTGGGGATAAAATTCATAGCCATTAATCTATCTGAACGTATTCCATTAAGGTGCGAAATGCCACAAACTTATTTTCAAATTTTTTCATCGCGGCAGCCTGTAATGCCGGGGCATATGTTTCTTTATAGTTATGGTAAGCCTCCTGGCTTTCGGCCACATATTGCATGCAATAGGTTACCCCTTCATTTGGAGAATCGAGCACTTTCAGCATGCGGTTTGATACAAAACAATTGGTAGCCATTACTTCAGGAACATGCTCCCCCTTCATCCAATCGAGCCATTCCTGCTCAACATCGCTTTCTAGAATAATGGTTACATTGTACAAAATCATATGCGAAGATAGGAAATAAGACCATTGCTCAGGTACCCGGATGTATCAAAATAGTGCACTTCGTTAATTCTCGTTTGTATTGTATTTGTTACCCTTTGTCCAAGCATTCAAGTGCTGATGTTTTTGTAAATTGAGCGATATTTCCAGCAATTTCGGTTTATTCATGCACTCAATTAAACGGTGGCTTTATGTATTTCTGATTCCCCTGCTTGCAGCCTGTTCTGGCAGCACAGGGGTGCGCAGCATTCCGATTGAAGACTTTTTTAAAAATCCGGAGAAAACCTCTTTTAAACTATCCCCAGATGGGAAGTATATTTCTTATTTACAGCCTTACCGTAACCGACTGAATATTTTTGTTCAGCCGATCGGTGCCGATCGGGCCGTTCAGGTTACGGCCGACAGCGATCGAAATATCTCTTATTACTTCTGGGCGAATAACAATCAGTTATTATATCTAAAGGATAAAGATGGAGATGAAAACCGCCGCTTATATGCGGTGAACCGCGATGGATCGAATGTTCGCGAACTCATCCCCGATACCGATATCCGCATCCGGATCATCGCCTTGGACCGTATTCAAAACAACCAGATTTTACTTGCGCTCAACAAACGAGACTCCAGCATTTTTGATGCTTATCGACTGAATATTTCGAGTGGCCAATTGAGTTTGGTGGCCCTTAATCCTGGAAACATTACCGACTGGATTGCCGATGCAGACGGTCGTTTAAGAGCGGCCGTTTCGAGCGATGACGTGAACACCACCATTCTATATCGGGGAACTGAAAGCCAGTCTTTTCGGCCTTTGTTTAGCAGTAATTTTAAAACCAGCATTAAGCCGCTTGGTTTCTGCAAAGAAAGTGATTGCATGTATGCACTATCCAATTATGGCCGGGATAAAACCGCCCTTGTAGAAATTGATTGTCGCACCGGAAAGGAAAGCCGACTGATCTACAGCCATCCGGAAGTAGATGTAAACGATGCCGGATTTTCGTTTAAGGACCGAAAGGTGCTTTTTGCCGAGTATACAACCTGGAAAAACCAGCGCTATTACCTGGATGCAGCGGCTAAAAGTTTGTTCGATGATCTGAATAAGCTATTACCGCAGACAGAGATCAGAATTGCAGATCGCGATTTGGCAGAGGAGAAATACATTATCAGAACTTATACAGATCGCAGTCCTGGAGCATTTTATTTGTACAAAGCGAAAACGAAACAATTGAAGCAATTGGCAGTAGTTAATCCTTCCCTAAATGCTGAGGAACTGTGTGAAGTGAGACCGATCGGGTATGAAGCCTCAGACGGGGTAACTATCCACGGATATTTGACCTTACCGAAGGGCGATCAGCAGAAAAATTTACCCGTAATTGTGATGCCTCATGCTGGTCCGGATGCCCGGAATACCTGGACGTATAATGCTGAGGTGCAATTTTTGGCTAATCGTGGCTATGCAGTTTTTCAAATGAATTTCAGAGGATCAAAGGGATATGGCAAAGAGTTTTGGTCGGCGGGATTTAAACAATGGGGTGGCCGCATTCAGCAAGATATCACCGACGGGGTGTATTGGCTGATAAAAGAAGGAGTAGCTGATCCCAAACGCATCGGCATCTATGGCTACAGCTTTGGCGGTTATTCGGCCCTTTGGGGATTATGTTATCAACCCGATCTCTACGCATGTGGCGTTTCTTACTCCGGCTTGAGTAATCTGTACGCCTATCTCAAGGCAATTCCTCCATATTATCGCCCCTACCGCCTGATGATCGAAGAAATGGTCGGTAATCCTAAAACGGATGCTGATTATTTGCAGGCTGCTTCACCGGTATTTCACACCGATAATATCCGGGTTCCGCTTCTGATCGCCCAGGGCGCCAAAGATCAGCGGGTAACGGTGACGGAGACTAACCAATTGGTGAAAGAGCTTAGAAAAAGAAAACTGCAAGTCACCTACCTGCTGAAAGAAAATGAAGGTCATTTATTCAGAAATGAAGAGAACAGACTCGACTTTTATAAGCGGCTGGAGAAATTTCTGGAGGAAAACCTGAAGGAGAAATAGTACCAATGCAATCGAATAAGCCACTTTACAGGAAAAACCTCAGTCTGGTCATTTCTTTTTTTATTTTAATCACAGTTTCTTTTGTGATGGCCATCTTTTTGGCCTATAACCTCACCAGCAAGTACGTAGAAAACGAGTTTTCCTCCAATAAGATCCAGGTATTTGAGGAAATCATTCAACCATACAATGATTTTTTTCAAAATAGCGTACCCGAAATATCTTATTATCAGGGTTACCTCGATTCGGCCTCTGCTGCCAAATACATCAATATCATTACTACCAAATATCCTTTTGTAGAAAAGGTTCTTTTTTACGATACCGAAATCAGTAACCACCGCATTACCGACGGGTTCATGGTTCGTAATTTTTCGATCAGTCCTAAAGCGGTTTATCAGTTTGCTCCCGCGATGCCTGCAGATTCGGTAGTCTTGTTCAAGAATAGCCGCCCCAATACCCTTTCTCTTAAAACGGCAGATGAGTTTAATAAGATGGCTATTAAATTCAGCAGTTTCATAGAATCGGTAGACACGACCCGGGCTTTGAGCGGCGATCAGATTTACAGCGTGTTTTACAGCATCAATCCCAACCGGATTACTTATCTAAACATTCCGAGACGGGAAGAGCTGGGTATTTTCCAGGATCTGATGTTTAACAAAGGCGAAAAATCACCTGTTTTTGAGAAAGATCTCTTTACATTTTTCTTGAATCCGGCAAAACTCTCGCTCAGAAACCCCCATCCCGAACTATACGAACAATTGAAGATTGTACCGCTGGTATACGATATGTTGAGTGAGGAGACCGAACAGTTCCAAACCGAGATTGCCCTGCCTGGTGCTTTTGCCGGGTATAAACTCTACCTGAGTTCTCCTCCCAAATTGTTAAGAAAAGAAATCAATCTGCGCTTCTTGCCGATTGCCGGCTTACTTTTGCTGATCTATGGAATACTGGCGGCCTTGGCCTACTTTATTTACAGGAATCTCTACGTTGACGAACAGTTGTTTAAATTACAGTACGACTTCATTAACAATTTTAGTCACGAATTCAAAACGCCGGTCAGTGTAATTAAGGTCGCGGGCAACAACATCGCGAATAGTGCAGCGCTCAGCGACAAAGAGCGTCTTCACTATGGGCGTATTTTAGATCAGGAGGCTGATAAGTTGAATGATTTAATGAACAAACTACTTTCCTTTACTCAAATCGAAAATAAATCGATGCAAGTGAAAGAAGAATTAATTGATCTGAGTACTTTTTCGGAGAACGTAATCAAGGCGTATCAGGTACATAAGCCCGATTTTAAAATTAATCTAAAGGTATCAAAGTCAATACCCTTTAAAACGGATCCGGTATTACTAAATATCATATTTAATAACCTCATCGATAATGCCTATAAGTATTCTGAGTCAGAGCGGAAAGTATTAAACATTGAGATTAAAAGGGATGCTTTGAAGCTGATTCTTCAATTTTCAGATCAGGGGATCGGAATAGCGAAGGACGATCTTAAACATATTTTCAAGAAATTTTACCGGATCGAAAGCCGCTACAATCAACAGGGGAGTGTAGGTCTCGGTTTGGCCCTGTGTAAAGAACTGATTAAATTTATGAACGGTCGCATCGACGTGGAAAGCCAGCCCGGTAAAGGCTCGGTATTCACCATCGAACTTCCCTATCAGGTATAATATGAATAAGCAGATTAAAATAGCCATTATTGAGGATGATGAAAACCTGCGTTTTTTGGTTTCTCATCGCTTAAATAATGAGGGCTACCAACTTATTGAAACTGCCGATGGCGCTCAGGCGGAGGCTTTAATCTTATCTGAACACCCGGATATTGTGTTGCTCGACTGGATGCTTCCAAATAAACAGGGAATCGATATTTGTAAAAGTTTACGCGACTCCGGATTCGATAAGCTAATCATTATGATGACCGCCAAGGCTCAGGAAGTGGATAAAATTGATGCCTACGGTGCGGGTGTTTCCGATTATGTAACCAAACCCTTTAACATGGATTTATTGGTGACCATGATCGATAATAAGGTGAAGTATTTTATTCAAAATGAAAAAACGGAAGTATATCGATTTGGGGAGTTGGAACATCACCCGAATATTCACTCGCTCCTACACCAGGGTAAGAAAATTGAACTGACCATTTTGGAAAATCGTATTTTACTATATTTTCTTAAAAATACCAATATGGTAGTGACCCGCGAAGAATTGATGTTGGAAGTGTGGGGCTACCATGCCGATGTCAATACCCGTACCCTCGACATGCACATTGTTCGATTACGTAAAAAGGTGGAAAAAGACCCAGAACAACCTATTTTCTTGCAAACCGTTCGCGCTTTAATCGATTTATTTTTATCTGATGAGATTTTACGTTCTAATAAGCCTCTTTCTGGCTATCACCTGCCCGGTATTAGCCCAGCAAACAGCCAAGCCGGCTTTTCAAAGTGCTCAGTTAGTAAATGACCGCTTGGAGGTCACTAACAGTACCGGAAAGCTCCTTATTCAGGCCTATCAGCCTAAAATTATTAAAGTCACCTATTTGTCTCCCGGAGAAATTTTCAGCGACAGCAGTCTGGTTGTGGTAGCAAAGCCCGCAAAAACAGCCGTGAAATTTACTGAGCGTGGCGCTGCCCTTGTTTTTGCAACCGAGGCTCTCAGTCTGAGTATTGATAAACAATCCTTGCAAGTCAAGTTCAGCGATGAGGTCCGTTCAAAATCATTGAGTACCAATTTAGGTCAGTTTAACACGGCCACAGAAAAAGGGTTGGAATTCAGCTTGTCACCGGAGGAAGCGCTTTATGGTGCCGGTTCGAGAGCCATTTCTGTCAACCGTAGAGGCTTCTTGCTCGAAAATTATCACCAGCCACATTATGGTTACAGTTTTGGGGAGCAAAACCTCAACGCGTCTGTTCCTTTACTGATCTCTTCCAAGGGCTATGGAATTTATTTTGATAATGCAGGTTCCGGTTTTATTGATTTGGGAAAAACACAAGCAGACCAACTTAGATTCAGCACCCAAAGCGGGCAGCTCTCGTACTTTTTACTCTCAGGAACTAACGATGAGCTATTAGCTGCTTATACAGAACTGACCGGTCGGCAGCCCTTACCGCCACGCTGGGCATTGGGCTTTATTCAATCGCGTTTTGGATATAAATCAGCCACCGAGACCTTGGAAACCGTCAAAAAAACCAAGGCTGCCGGCTATCCCATTGATGCTACGGTCTTAGATCTTTATTGGTACGGTGAGGTAAAAACTATTGGAAATCATGACTGGCGTCGCGATTCTTTCCCTCAGCCTGAAAAAATGCTGAAGGACTTAAAAGCATTGGGTGTTAAAACCATTCCCATTACCCAAACTTTTGTCACCCGGCTTTCCGATAATTTTGAACACGCCAGTAAAAACCAGTTGTTCACCAAAGACGCTCAGGGGAAAGATTACATCATCGAAGATTTTTGGGCTGGTCCGGCGGGCTTATTGGATATTTTTAAGCCGGAAACGCAAGGGTATTTATGGAATTTTTACCGGAAACGAATTCAGGAGGGCGTAGATGGCTGGTGGTGTGATTTGGGGGAGCCTGAGAAACACCCAGATGGGATGTTTCACGTAAACGGAACTGCCAGAAATGTACACAGCACCTATCCACTCATCTGGTCAAAAACCATTTACGACGGTTATCGCCGAGATTTTCCGGAACAACGGGTGTTTAATCTGGCCCGTTCGGGGGGTGCCGGCATGCAACGTTATGCTACCTTCCCCTGGAGCGGCGACGTATTTCGTTCCTGGAGCGGGTTTAAAGCACAAATTCCGATCATGCTGGGCATGAGTATGAGTGGAATCGGGTACATGCACTCCGATGCTGGAGGCTTTGCTCAGGGGGTAAAAGATGCGGAATTGTACATCCGCTGGATGCAGTTTGCAGCCTTCACCCCAATCTATCGGGCACATGCCGATCCGGCGGTAGCTAGCCCGGAGCCCGTTTTCTGGGATCCGGCTACGCAAGATATTGTCAAAAACTACATCAAAATGCGGTATCGCTTTCTACCTTATACTTATTCGCTTGCTTATCAAAATACTCTGAGTGGCCGACCCTTGGCTTTACCGCTCAATTATTTTGAACCGGAAAACACTAAGATCAGTGCAGTGGATGATGCCTACTTATGGGGGAAAGATCTGCTGATTGCTCCGATCATTGAACAGGGCCAAACTTCCCGAAAGGTAAAGTTTCCAAAGGGCAACTGGATTGATTTCTGGGATGGAAAAACCTATGTGGATTCTACAGAAGTGAAGGCCGGGATAGACCGCTTGCCGATCTTTGCCCGCTCGGGGAGTTTTATCATTTTAACTACGGACTTGCCCAATACCGAAGCCTATACGGGTGATACCCTGATGGTTCGTTATTTTCCAGACAAGGTTCATCAGGCTAGTTTCAGGCTGTATGAAGATGACGGAAAAAATCCCGAGGCATTTCAAACTAAAAATTATGAGCTGTTGAATTTTGAGGGCATACCAGGAAAGGAACATACCATCACGATTTCCGGTTCCTCAGCAAAACAACGTGAACTGTTTTTGGAAATCAATCAAACCACCAATACAACCAGGGTATACGAATCAAAGGCTGCATTAAAAAAAGTGAACTCCGTCGAGGAGCTGAAACAACAGCCCGGAACATATTGGTTTGATTCAGGTACCGATCGTTTACACATCCATTACAGGTATCGGACTAATAAGGCTAAACTGGTATTAAAAAATTAAAAGAGCAGGTTCAGCAACAAGATAAAAAGCCAGGGTAATAAGAGTAATCCATCGAGGTAGAAGAAATAGTAATACTCATTTTTCTGGCCGCTGTATTCAAAAATGAACCAATAGAAAATAAGGGTGGTACTGAGCATGGCTGCAAACTCCATACTGAATACCGGGACAATAAACGAGCAGAATGCCAAGCTGCTGAATAAAAGCAGCTTACTCAGGCGGTAGGCTTTATGCGTTCCTAAAAGGGTGGGGAGGGTTTTGAGCTGATACCTGGCATCTTGTTTCAGATCACGGATGTCAAATGGAATAAGCAGTGCAGAAATAAAGAGGAAGCGGTGAAGCAGTAGATACACGATTTTTCCCCTGCTGATCTCATAACCCGTATTGCAATATTCGGTCAGGGGTAACATCAGCACCGAAAGTGTCCACACGAGTGCAATCAGGAATACTTTACCTCCCGGGAGATTTCGCAAACCTACCCGCTGTCCTCCTGATGGAAAGACCGGGAGGTTATATGAAAGAGAAATCATCCCTAAACAAACCAAAAGAGCTTGTGTATACACGGACAATTTGATGCCAATCCCAATGACAGCCAATGCGCTCATCAAGATCAAACACTTTACAAGGTATTCATGCCGCCCCATCCATTGCATCCGTTTAAAAGGGGAGTTTGGAGGATCAGCAGGTTTACTGAGCAGCATGCTGAAATTGTAAAACGCCAGGCTTGCGAAAAACACGAGTGCAACAAGGTATAGATTGATTTGAACACCTATTAATTGATAGCTAAAGGCGACTTGTGCAGCTGCGCCAAGGGCAATGAAACTGTTGCTGAAGAGCAAAAAATCAAGGAACACCCTGAACTGCTTTTTCATGCCTTTTTAGCTGGCTTGCCCTGATTTTAGTTCGAAGATGGTGATCTCAGGTAAAATACCCAATCTGCCAGGGTAGCCTAAAAAGCCGTAACCTACGTTCACGTAAATTTGCTGATGACCTTCCCGATATAAACCCGCCCATTCTTTATAAATGTATTGTACCGGGCTCCACTGGATAAATTCGTTGCGAATGCCAAACTGCATACCGTGGGTATGGCCGCTAAACATGGCATCAATTTGCGGATAATCTGGTAAAACCTGTGCTCTCCAGTGCGATGGATCGTGGGAGAGGAGTAATTTAACCGGAGCGTCATCAGTGCCCTGCACCGCCTGGTCTAAGCGGCCATACTTTGCAAACCGGCCGGCTCCCCAGTTTTCAATTCCCAGAATGGCAATTTCTTCGCCATCAACTTTCAGTCTTCTGCTGTCGTTAAGCAGTAAATCCCAGCCCATGTTTTGGTGGGTTTTTTTGAGCGCTGCTAAGTTCAACGCTTTTGCTTTCGAGGGTTCACGGCCATAGAAATAATCGCCGTAATCGTGATTGCCCAGCACCGAATATACCCCAAGTGGAGCCTGTAGTTTTGCAAAAATATCCTGGTACTCATACATTTCACTCGCCACGTTGTTCACCAAATCGCCGGTAAAGAAAATCACATCCGGTTTTTCGGCTAAGATCATTTCTACCCCGCCTAACACCGCTTTTTTATTGTAAAAACTACCCGAGTGTACATCAGATAGTTGAGCAATTTGCATCCCATCAAAGGCCTTTGGTAAATGGGACAGGTATAGTTTTTGACGACGTAACTGATAATCATAGGCTCCGGTCAAAATGCCAAAGCTCAAGGAAGAGATGGGTACGGCTGCAGCCAGCAATCCTGCTTTTACTAAGAATTGTGAACGGCTGATTGGCTCACCCGGTTCTCTAGGGACGGGCAGTTCATCTTTTTTGGATTTGTTACGATATTTTTTTTGTATCCAGATCAGGCTCCTGCGAAAATCATCCATCACCACAAAAGGTAAAAAAACAAGTTTAGCCACCGCACTCAAAAAGAAGGCGACCAGTAAGATAGACCTGAGTGTAAGCCGGATATTAAAATAGATACTGATGAAAATACCCAGCAAGAGCACCGCAGAATAGCCCCACCAGGCATAATAAAACCACTTTTTTTGCTTCACTGTCCATTTTGGGCGGACGGCCTGAATGGCCTTATACAAGTACAGATCAAGCAATAGTAATAAAATACTGATGAATAATAAGGCAATAATTCGGTTGGCCATGGGGTCAAATATATCTATTTGGAGTACACGAAGGTAAGTTTCCTCTTCGATATCGTGTATTGGATATAAAATTATCTGCGATTCTTTTTACATTGAAGGATGAAAAAATGGATGACTTTTTTGCTGCTTCTCATATTGGTGCAAGTTGCCAGGGCGCAGGATGTAGAACAAGTTAAGCAGGTGTTGGAACAACAAAGGCTGGCCTGGAACCGTGGCGATTTGGAAGCATATATGAAGGGCTACTGGAACAACGAAGCCCTCTTGTTTGTTGGGAAAAATGGGCCCAGGTATGGTTGGAGGCAAACCCTAGAAAATTATCGAACAAGTTATCCCGATAAGGAGGCTATGGGAATCTTAACCTTCGATATCAGGGAAGTGAGGTTAATTGCCGACGATCATGCCTTTGTATTGGGTGCATGGCACCTAAAACGGGCCAAGGACGAACCGGAGGGGTTTTTTACGCTTTTAGTTCGAAAAATTGAGGGTGAGTGGCTGGTTGTGGCCGACCATTCCTCATAGTTTAGACGGGCCAGGTACCGAATATTGAGTGAAAATCGTCTTTGCTCAGTGGTTTTATGAAGTAATTTTCCACGAAGTTGCTGGACAGGGCCTTCTGCTGATCGGCCGGATTGGCAGAAGAACTCAGCATATAGATCCTTGGTTTTTTAATCATTTTGGCAGCAATTTCGCCAAAAGAATCAATAAAATCCCAGCCATCTTCGCCCGGTAAATTAATATCCAATAAAATAACATCCGGAAGAGCGTTTGTATTCTCTTTGTGTACGGAGAGGTAATCCATCGCCCTTTCTACCCGGTCGAAGGTGATGGTTTCCCGACTTAACTGCTTCAGATTAATGATTTTTTTCATCGCATACACGAAAATCTCATCATCATCAATTAAACAGGTTAAGTAAACTGGGTCCATTCCTTAAAAAACTACGGTAAATGTACTGCCCTGGTTGACTTCGCTTTTTACACTGATTTTTCCTCCCAGTGCTTCGATCTGATTTTTGGTGATAAAAAGCCCGATCCCTTTAGCATTCGGGTTGTTGTGGAAGGTTTTATGCATGCCGAACAGCTTGTCGCCATGTTTGACCAAATCAAGGCCCAATCCATTGTCAGAAACTTCTAATACGATCCGTTCATTTAGTGTATAAGTTTTAATCAAAATAACTGGAGTCACATCCGCTCTGCGGTATTTTATGCCATTTGAAATCAGGTTCAGTAAAATACTTTCCAGGTAGGCTGGAATATAATCGATCTCCGGACAGGCTTCAAAATCATAATGGATTTCTACACCAATTTGTTCGATCTCTGCCTTTAAGGAAGCTACTATCCGTTTGGTAACTTCTTTAAATTTAAGACTCTTTCGGGTAATATTCGTTTTGGTTTGAATCACAATGATTTCATTCAAATATTCCATTGTTTTATTGAATGAATTACTGATTTTTCGCAGATTTTCTCCCAAATGAGCCAATTCATCTGGGTCAGTTTCCATTTCCAGGAGGTTAAGCGTGAGTGCTAAATTGGTGGCGTGCGAACGTAGATTATGGGAAACAATATGGGAGAAATTCATCAGGCGATGATTTTGCTCATTGATTAAGTTTACCGATGCCTTAAAGGCCAATTCTTTTTCTTTTTGTATATCAATGTCTTGGAAAAAACCTCTTAGCGCAATTATTTTTTCCTCTTTCTCGTCATAAACTGGCTTTCCGATCGCCCTAATCCATACCTCACGCCCTTTGGCCGTAATAATTTTCGATTCAATATCATAGGGGATACCCAGCGTAAGTGCATCATTAATCGATTTTTTAACGATCGGAAGGTATTCGGGCTTTACGTAAGAAATCGCCTCCTCATAGTCGGGTATATAATTTTCTGGTAATTCATGAATGATCGACATTTCTTTCGACCACGTGGAGCTGAAAGGATTTAATTTGATCTCAAATCCGCCCACTTTTGCCATCACCCCTATCTCCTCTAAAAAGAGCTCGTTTTTTTTATTTTGTTCCTGTTGCTCAACCCTCGATTGGATATCTCTGAGTGATCCAATCAAACAGGGTCTGCTGCCATGGGATCTAGATTTAGCTTGACCCGCAATTTGGTACCATCGGTACTTCCCGTTGTGGTGAAGCAAGCGGATTTCGATGATAAAATGTTGTGCTATTTTAGGATAACTCTCAAAAATAGCGGTCAGTTTATTTTGATCTTCCGGAAACACAAAAGTGTTGATGAACTGCTGCTTGTTCGGTGAAATTTCTCCTCTCTTGTAACCCAATAATTCATAGAATTTTGAAGACCACCAGAATGTTTTTTTCTCCAAATCCAATTCATAAACACCTGCATCTAAGCTTTGTAAAACTAGTTCGAAGTGTTCATTATGTTGAAAAATGTATTGATCTTGTGTAGGCAAGGTAGCTAGTTTTTTATAGGTTTATGATAGATGATAATAGGCATCATCAAGTTAAGAAGAAAATAGCATACAACAAAAAAAATAGGATTTTACCGATAAATTTCAGGAATATCGTCTCAAATTATTGGGTAAACCACAACTTATTTGAAGAATACTTCCTAATTTTTTTAGATCAGGTAACTTTTGCGCTGCGCATCAGTCTGGAAAATAACTTTGGGAAAAAACGCTTCAGCATTACGCCGTATACTTCTTTTCCTCCAATGTATACTTCTTCTTTACCCCGATCAATTGCCTGGATCATTTTTTCCGCACATCGTGCTGGAGAGAGACCCCCGGCTTGGGCATCGTCCATGGTATTCTGGCTGCTGCCATCGCCTATGAGGGCATTAATGGACACATTCGTTTTGATAAATCCCGGACAAACGATCGTAATCTTAATATTTTCTTGATAGAGCTCGGCTCTTAAAGAATCGAAATAGCCATGTAAGGCATGTTTTGAGGCTGCATAGCCAGAACGAAAACGAGTGCCAAACTTTCCAACCAGACTGCTGACGGCCACTAGTTGGCCACCTCCTTGTTTGATCATGGCAGGAAGCAGGGCATGGCTCAACGCCACTGTTCCCCAAAAATTTACATTCATCAGTCGTTGAGCCACCTCAAGCTTTGTTTCCATGGCCAAAGAACGCTGGCTTATACCTCCGGAGTGAATCAGTACATCAACCCTTCCGAAAATCTTAAGGGCTTCTTCTGCTTTATTTTTTAAGCTCCCCGTATCTTCCAGATCAAGTGCTAAGACATGAACGTTCAAGGCCCCGCTTTTGCACCTGGCTTTAATTTCGTACAATTTCTCTTTATTTCTGGACGAGATTATCAGTTTTGCGCCCAGCCGGTCATAAGCGTAGACCAGGGCCTCGCCAATTCCGGAGGAGGCTCCCGTGATCCAGATTACCTGTTTATTTTTATTCATCTTTTAGCTCAAAAAGTTCTGAAGCAATGTGGTCGGCAAACAATTTTCCTGACCGGCTTAAAAGTAAGCAATCATCTGCTAAAATGAGCCAGTTCTTCGCAAGGAAGGATGCCGCTTTTAAGCTTAGGTTCTCTCTCAGCGGCTGCCCAAATTCCTGCTCAACAAATGACATGTTTAGCCCCCAATGAGTTCTCAAGGCAGTCATCACATACTCGTTAAATCGATCATAAAGGCCGAGTGATTCCACCGTGGCGGGAACTGTACCCGCATTAATTTGTTCGATGTAATTGGCATTATTACTGATGTTCCACTGCCTGCTGCTGCCGTTAAAAGAGTGTGCAGATGGCCCAATACCAAGATAAGGCACGCCTTTCCAGTAATTTGAATTGTGTTGAGATTCTCGTCCAGCTTTGGCAAAATTTGAAATTTCGTAGTGTAAAAATCCGGCAGCCTCCAATACGTCCATCAAGTATTCAAACTGACTGGCACTTTGGGCATCGTTCATGGGGGTATTTTCCCCTGATTTAATAAAATGATGCAATGCGGTTCCGCTCTCTACCGTCATGCCGTAGCAAGATACGTGTGGAATATCCAGGTGGATCATTTTTTGAATATTCGAATGCCATTTCTCATTGCTGAGCAAAGGGTAGCCGTAGATCAGATCGGCCGTAATGTTTTCAAATCCTGCATCCTGAGTTCTTTTTACACAGTCTTCAGCTTCTTCTCCGGTATGGCTGCGGTTCATCCATCGTAAATCTTCCTCAAAAAAAGACTGAATACCGATGCTGAACCGGTTGATAGGAGTTTGTTTGAAGGACTTTAGTTGTTGGCTGCCAAGATCATCCGGGTTTGCCTCCAGCGTGATTTCCGGTGATTGAGATAAGTTAAAATGCCGATCGATGTGCGCAATTAACTGATTGAGTTCGTCGGCTTGCAACAAAGAGGGTGTTCCGCCTCCAAAATAAATCGTTTCAACCAAGCTGCCTGAGAGGTAGTTTTTTTGCAGTTCTAATTCACTCAGCATGCAGGTTAATAACTCAGATTTCCATTTCAGTGAGGTACTGAAGTGAAAATTACAGTAATGACAGGCCTGCTTGCAAAATGGAATGTGTAAATAAATGCCAGACATGTTTCGAAATTAAGATTAAATACTTGATCTGACTGTTGTATGATTGATTTGCTGCTTCTAATTTCAAAATCCGATTAAATAAAATTGGTACACATTGCACTTAATTAGG
>JBEDFI010000015.1:0-18587 GCA_041175245.1 Bacteroidota bacterium
CAGATAAAAAATTGGTTTTTTACTTTGAAACCGATGATGGCACTGAAACGGTAATTCGTACTTATACACTAGTACGTTAAAATGATTTAGCTTATTCCAGAACTTTTCTGCCATCCTGTCACTTCACGGGGTGGCAGTTTGGTTTCCTTTCCGGGCTTTCTGCCAAATTGTTTTTCTTTTTGTATTGGCATACACCTTGTTAATTGCTTGATGATTCAATAATCTATTGAACACATTAAAAGAAAAATAACATGTCAAAAATTATCGGTATCGACTTAGGAACTACCAATTCATGCGTTTCAGTAATGGAAGGCAATGAGCCGGTGGTTATCGCAAATAGCGAAGGCAAGCGCACCACACCATCGGTGGTGGCATTTGTAGAAAATGGAGAACGCAAAGTAGGTGATCCTGCAAAGCGTCAGGCTATTACCAATCCTCAAAAAACCATTTCATCCATTAAGCGCTTCATGGGCAACAGTTTTGATGAAGTAAAGAAGGAAGTTGCTCGTGTACCTTATAAAGTGGTAAAAGGCGATAACAATACGCCAAGAGTAGAGATTGACGACCGTAAATATACTCCACAGGAGATTTCTGCGATGATTTTGCAGAAGATGAAAAAAACAGCCGAAGACTTTTTAGGCCAGGAAGTTACCGAAGCGGTGATTACTGTTCCGGCTTATTTCAATGATGCTCAACGTCAGGCGACCAAGGAAGCCGGTGAAATTGCAGGTTTAACCGTAAAAAGAATCATCAACGAGCCTACTGCCGCTGCTTTGGCTTATGGTTTAGATAAAGCCAGTAAGGAGATGAAAATTGTGGTGTTCGACTGCGGTGGTGGTACACACGACGTTTCTGTACTGGAGTTGGGGGATGGCGTATTTGAAGTAAAAGCTACCGATGGGGATACACACCTGGGTGGTGATGACTTCGACCACGTGATTATCGAATGGCTGGCAGAAGAGTTCAAATCTGAGAACGGCATGGACCTGCACCAGGATCCAATGGCTCTACAGCGTTTGAAAGAAGCTGCTGAAAAAGCCAAGATCGAGTTATCCAGCTCAACCCAAACAGAAATTAACTTACCGTATATTACTGCCGATCAAAGCGGTCCGAAGCACTTGGTGCGTACCTTGAGCCGTGCCAAATTTGAGCAGCTGGCAGATAGTTTGATCAAACGCACTATTGAGCCGTGTAAATCGGCTTTGAAAAATGCCGGATTAAAGACTTCAGACATTGATGAAATCATCCTGGTGGGTGGTTCAACCCGTATTCCTGCCATTCAGGATGCGGTAAAAGCTTTCTTTGGCAAAGAACCTTCAAAAGGCGTGAACCCGGATGAGGTAGTAGCTATTGGGGCTGCCATTCAGGGAGGTGTATTAACCGGTGAGGTAAAAGATGTATTGTTACTGGATGTTACTCCGCTCTCACTGGGTATTGAAACCATGGGTGGTGTAATGACTAAATTAATTGAAGCCAATACGACCATCCCGACAAAAAAATCAGAGGTTTTCTCTACCGCATCGGATAATCAGCCATCGGTAGAAATTCATATCCTGCAAGGTGAGCGTCCTATGGCGAATCAGAACCGCACGATTGGACGTTTCCACTTAGACGGATTGCCGCCAGCTCCTCGCGGGGTGCCTCAAATCGAAGTAACCTTCGATATTGATGCCAACGGAATCTTACATGTGAGTGCTCAAGATAAAGCCACGGGCAAAGAGCAGAAGATTCGTATTGAGGCTTCATCCGGCTTAACCGAAGAAGAAATCAAAAAGATGAAGGACGAAGCAGAGGCAAACGCAGAATCTGATAAAAAAGCAAAAGAAGAGATCGATAAACTGAATGCGGCTGATGCATTGATCTTTTCTACTGAGAAGCAGTTGAAGGAATACGGCGATAAAATTTCTGCAGACAAGAAAACGCCGATCGAAGACGGTTTGAAAAAACTGAAAGATGCGTATGCAGCTAAAAACTTCGAAGAGATCGAAACTGCACAAAATGCCTTACAGGAAGCATGGAATGCGGCTTCGGAAGAGATGTACAAAGCAACTCAAGAGACGGCAGCTCAGGGTGCGCCAGCCGATGGCCCTGCAGCAGGTGGGGATGAGGTAACCGATGTAGATTTTGAGGAAGTGAAGGAAGACGATAAGAAGTAATCGAACCGGTATCCACAAAAAAGCCTCCCCGAAATCGGGGAGGCTTTTTAATTAGATCTTCTTCTAATACTGAATTTTGATGGCTGCTTGTTGGTTAGCCATGCTGGCGCTCCGATTACCCTCTGGATCCGAAATAAGTTTAATTGCTTTTCCATTTATTTTAAGTGTTTTCATCGCTTCGGGGAAACCATGCAACACTAATTTTAGCTGTTTAAATTTCGATAAATAGCTTCCTTCTACAGCTGAAAAGCTGATATTCCTTTTTTGTGGTACAAACTGAATAGATCGGATATAGCTTTTACCCTGCTCATGAGCAAAGCTGCTGCCATCATCTTCGTAATAAGTAAAGCTACTCCCTTCTTCACCATTCCAAATATGAATGCTTAAAACTCCGTCTCCCTGTTCTGAGGTATTCTGAATCACTCCTTGCATGGGAATAATGGCTCCGGCTTTTACAAATACAGGTAGGTCGTCGAGGGGTGCCGGAACTACAATACGTTGCTTGCCTCTCCATTTTTCTCCGCTACTCAAACGGTACCATTCGCCTTGTGGTAAATATACCTCGACTGTTGTTTTGCTGCTCTCCACAGGAGCGACCAGCAAAGACTCTCCAAATAAGAATTGATTTTGGAACTTTTCTTCGTAAACAGTTGGATCATGGCTGTAAGTGATGGCAAGTGTACGGGCAATGGGCATACCGGTTTGCGTAGCCAAATAGAAGTTGGAGTATAAGTAGGGAAGTAAGCGATATCGTTGCTCAATATCTTTTCTCATGATTTGCTCTGCTTCCGGTCCGAAACGCCATGGCTCCCGCATGGGGGTGTTGATTTCGGCATGGTTTCGGAAAATAGGAGTATACACTCCCAGAGAGTTCCATCTGATCATCAGTTCTGCAGACGGAGTGCCAATGAAGCCGCCAATATCTACTCCAATATTTTGTATGCCCGATAGCCCCAGGCTGTTCACCAAACGTTGCCCCAAGAGCATATGCGCATCGCTGGATGCATTGTCGCCGGTCCAAACCGCCGAATAGCGTTGTATACCAGCATAAGCCGCTCGGGTGAGGTTAAATGCCCGTTTGCCCAAAATTTCTTTTGTCCCCTCAAAAGTGGCTCTCGACATTTGCAAGCCATAGGCATTACGGGCTTCCTTCAAGGTCATTTCTTTACCCTTGGCACCGAACTGGATAAGATCGGGGATGTTTTGCCCCCATACGGCAATTTCATTCATGTCATTCCAGAAACCTTCTACCCCTTTGTCTGTCAAACTACTGAATGATTTACCCCACCAATTTCGAACCTCCGGACGGTAGAAATCAGGAAAATGACATCTTCCAGGCCACACATTGCCGATATAAAAATCGCCGGAGGGATATTTTGCAAAATAGTTTTTTTGAACACCTTCATCGTATTGCTGGTAGCCCTTCTCGATCTTAATTCCCGGATCGACGATGGTTACTACATGGAATCCCATGGCTTTCAATTCATCGATGGTTTTCTTAGGATTGGGGAAATTTTGAGGGCTCCAGGTGAAAATTTTGTAGGCATCCATGTAGTCGATATCGAGATAAATGGCATCGGCAGGGATTTTTTTGTCGCGGAACGTTTTGGCAATTTCCAATACTTGCGTGTCGGGTTTATAACTCCAGCGGCATTGCTGATAACCCAAACTCCAGAGCGGAGGCATTTCCATTCTACCGGTTAACCAGGTATAATCTTTGATCAGGCCGGCAACGTTCGAAGAACCGAAGAAATAATAGTTCATCTCCCCATCTTCAGCCCCAAAATAGCTGGTTTGCTCGTCTGTAGATGCTCCAAAATTGAAAAAGCTCTTATGAGTATTGTCGAAAAAAATGCCATAACTGGTCTTATCGTGAAGTCCGATATAAAAAGGGATGGTTTTGTAAAGCGGATCTGCATTCAGTGCATAAGCGGGTACATCGCTGTTCCAATTCACATAACTGTTTCCCCGTCTGTTCAAGTTTCCTGTTTTTTCACCCAAACCAATAAACCGTTCTTCCGGGAGTAATTTTTTGAAGTTGCTCACTTGTGTACCTGTCCATGAAATACCCAGTCGTTCATCATCCCCATTTAAAAATTTTCCGTCAGCCACCCGGTAAAAGTTTATTCGGAGGGGATTTTTACTGATCTGTACCCGGATGGAATCAGTCGTCAATAAAATCTCATTAGCATGTTCGGTTATGCTCTTGAAAAGGTTTTGATCTGCCTGTCTGATGACCGCGTATGAACTGTCTCTTGCAAATTCTTTCTGCACCGCCCGAACACGCAGCACCGAAGGATGATAGGCTTGGATAGATACCTGTCCGTTTTTTGCGGTTAGCAAGACCCCATTGCTTGTTTTTTGTAAAGAAACAAAGTCGCCTAATTGTTTACTTAACTGACCTGTTTGAGCAAATACACTTGAAGTGCCCAACAAGAAAAAGATGAGGGTAGAAAATCTGAGTTTAAACATGGTGATAAAATTGACCTGAATTTAATTATTTCTGGAATAGTGCTTCCAGTTTTTTTTCTTTTTGAAAGAGTTCCTCCACTAAGCGGAATTGGTTGAGAGCACGATCTAAATTTTGATGGGCGTACTGAGTGGGATAATACATGCTCCCCTGCAGAAAATCGGTCAGGAAGCGCAAGGCTTGCATGTATACAATGTATTTCCCGGAAAATAGCAGAAGCTCTTTTTCTTGTTCAGTGAGTACATCCGCCATCTCCGAAAGGTAACCTTCCAGGGTGGCTTTAAAAAAATCTTCCCTGATCCTGACTTTTTTGAAGTCTGGCTCATTCTCATCTACCGCACAAAGGTAAGTTCGCATCATGTCTCCCAGGTCGGAGATGAAATAACCCGGCATCAGTGTATCGAGATCGATCACACAAACTCCCTTAAAGGTTTGCTCATCCAGCAACACATTGGAGATCTTGGTATCGTGATGCATGATCCGCAAGGGTAGAGTAGGTTCAATAACTTTGAATTGTTGTAGGATGTGTGCGTAAGTCTTCGCCATCTCAATGGCTTCCTTTGCTTGCTCCCTAAGTACTGCTGGAGCCTGCCCCCAAGCTTCGTCAAATTGCTGCTTGCGCCACTCAAGGTCATGAAAACGGGGAATACTTGCCTTGAATTTTTCCAAAGGGATACCTGCCAATAGTCGACTCAGCTTTCCGAATTGTTTGGCAGCTTCATATGCTTGTACTGGTTCTGTGAGTACCTCAAAAGCCTTTGTATGTGGCACAAAAGGCAGCAAACGCCAGTATTCGTCTTCTACAAGTGTAAAATCTTCTTCATTTAGGTTAGGGAGCGGAGCAATGAAAAGATAACCCGGATGGTTTTTTTGCAGATATTCTTTCGCAAGACGGATGTTTGACACGATGATCTCCGGCTGTTTGAAAACCTGCTGGTTGATCTGCTGCAAAACGAAACCACCGTTGGTCTTCGTGATGTGTTGGAGGACAAATGTTTGGTTAATATTCCCTGAGCCCGGTTGATGGATCTGAAAATCCTCGGGATCAAGGCCATACAAGGCCCATAAAACGGATGGAAAGGGGTTTACCATAATTGGGATGGATACACCCCGGCAGCGATCAGTTCGTCGATGCTTTGTTGTACCACCGGCTTATCTTCTTTATATGTTACTCCGAACCACTTGCTTTGCGTAGGAATCACCTTGAAGCGTGTTTTCCCCGATTTGATCAATTTTTCGGCCACCAAAGGAATAAAGAATTCCGCTTTTGGATTCTCTTTGTTTGCCAGGGCAAACGCTACGAACATTCCTTTGCTATCGGCGAAAATCTGCGGGGTAAAGCCCCAGAAATTCATTGAGGCAGAAGCCTGTCGGCTTAATGGCGTTTCCACACCATTTTCTTCATATACCACACCATCCTCTTTAAAGTATACCTGCGTACGTTCGTTGATGTCTTTCAAAAAGCCATTGCCATCTACGTCGCAAACCCCTCTGGAAACCGAACCGTGTTCTGATAAGGTTTTATCGATCTGAAAGCCCATGAGCCCGAATAAGTCATCTTGTACTTCGGTGGTTAAGAACTTAGCCATCTTTTCGTACGAATCGCGACCGTAAAAATCATCGGCATTGATCACACAGAACGGCTCTTTTACCGCATTGGCCGCAGCCAGCACCGCATGGGCTGTTCCCCAGGGTTTGGCCCGTTCAATTGCTTCAGTTATCCCGTAAGGACTTAAATCGTATGATTGAAAGACATAATCAGTTGCTATTTTTCCTTCTAGTTTAGACTCGAAAATAGCCTTAAAGCTCTCGGAAAATTCTTCGCGAATGATGAATACCACTTTGCCAAAACCAGCCTTTATGGCATCATAAATTGAATAATCGATAATTGTTTCTCCATTCGGACCGAATCCATCGGTTTGTTTCATGCTTCCGTAGCGGCTGGCCATTCCAGCAGCCAAAATGACTAAAGTTGGTTTCATATATAAAGTTTATAGGAGATGTGTAGACTTAAATTTTAATTTAGTGTAGCGAAATTAAACAATGTTTACTTAACCTAACAGTTAAGGTATAGAATTGTTATATAAATTGAACCTTAAAAAATATCAGATGCATCGCAGAAAATTTCTTCAGCAAACCCTAATGGCGGGGGCTGCGGCCACCGTTTTAAATCCGACGATTTTATTTGCCGCTAAACAACCTAAAGTTCGTGTAGGATTTATCGGAGTGGGCCTTCGTGGCCGCGATCATTTAGAACTATGTTTACAACGTGATGATGTAGAGGTGGTAGCCTTAGCCGACCCGGATGCCAAAAGTGCCATTCCCGAATCGCAGGCACTTATTGCAAAATATGGACGTAAAAAAGCAGTGGAGTTTACTAAAGGGGATGAAGATTTCCTGAACCTGCTGAAACGCGATGATATCGACGCGGTGATTATCTCTACCCCTTGGGAATGGCATATCCCGCAGGCCATTGCTGCGGTAAAGGCAGGTAAAATACCGGCTGTTGAGGTTTGTGGTGCCAGCGATGTGCAGGAGTGCTGGGATATGGTGAATGCGGTAGAATCGACGGGTATACCTTTGTTTGCCATGGAAAATGTGTGCTATCGTCGGGATGTGATGGCGGTGCTGAATATGGTGCGCCAAGGTTTGTTTGGCGAGTTATTACATTTACAGGGCGGCTATCAGCACGATTTGAGGGAAGTGAAATTTAACGATGGTAAACAGCCCTATGGAGGTGGGGTAGAGTTTGGTGAGAAGGGATTTTCGGAAGCTAAATGGCGAACTAATCATTCCGTTTACCGCAATGGTGATTTGTACCCTACGCATGGTTTAGGCCCGGTGGCCATGATGATCGATGTGAATCGTGGGAACCGCTTAACGGCCTTGTCATCGGTGGCTACCAAAGCCCGTGGATTGCACAAATATGTGGTGGAAAAAGGTGGAACAGATCATCCGAACGCCAAGGTAGATTTTAAGCTGGGCGACATCGTGACTACATCCATCCAAACAGCCAATGGAGAAACTATTATTCTTTCGCACGATACCAATTCACCCAGACCGTATTCTTTGAATTTCCGTGTACAAGGAACGAATGGTTTGTGGATGGACGATTTCAACTCGATCTATGTGGAGGGAAAAAGTCCGAGGGCGCATGTTTGGGAAAAAGATGAGGCCTACATGAAAACATACGACCATGGGCTTTGGAAGAAATATGAAAGTCAGGCTACCGGTGCCGGACATGGCGGCATGGACTTCTTTGTGATCAACTCCTTCATCGAATCGATCAAACGACAGGCACCTTTTGCCATGGACGTATATGATCTGGCTGCCTGGTACGCCATTACGCCAATCTCGGAGCGTTCGGTGGCAGAAGGAGGTTCCTTGCAGCAAATTCCTGATTTTACCCGAGGGAGGTGGATGAGCCGTAAACCCATCTTCGCCTTAGACGAAATAGGCTACTAAACAAAGTCCCGATGGCTATCATCGGGACTTTGTTGTTACTTGATACTTCTGAAATCGTGTCCGGGCTTAATATCCAGCATGGTTTCGTAAATCAAGCGGATCACATTGTCCACATCTTCTTTATGCACCATTTCTACGGTAGTGTGCATGTAGCGCAATGGTAGTGAAATTAAGGCCGAAACTACTCCGTCGTTCGAATAGGCAAAGGCATCGGTATCCGTACCGGTGGAGCGGGAAGAGGCCTGGCGTTGAAAAGGAATGTTATTTTTTTCAGCTGCCTTGATCAATAATTTATTGAGATTAGTTTGCACCGCCGGAGCATAGGACACCACCGGGCCTTTGCCACAAGCCAAGTCGCCCTGAGTTACTTTATTGATCATCGGGGTTTGGGTATCATGAGTCACATCGGTTACAATGGCCACATTGGGTTTAATGCGGTGGGCGATCATTTCAGCACCACGCAAACCGATCTCTTCCTGTACGGAGTTGACGATGTATAATCCAAAAGGAAGTTTTACCTTGTTTTCTTTGAGCAAGCGGGCTACTTCTGCGATCATGAAGCCTCCGGCACGGTTATCTAAGGCCCGGCCCACATAGTAGCGGTCATTTAATACCATAAACTCATCCTCATAGGTAATTACGCAGCCCACATGGATACCGAGGGCTTCCACTTCCTCCTTGCTGGTACAGCCGCAATCCAGAAAGATGTTTTTGAGGGTAGGGGTTTCTTCTTTTTCCCCGCTACGGGTATGAATGGCCGGCCAGCCGAAAACCGCTTTCACGATTCCTTTATCAGTGTGGATGTTGACCCTTTTGGACGGAGCGATTTGGTGGTCGGAACCGCCGTTACGAATTACGTAAATCAAGCCGTCTTTGGTGATATAATTCACAAACCAGGAGATCTCATCGGCATGGGCCTCAATCACTACTTTATATTCTGCTTTCGGATTGATCACCCCCACGGCAGTACCGTAATTATCTACATAATACTCGTCGATATACGGTTTGATATAATCGAGCCAGAGCTTTTGTCCATCCCATTCAAAACCGGTTGGAGAGGGATTATTGATGTATTTTTCAAAAAAATCGAGTGACTTTTTGGTCACTACGGGAATGTGTTTTACGTTCTCTTTCTTAGCCATTGTTCAATTTATAAAAAGATTTCCATGATGACGAACTCGTATCCGTCTTTAAAATAAGTCTGATCTGTTTGATTAAAGCCGTATCGTTCGTATAAGCCACTTACATTGGTCCGGGCGTTCATCCAGATTCGGTGTACTTTTTTTGATTTGGCGAAATCAAGGGCATGCTCAAACAATTGCTTCCCGTATCCTTTGCCCTGAAATTTAGTTTGGGTGGCGAATTTCCTCAATTGCATTTCATTCGCTTGCTGAAAAGTGGAAATGACCGAGATCAATTGATTTTGATCAAAAAGTCCGAAATGAGTGCCTTCTTCATCATCTGGTAGTTTTACCGCTTCCAGATCCAACTCCGGATACATGACCTCCTGACGTAAATGCCAGGTCATGCCAGCTGGAATTTGCTCTATCGAACTCATCGTGATAGCATACTTATAATGGAATATTGCCGTGTTTCTTACGCGGATTATTCACCACTTTATTTTCCAGCATGCAGTAAGCCTTGATCAGTTTTGCCCGGGTTTCTGCTGGTTCAATCACCTCATCTACAAAACCACGCTCCGCGGCACGGTAGGGATTGGCGAACAGATCGGAGTATTCTTTTTCTTTCTCCAGCCATTTCGCTTCCTGATCATTAGCAGCGGTGATTTCTTTTTTGAAAATGATTTCAGCAGCGCCTTTGGCACCCATTACCGCAATTTCGGCACTAGGCCAGGCGTAATTCATATCGGCCCCAATGTGTTTGGAATTCATTACGCAATAAGCGCCCCCGTAAGCTTTACGGGTAATCACCGTGATCTTGGGTACAGTAGCTTCGCAGAAGGCATACAATAATTTGGCGCCGTTGGTAATGATGCCGTTCCACTCCTGATCGGTGCCAGGCAAGAAACCGGGTACATCTTCCAGAACCAGCAAAGGAATATTAAAGCTATCGCAAAAACGAACGAACCGGGCACCCTTCACCGAAGCGTGATTATCTAACACCCCTGCTAAAAACGCCGGCTGGTTAGCCACAATGCCGATGCTCTTTCCAGCTAAGCGGGCAAACCCTACCACAATATTTTCGGCATACTCTTTGTGGATTTCCATAAAAGTAGCTTCATCAATCAGCTGCTCTATTACTTCCCGTACATCGTAGGGCTGCGAAGCACTTTCTGGCATGATATCATTCAAAGCCGACCGGTATTCATCAGTACCTTCGTAAGGAAATGCCGGTGCCTGCTCTTCGCAGTTTTGCGGCATGTAACTTAGTAATTTTTTAATATGGTTGATGGCATCGATTTCATTGCTGCAGGCGAAATGCGTTACCCCCGATTTACTGGCATGTGTATTGGCCCCACCCAATTCTTCGGCACTTACTTCTTCGTGGGTAACCGTTTTCACCACATTGGGGCCGGTTACGAACATGTATGAAGTATTTTCCACCATCAAAATAAAATCGGTGATGGCAGGAGAATACACCGCTCCACCGGCACATGGACCCATGATGCCTGAAATCTGAGGCACCACGCCTGATGCCTGGGTATTACGGTAAAAAATATCTGCATAACCACCCAAAGAAACGACGCCTTCCTGAATTCGGGCACCGCCCGAATCGTTTAAACCGATGATGGGTGCACCATTTTTCATAGCCATTTCCATAATTTTACAAATCTTTTCGGACTGTGTTTCCGAAAGAGATCCTCCAAAAACGGTGAAATCTTGTGAATAAACATAAACCAAACGACCATTTACAGTTCCGTATCCGGTAACTACGCCATCACCATGGTATTTTTCTTTTTCCATGCCAAAGTCGGTAGAGCGGTGATTTACGAGCATGCCGATCTCTTCAAAAGAGCCGTCGTCTAATAAAAAATGCAGCCGTTCTCGGGCGGTAAGTTTACCTTTTTTATGCTGACTGTCTATGCGGGTTTGTCCTCCGCCCAAAAGGGCTTCTGCTTGTTTTTGTTGGAGGGTTTCGATTTTCTTATTCAAAAGCTATCTGAATTAAATGGATTGGGAATCAAAAATACAAAATGCAGGTTTATTTTTTTCTTAGAATCGATATTGGGCACGAAGCGTAAATACATCATCTCTTAAGTCTTTTGTATGGGTGCTTAATGTTGTCGATTCATTGATTGGATGATCATAGTAGGCCGTAAGTTTTACTTGCTTGTTGAAATAGTACACGAATCCGGTACCGATGGTGTTAAAGCGGATATCTCCGGCTCCGGTATTGCTGCCTGCCTGACCAATTTGCACCCCGGAAACATAGGTATTGGGGTCGTAACTATCAAAAGAACCGATCCATTGTAGCTGCGTATTTGGGATTTCTTGCACTAGCCATACAAAGATCCCGCTGAAATTTCGATTGTAGATGTCGGCTACTGGTTGTACACCAAAACTTCGGTTGGCCTGTCCTGGGCTGATAGCGGGAGATGCAGCCACACCAGGTTGTGTTCCGGCAATTAGTTCTGTTTTGAGGGTGGTTTTACCAATTGCCCAGCTAAAATCTGTTTGTAGATTAATGCCATAGTATGTTCTTTTAGCAAATGATCCCACAATATTGACACCTGACACTGCTTCAAATCCTTTTAGATTGCCATTGGTAACATTTCTGTAAGTTGTACTGGTTCCATGGCGAACGAACCCATGATAATAGGAAAATCCAACACCCAAATTCCAATTCTTTTTTAGTTCATTGAAATTAAACTGTAGGGTGCTCGAAAGATCTTTTTTGCTATCGTAGTCTTTCGCATTCATTCCGGAACCATTAAAATAACCGATTTCAAAATTCAAAAAAGGGAGTTTAGGTATTCGAATGCCCAGCATCGCACCTAAATCACGTTCGCTGGGCATGAGTAGCTGATGCGTTCTGGGACGCTCCGGAAACTCACGATTGGCCGAAGAATAGGATAGGATGTAGCCAAATGGCTTGGTAAACTGTCCGGCTGTGAGCGTAAAAATATTCCATTTCGGGTCTCTAAGCTGAATAAACCCATCGCGTAAGCTTACCCCGTCCTGTGTGGCATCCAGTTGGAAAACGATATTGGTATATTGATCTACCCGGTCAAATTTAAAACGCCCCCGACGAACCATGAATCGTTCATCTACATGGTCTAAAAAATCACCGCCATTCATCGAATGCTGACCTTGTGTTTGCGCTTTTTGGTACTGGAACTGGAAATATCCGGTGATTTTTAAGTCGTGTGGGTTGAAGTCTGAAGGAGCATTATTACTCTGCGCTTTAGATGGAATACCAATCACTAAAACAAGAAAATTGGTAAGTATAAATCTCTTCAACATCGCCATTAATTTTTGTTAAAATTAGTATTTAATCGGATAAAGGCTGTATTTTTAGATGAATTGCACATTGTAAAATGAAGAAAGAAACCAGGCTGAAACTAGATGAAAGTTATAGCAAACTACTCCAGGGAAATCGCGATTGGGTTTCCGGCCAGTTGGCTATGGATCCTAATTACTTTAAAAATTTGTCTAAAAGTCAAAGCCCTGAGGTATTGTGGATCGGTTGCTCCGACAGCCGGGTGCCTGCCAACGAGGTGACTAATACCAAACCCGGTCAGGTATTTGTACACCGTAACATCGCCAATCTCTGCGTACATACCGATATGAATATGCTGAGCGTACTCGATTATGCGGTAAATGTGTTAAGAGTAAAACATGTCATCGTTTCGGGTCATTATGGCTGTGGTGGCATTCTTGCAGCCATGAGTAACCGCCAATTTGGTTTGATTGATAACTGGTTGCGTAATATCAAGGATGTGTATCGGGCACATGTCGGTGAATTAGACGCTATTCCTGATTTAAAGGAACGGCAAAATCGTTTGGTAGAGTTGAATGTGATTGAACAGGTGTATAATTTATCCAAGACCACCATCGTACAGAATGCCTGGAAAGAACGTGACGACCTGGAAATTCACGGCTGGGTAATCCAACTGGATAGCGGCTTTGTAAAAGACCTGAATGTGACGGTCACCAATGCCGATAATTTGGGTAAGATCTTCGCTTTTACCGATAAATAAAGATAAAGTCATCAAAAAAAGCCTCCCGATAATTTCGGGAGGCTTTTTTGTTATTCCTGTTCCAGGAAAGGATAACGGTAGTCCTTCGGCGGATCAAAAGTCTCCTTGATGGTGCGAGGAGATACCCAACGCAGTAAGTTGATCATGGAGCCCGCTTTATCGTTAGTGCCTGAGCCTCTGGCCCCGCCAAATGGCTGCTGGCCTACCACGGCTCCTGTACATTTATCGTTGAGGTAGAAATTACCGGCTGCATTTCGCAAGGCATAGGTTGCTTTATCCAATACATAACGATCTTGAGCCAACACTGCACCAGTTAAGGCGTAATCAGAAGTAGTATCAATGAGTTGTAGAGTTTTATCAAAATCGGTATCCTCGTATACAAAAATGGTTAGAACCGGGCCAAATAACTCCTCGCACATGGTCACGTATTTGGGGTCTTTGGTTACGATTACGGTCGGCTCAATGAAATAGCCCTTGCTCTTATCGTAGTTTCCACCGGCGATCACTTCGAGGCTGCTGTCTTTTTTGGCGGCATCAATGTAAGTAGCCAGCTTATCGAATGACTTCTCATCGATCACTGCATTTACAAAATTCGAAAAATCTTCGGTTGGACCGATTTTTATACTTGCCAGATCACGAAGCATGAGTTCTTTCAATTCTGGCCATACCGATTTGGCGATGTATACCCTCGAAGCGGCAGAACATTTTTGTCCCTGATATTCGAAAGCACCCCGCACAATGGCTGTATTGGCGGCTTCTACATCGGCAGAGCCATGTACCAGGATAAAATCTTTACCACCAGTCTCGCCGACAATTCTCGGATAGGTTTTGTACCGATGAATATTATTTCCAATTGTTTTCCAAATATCTTGAAATACGCCTGTGGATCCTGTAAAGTGGATGCCTGCAAAATCGGCATGATTGAAAATTACTTCTCCGGCATCTGGGCCCGATACATATACCAAATTAATTACGCCATCAGGCAGTCCTGCTTCGCGGAAAATTTCCATCAATACGTTTGCGGAATAAATCTGGGTGTTGGATGGTTTCCAAACCACTACGTTACCCATCATTGCGGCAGAAGTGGGCAGATTTCCTGCAATAGCCGTAAAGTTAAAGGGGGTTAGGGCAAATACAAATCCTTCCAATGGTCGCTGTTCTACTCTATTCCAGCTTCCTCTGGGCGATACCGGAGGTTGCTGCTGGTAGATCTCGCTCATGTATTTTACGTTAAAACGTACAAAGTCGATCAATTCACAAGCGGCATCAATTTCTGCCTGAAAAACATTTTTCGATTGCCCCAGCATAGTAGCCGCATTAATTTTATAACGGTAGGGGCCGGCAATCAGATCGGCAGCTTTTAAAAAAATGGCAGCACGCTGCTCCCAAGGCAGACGTTCCCAATCCGCTTTTGCCGCTAAAGCCGCGTTGATCGCCGCTTCCACATGGCTCTTATCACCTTGGCTGTAATGTCCTAAAATATGCTGATGGTCGTGCGGCGGCCGCATGGCTACCTTTTTATCAGTTCTTACTTTCTCAGCCCCGATATACATCGGTACGTCAATTTGTTTAGAGCGGGCCTCTGTTAAAGCAGCTTTCAATAGGCTACGCTCAGTGCTTCCGGGAGCATAGCTTAAAATAGTTTCGTTTACCGGTGTTGGGACATTAAAAAAACCTTTCAGCATGGGATCTTATTTTTTTTCAAATATATGCTTTTTTGCCTTCTGGGATCGTTAATTATAGAGAATTACGGACCCTTTTGATTAAAAAACGTAATTTAGCGATTGATGACGAATCGGTTTTTGCGTTGGCTGCTTTTTCCTTTTTCCGTACTCTATGGAGTAGGAGTGGTATTGCGTTATGCAGCCTATCGCTTAGGAATTTTTCGGTCTTACTCATTCGACCTTCCGGTGATTGTGGTGGGTAATCTGGCAGTTGGGGGTGCTGGTAAAAGCCCACTCACTGCGTACTTGATTCGTCTTTTTAAAGAAGAATACCGCTTGGCTGTATTAAGCAGAGGATATGGGCGAAACTCGAAGGGATTCAGAATGGTGGAACCAGATGATTTGGTGGTGCTATCGGGTGATGAACCCCTGCAGTTTAAACGACGTTTCCCCGATCAGACGATTGCTGTTTGTGAAGATCGGGTAGAAGGAATTCGTAAGTTAGAACCCAATCATGAGTTGATTTTGCTGGACGATGCCTATCAGCACCTTGAACTGAAACCTAGTTTTCAGATTTTATTATTCGACTTTTCATCCCTTCAACATTTCGATTGCTTATTACCTGCCGGGAATTTGCGGGAACCCATGTGGGCAAAAAACCGGGCAGATATCATCATCATTACGAAATCACCGCCTGGGCTTTCTTCGACAGAGAAACTACAGCTTCGTAAGAAAATACAACCCAAAGCCCATCAGGCCTTATTTTTCTCTTATTTGCGGTATGGCGACCTGACCATGTTCGATGGGCAAAAAAGCCGGCCACTGAACTCAGTCACTAATAAATCGAAGATTTTATTATTAACAGGAATAGCGAATCCAAAACCGATTTTGAGAGAATTAAGGGCTTATACCTCCTTTGTGGAGCACCACGATTATCCGGATCATCATCTATTTACACCTGCGAATATTCTTAAATTGAGAAACGCTTTTGATAACATGATGGCGGATGATACACTCATCATCACCACAGAAAAAGATGCCCAACGTCTGCGTATGCCAGCGCTTAAGAAATTACTTGCTAATTTGCCCATCTTTGTATTACCTGTTGAAGCAGATTTCGAAGAGCCCGATAAAGAAGATTTTGAGCACTTATTAAAACAACATGTTAGAGAACATTCTAAAAACCACTGAATTCATTAAGAGCAGAATAGGCGATTTTAAACCTCAGATCGGAATTATTTTAGGAACCGGCTTGGGGGCACTAGTGGACGAAATTCAGGTAGAATTTCAACTGCATTATTCCAACATCCCCAATTTTCCCATTTCCACCTTAGAATTTCATTCAGGTAAGTTGATCTTCGGTACATTATCAGGCAAAAAAGTGGTCGCCATGCAGGGTCGTTTGCATTATTATGAAGGCTATGACATGAAGCAGATCACCTTTCCGGTGAGGGTGATGAAAATGCTCGGTATTGAGCGTTTGTTTGTGTCAAATGCCAGTGGCTCATTAAACCCCGCTTTCAAAAAGGGCAGTTTAATGGTAATATCCGATCATATCAATAAACAACCGGATAATCCGCTTAGGGGAAGAAATCTGGATCAATTTGGCCCTCGGTTCCCCGACATGAGTGAGCCATACGATCAGCAGTTGCGGAACAAGGCCATGGAAATCGCGAAAACGAATAACATCACTTGCCATGAAGGAGTATATGTATCAGTTGCAGGACCCAATTTGGAAACCAAGGCAGAATACCGTTACTTAAGAATTATTGGAGGCGACGCCGTAGGAATGAGTACCGTTCCTGAAGTAATTGTGGCCAACCACATGGGTATCCCGGTATTTGCCATTTCGGTTTTAACAGATGAAGGCTTTCCTGAAGAACTCAAACCGGTATCGCTGGCCGAGATCATCCAAACGGCTAAAGAGGCGGAGCCTCAAATGACTTTCATTCTTAAAGAGTTGATTAAGGCCCTATGAGGAAAATCTGTTTCTTCTGTACAATTTTTTTGTTAAGTCTTGCTCCTGTTTTGGCGCAGCAACGCACCTTGCCTGGCAGCACCAGTCAAACAAACAGGCCTGCACAAACCCTTAGTTTAGATTCATTACGCAAAAAAGAAGAATCCAGGAGAGATTCGGTAGTGCCAGGTCCCAATAATATCCGCTATACAAATTTAGCGATGTTAAAAGACAGTGTTTTTACCCTGCAGCTGGATACCGCATTGAAGGATTTCCACCACTACAATCTCCTAAATTTACCTCAAAGGCCCACTATCAATTTGGGGGGAACGGGTCTAGCTTACCGCGATTTATTGTTTGATCCTACTCGTAGTATTGGATTTCAGGCTGGTTTTCATGCCCTGGACCGTTATGTGCTTCGTTCCGACTCGGTGCGGTATTACATCGCCCGATCTCCCTATACAGAGCTCTATTACGTGAGCGGGCAAGCCCAGGAACAGATCTTCCGTGTTACGCATACTCAGAATGTGAAACCTAATTGGAATGTGGGTGTCAATTACAATCGCATTGGTGGAGATGGATTCTATAAAAATCAGAATCCTGATCACTTGAACGCAGCTATTTTTACCTGGTACCGAAGCCTAAACAGTCGTTATCAGTTAATGGCACATGCCTTGTTTAATAATTTGAAAGCAGGGGAAAATGGATCGACGGTGCGAGAAGATTTATTTGAGGGAGATCAGCTCTTCAGTAAAGATGCTGAGTTTGTTCGTTTAAGTGCTACCGGCGAAAACAGACCCCGACAAACCTGGAGAGAAAATACTGTTTTTCTGAAACAAACCTTTGATATTGGGCGTCGTGATACGCTCAGTTCAGATACAGCCACTTCACTCTTGCCCACCCAAAGAGTGGCTTATACCTTGAGTTATACCAAGAATCGATTCCGATTTTTCAGGAATGAACCCGATACGTACAATGTGTTCCCTCATCCCCAGCCGGAGACTACCAGCCTAACGAACGATACCACCGAAATTGCACACCTCCATAATGCCTTCGATTACAGTTTTTATATACGAAGTCGTTCCGTTGGTTTTTTAAGAAATGAACTTAAGGTAGACCTGGGAGCCGTTTATGACCGGTACCAGTTTTTGCAAACGGGCGAAGAAAAGCAATTTAATAATACTTCGCTGAGGGCGGGTTTGAGCTATCGCTTTAACGAACGAGTTAATTTAAATGCCAAATTCCTTCAAATTGCACAAGGTAGCCAGGCCGGAGATTATTTATACGAGGCTAGAAGTATGTTTTTGTTGAGTAAATCTTTGGGTAGTATTACTCTGGGGGCTTACTTGCAGAATAAATCCCCGGAATATATTTTTAATCGGATAAATTACCAGTTCCATCAATGGAATAATGATTTTAAACGTTCGCAGATCAGAAATCTGAATGTTCTTTATGAGAATCCTGCTGAGAGGATATCCCTAAAAGCTGAATATTTCAACATAGAAAATTATCTTTATTTTGGAGAAACGGCTACCCCGAATCAAATTGCACCGGTTCAGTCAGGCTCTGCGCTGCAGTTGTTGAAACTTTCCCTTTCCAAGCATTTCAAACTGGCTTGGTTAAATTTAGAACACCTTTCCGTCTACCAGAAATCGGACGATTTATCACTGCTGAGAACGCCCGAGTTTTACACCTTCAATAGCCTGTATGTAGA
>JBEDFI010000016.1:0-18247 GCA_041175245.1 Bacteroidota bacterium
TCAGACACCTCAATTAATTTATCTTCCCGGCCATCTACTTGAGCCACTATAAAATTGACGAGTCTGCCCAAGCCCTTACCGCGTTGCTTTGAAGTGTACGATTCGACTGATTGCTCCTCCGTACCTTGTACTTCAGGTTCAGTAAATGTAAGAGCGGGCGCCGGGGCTACTGTTTCCATGAGCGATTTTTGTTCTTCAAGCACCGGGCTCTCCAATACTTTTGCTACCGATTGAGACTCTTCTGAAATCAGTTCCGATTTGTTCAACTGTACTTCTTGTTGAACTGTCCCGGAAGGAATACCTTCTTTTTTTCTCGTGTTCGTCTTTGGAAGCACCGAAATAGCTTGGCTAAGCATTTCATTATTTGCCCCGGCCTGTTCTGACGGAGCGATCGAAGCCTCATTTTTACTCAATGCCGGCCCGGAAACTTGCGAAGCAGGTTTGCTGAGCCATATCACATAAGTCCCTACCAATAAGAGGCAGGCAGCAGTCAGCCAGGTGTAGGGAAAGCGCTTTTTAGCAGGTTTATCCAAGCCGGCACTAATCTTGTTCCAAAGATCAATCGATGGCTCCACATGAAAGTCACGGAACTTTTCCTCCACCAGTCGGTCGAATGCTTTATTTGATTTCTCTGACATGATCTAATTCCTCCATTTCTTTAATTTTTTCTTTTAAGATAGCCCTTGCTCTTGAAAGCTGGGATTTTGACCCGCCCTCAGTAATGCCCAGTTCATCTGCAATTTCTTTATGCGAATAGCCCTCAAGGGCATACAAGTTAAACACCACCCGATAGCCATTCGGTAAAGTTTGTATCAGTTTGAGCAAGTCCTGAACCTCCAATGAATTCCAGTCCGAAAGCCGCACTTCCTCTTGTACTTCATCTAAAGAAACTGCTGCCAGTGTCCTTAAATTCTTACGGTACATTTCGATGGCCGTATTTACCATGATCCGTTTCACCCATCCTTCAAATGAACCCTCCATTCTAAAAGCGTTCATTTTTTGAAACACCCTGATGAATCCCGTTTGAAGAATATCTTCCGCATCGGCACGGTCAGCAGCATATCGCAAGCAAATGCCCATCATTTGCGGAGCTAATGCTTGGTATAAAGCCTCCTGCGCTTGCCTGTTCCCGTTTCTACATCCCTCCAATAAGTATTCAATCGTAAACGTTTGTTTCAATCTACACGTGTTTTAGGAAAGATGCACAATTCAAGTAAATGGTTGCATCCATGAAGAAAAAAATAATTATGAGCGCTGGCGGTAGTACTTGTAGATCTTAACTGCCGACATGATGAGGATACTAAACAAAATGAGTCCGATCAAGCCATAAATCCAATCGATGGCACTTTTAAGGACCACCGTAAATACGATGGCAACCAGGAAAATGGTAGCTACTTCGTTCCAAATGCGCAATTGGGTAGAACTGAGGATAAAAATTCCTTGTTTCAATTGTTTCATCAGTCGTTGACAAAGAAAATGGTAAATGAGTAAACCCAGTACAAAACTGAGTTTCACGAGCATCCAGTCGGCTTCCAGCAAGTAAGGGTTCAGGTAGAGCATACCTAAACCGGCCAACACCGCCAATAACATGGCTGGGGTGGTGATGATGTTCCACAATTTGGATTCCATCAACACAAATTGTTTTTGCAAAATGGCACGTTCATCCGCCGGTTTTTCATTGGCTTCGGTATGATAAATGAACAAACGAACGATGTAGAAAAGTCCGGCCATCCAGCTGACCACAAATATGAGATGTAGGGACTTTAAATAGAGGTAAGCCATTAGTATTTAAACGCTTTGATCACATCGACCGCATATTTCACATGATCGAACGGAATATCTGGCATAATGCCATGCCCTAAGTTAAAGATAAATCCATTTTCGCCACGCATGCGCTCGAATAAACGGTGAATACGATCTTTAATAACAGTTTTGTCTGCATACAAAATATGTGGATCGAGGTTACCTTGCACCGCGATGCCTTTCGGCAAACGCTGTTTCATGTCTTTCAGGTCCACATTCCAGTCGATGGAGATCACATCCGGCTTCGCCTCGGCCATTAACGGCGCAAATACCGAGCTTCCTTTACAAAAAGAAATCACTGGAATATCCCTACGATTCAAGCCGGCGATAATTTGCTGAATGTACTGATGGGAAAATTCACGATAATCGTCCCAACTCAGGGCCAGGGCCCAGCTGTCGAAAATTTGCACTGCATTTACCCCGGCTGCTATCTGTAAATTCAGATAATCGGTGGTTACTTTGGCAATTTTAGACAAGAGACGATGAGCCAATTCTGGCTGGTTATGCAAAAGAAGTTTAGTGAGCTTGAAATCTTTAGAGGATCCGCCCTCCACCAAATAACTCATCACCGTAAACGGAGCACCGGCAAAACCGATCAACGGAATTTTTCCGTTTAAACGCTGCTGGATTACCTTTATCGCGTCAGCCACATATTGTAAGCGATCTTGCACATCGGTTTCCAAAGCATCTACATCTGCAGCAGTGCGCACCGGATTGGCAAACTTCGGACCGACTCCCTGATTGAAACTCAAATCGCCCCCCATGGCTTCGCCCGTCACCAGGATATCCGAAAATAAGATCGCAGCATCAATATCCAGCAGATCTACCGGCAACATGGTCACATCAGCAGCAATTTCCGGCGTTTTGCACATCTCCAGAAACGAATATTTGTTCTTGATCTCCCAATATTGTGGCATAAAACGACCCGCCTGGCGCATCATCCAGACGGGGGGACGTTCTGTTGCTTTTGAGAATGCGGACTGAATAAATAAAGAAGAGGCGATGGCTTGCTGACTCACGATTGCGTTGGGATTTCTTGTTCTATTTTTTGGATGATGTTCTTCACTCTGGAAGAAATTTTAAGAGCCTTGGCTTTTTCAATATAAGCCACCGAGCGCTCGAATTCTTTTTTTCTGAGACAAATATTAGCCAGATGCACCCAAACCAGGGCTTTATCATTCTGATTGCGTAAGGGGAATTGAGTGGCCATTTGAAAATGGCGCTCAGCCTTATCAAAATTTTGGCGATGCAACTCTATATTGCCATAAATAAATTCATAAAAGCCCCGGCGATGTCTGTTTAGTTTCTCCGGATCTTCAATCTCCTGTAAAAGTTCTTCGGCTTTATCGTAATTTTTATAATGAAATTCCTTGGCAGCCATCACCACGGTTCCCTCTGAAAAATAGCCCCAAATAAGGAAAACAATGCCAAGACCGATGACTGCTGATACCTCATACACTTTTTCGTACAAGGTCCATGCTAAAAGCACCGAGGCAATTGCGATTACGATAAAGCGGGCTCTTCGAGTAAACATTATTTATCCATGAATTTATAACCCACACCACGAATGGAGTGAAAATAGGTCGGATTTTTTTGATCGGGCTCAAAGTATTTACGGAAGGTCAGAATGAAATTATCAATGGTACGGGTAGATGGGTATACATCATAATTCCAAACAGTTTCCAGAATTTGCTCCCGCGATACGGCCTCGTTCTTACGCTCAATCAACAATTTCAAGAGCATGGTCTCCTTCTTCGTCAAAGGCGTGATTTGCCCGTTATCCAATTTCAATTCGAAAGAGTTAAAATAAATGGTTTTATCACCTATACGATACGAATTCAACTCTTTTAGATCATCTCCCTTCAAACTGCGTTTCACCAAAATACCCACTCTTAATATCAATTCTTCCAAATTGAATGGCTTCACCATGTAGTCATCGGCTCCCTTTTTCAAACCGGCTACACGGTCTTCACTGGTGTTTTTTGCCGTCAAAAACATAATGGGAGTTTCTGTATTTTCCAGCCGAATGGTTTCCGCCACCTGGAAACCGTCAATCTCCGGCAACATCACATCCAGAATTACCAGATTGAAGCGCTCCTCCTTGAAAATTTTCAAGGCTTTTTTTCCGTTGGTTGCGGTGCTTACCTTGTAACCCTCCATTTCGAGGTTTAGTTTGATTGCCTCCAGCAAATGTTCTTCGTCCTCTACCAGTAAAATTCGTTGTTTAGTTCCCATGGGTATTTTTAAATGTGATTTCAAATTTGGTTCCTACAGGGAGGTTATCGCTCACCTTAACCTCTGCATGGTGCATCTCAAGCACCTTTTTTACAATATATAATCCCAAACCGGTGCCTTTGGTTTGGCGGGTATCTTCATTCCCTATGCGGTAAAATTTTTCAAAAATACGGCTTTTCTCGGCATCGGGTATACCCGGACCATGATCCGCTACTTCCAGTAAGATTTGGTCGCCTTTGGGCACCAGACTAACCAAGACTTCTGCACAAGCGGGCGAATATTTAATTGCATTTTCAATCAGGTTGGAGATGACCGAGGTGATGGCAATCTGATCTCCTTTGATCATTAAGTTAGGTGTTACACACGCCTTAATAGTTTGCGAACTGCAGGAGTGAACCTCCAATCGATCTACCACTTTGGTTAATAAATCTGAAAAATTGAACTCATCCTGCGGAAAGGAATAAGAGCGGTTCTCAATTTTAGAAGCCAGGAGCATATTCTCCACCAAGTCATCGAGCCGTTCAATATCTTTTAATGAATTGGTGATGAATCCTTTCTGTTTTTCGGGATCCAAGTCTCGTTTTAAAATAGTTTGCAAGTAGAGTTTAATAGATGCCAAAGGCGATTTCAACTCATGTGTTACCGAAAGCAAAAAATTCTTTTGCTGATGGTGCAGTTTTTCTTTCCGGCTGAGAGTTTTATGCATCTGAAAAATTCCCAAAATCACCAAAAGCAGAAATACAGCTCCTTCACCCATTACCATCGCTTTCCGGTTGGGCTCTGCCTTGATCAGTAAATAACCCCACCAGGCCATCTCGGCAAAAACGTAAAATGTGATAAGGTAAAAAAGAATGAAGGCCTTGCGCATGCTTTATTTTTTAAACACGATGTCTAAACACTCAAAGATAGCCCTTTTCGCTTTCTCCAGATCAATTTTACTGTGAGCGGCAGAAATAAAGCCCACTTCATACCCCGAGGGACCCATGTAAACGCCCCGGTTCAGCAATTCGCGGTGCATAACCTTGAAATGTTCCATACTAGCAGGATCAATAGCCTCAGCGGTTTGTATACACTCATCGGTAAAGGCAAACCAAAAAATAGAACCCACATTAAATACTTTAAATCGATAGTTATGAGTATCGGCATAGCGCTGTATAGATTCTACAAATTCCGAAGTCTTGGCATTAAGTTCTTTATAAAAGCCCGATTTAGCTAATTCACTTAGTTGTGCAATACCTGCCGCCATGGCCACCGGATTACCGGAAAGTGTACCGGCCTGGTAAACGGAACCCTCGGGAGAAATATTTGCCATAATTTCAGCAGATGCTCCGTAAGCACCCACCGGAAGTCCGCCGCCAATAATCTTGCCATAGGTAACAATATCAGGCTGCACCTGGTAAAACCCGGCCGCCCCCTCAAAACCGATCCGGAAACCGGTAATTACCTCATCAAAAATCAGCAAAGTCTTGTTTTTGGTACAAATCTCCCGTAAAAACTCCACATAAGACTTATCTTGAATCAATAAACCATTATTGGCAGGGACCCCTTCGATGATCACCGCTGCCAGCTGATTTTTAAATTGCTTGAAAGCTTCTTTCACTGCTTTTTGATCATTCAAAGGAACCACAATGGTTTCCTCTGCAAAAGCTTTCGGAATACCGGCCGATGAAGTCTCGCCAAAGGTGACCAATCCTGACCCTGCTTTTACCAATAAGGCATCCACATGTCCGTGATAGCAGCCTTCAAACTTCAAGATTTTGTCCCGTTTGGTATACCCTCTTGCCAGGCGGATTGCCGACATCACCGCCTCAGTCCCGGAACTTACAAAGCGGATTTTCTCAAGGTAGCGGTTGTTTTTTATGATCAGCTCAGCCAGTTCATTCTCAAGGGCAGTGGGTGCACCAAAGCTCATGCCGTTCTGCATCACTTCGGTCACTTTTTCACGAATCCCGGGATGATTATGACCCAAAATCAATGGACCCCAGGAACAGCAGAAATCAATAAATTGATTACCATCAGCATCCCATAAATGACAGCCGTCGCCTTTTTCGATAAATAGCGGGGTGCCATACACCGATTTAAATGCCCTGACCGGACTATTTACGCCTCCAGGGAAAAACTGCTTTGCTTTTTCATACAATTCCGCTGAGCTCAGTCGACTGATATCCTGCTTTTCGCTGGAGAAAACAGGTCGGTCAGCAGGGCTGTTCCCACGGGTAAATAATTTCTTTAAAAAATTAGCCATAGCAGATTTAATTCAGTTTTAAGGATATTACATCCACTTTTTCTCTAAAATTTCCCGGGCATGATAGCTGATAATAACATTAGCTCCGGCACGGGTAAAAGCATACATGTTTTCCATGGTCACCTTTTGCTCGTCAATCCATCCTGCTTGCGCAGCGGCCTTCACCATCGAATATTCGCCCGAAACATTGTAACAAGCAACCGGCAAATTACTTTGTTGCTTTAATTGCTGAATCACATCCAGGTAGGCCAGTGCAGGCTTTACCATTAAAATATCAGCTCCTTCATCCTCATCTAAAAATGCTTCCCGCATCATTTCGTTCGGATTGCGAAAGTCCATCTGGTAGGCCTTACGATCGCCTTTACCTGGAGCAGAATAAGCTGCCTCACGGAAGGGACCATAATAGCCCGAAGCAAACTTGATGCTGTAACTCATGATGGCCGTATTAACTAAGTGATTAGCATCCAACTTTTGGCGGATAGCAGCCACCCGGCCGTCCATCATATCGGATGGAGCTACCATGTCGGCACCGGCTTGCGCATGACTAAGGGCCATTTTAGCCAACACTTCCACGGTTTCATCGTTTTGGACCTCCTCATTTTTTAGAATGCCACAATGTCCGTGGGTGGTATAGGCGCAAGCACAAACATCCGTAATCACATATATTTCCTCAGCAAATGCCTTTTTTAATTCCTTTACAGCGTTTACCACCAGTGAGTCGTCGTGGTAACAAGAACTGGCATCTTCGGTTTTTTGTTCACCCACGCCAAACAATAAAACTTTATTTAAACCCAGTTTCAGACCAGCTTCTACATCCTTCAGTAAAGTATCAGCCGAAAAATGGGAGATCCCGGGCATGGCCTCAATACCTTTCTGCACGCCTTTTCCGGGCACTACGAAGTAAGGGTATACAAACATGTCTTTAGCTAATCGCGTTTCGGCAACCATTTCCCTTACAATAGGGTTTTTTCTGAGTCTTCTTGGACGATTGATCATCTCTTAATAGCTTAAACCAAACACCGCTTCGGCCAAACCGAGTTCATCTGGCGAATAAGGCAAGGTATAGTGTACATTCATTTCATCGAACTTTTTACCGGTAGATTTTCCGATACAGATCACCTGCTGGCCAGGTTCGAGTAAGTTATTGGTAAAATAGGCATCCACATTGGATGGACTGGTAAAGATCAATACTTCAGCCAGGGAAGGGGCAACCGTTTCTTCTATTTCTGTTTGATAAACCGGCAAGTCAATTACCTTGGTTTCCTTGTTCAGGGCCTGCTGAATGGTTCTTAAAGATTCTTTGGCTCCGGGAAATAACACCGTACTGCCATTGGCCAGCTTGGCAAAAGCTTTGGCAATATCGGTAGTATCAATCCCGTCTTCCTCTCCGTTAAAATCAGGCACATGCCCGAAGCGTCTCAACATCTCTTCAGAAGCCCTGCCAATTACTCCGAATTTAACTTGCTTGGGCAGCTGCGGTGCCAGCTGGAAAAAATATTCGATCCCATTCTTACTGCTGAAAAAGATCCAGTTAACGCGTTTCAGAATAAAAGGATCCAATTTATTGATTACCGGAAAGATTTTAATGAGCGAGCGGTCATCCACTTCAATCTGATGCTTGGCCATTGCTTTACGGAAATAAGAACTTTCGGGCAGGCTTCGGCTGATGAAAACGTTTGCAGGGAATTTCCTATCGGGATGAAATTTGGCAACAATTTCTTCGGCCAGGCCTTTGGTTGTAGAACTGCTTAAATGCAATCGGTCAGGAAAATCTTCTCCATCCTCTGCTTTAGAAACCCAAACCTCATATTTTCCCGCTTCTTTTCGGCAGTAACAGCCCAAAGGCATGTGACAACCGCCTTCAAAAAGTTGCAAAACTTTACGTTCTACACCTATTTCACGGGCAACATCTGCATGATGTAAGGCTTTCAACAGCTCCCCCAGTTCCTGATCATCTTCCCTGATTTGGATCGCCAATGCTCCCTGTGCAGGGGCCGGAATAAACTCCATGGGCTCCAGCTCCTCCACATAAAACTCAGATAAATCGATCCCTAAACGCTCTACACCCGCCTTAGCAAGCATAATGGCATCATAATCCTCATCCCGTAACTTTTGAATACGGGTAGGCACATTGCCGCGTAAATCTTCGATCTCGAGATCCGGACGCACTGCCAGTAATTGTGCCTTACGACGATTGGAAGAAGTGCCCACCATGCCACCGAATTTTACGGAGTGTTTCTGATGTACATCCACACAATCTTTCAAAATAAGCAGTAATTCTGAGGGATCTTCCCGCTCCGAAACAGCCGCAATGCTCAATCCCGGAGGGTTGGTGGTGGGGAGGTCTTTATGCGAATGAACCGCCAGATCGATAGTCCCCATCATTAATTCTTCTTCCAGTTCTTTTGTAAAAAACCCTTTCCCTTCCAGCTTATCGAGCCGGAGGTTGAGAATACTGTCGCCTTGTGTTTTGATGATTTTCAGTTCCGCAGGAACCCCTACTTTCTCCAGCTCCCCTTTTACAAAATTAGCCTGCCACAGGGCAAGCTCCGAACCACGGGTACCGATGATAAGGGGCAATCTGTGAGCGATGGCAGAGCTGGAGGACGACATGAAGAATATTTTTGTGTGAAGTTAAAAAATCAAATTCCCCGACAAAAGGGATATCAGCTGTTATCTACCAAAATTTCTTTGGCCATTACCATAGGAACGCTGATGTACTTCTTTTCCATATAGGAGATCACTTTCTCCAATACCTCCCGGGAATTTTCATCAAGATTCTGGATATCATCCGCAAAAATACAGCTCAGGGCAGTTTCCCTGATCTCTTTAATTTGCTCCGGAACTTTACGCATAGCTACTTCAATGCGGCGCTGTTTTAAAATAGAACGGAATTCTTGCAAATGTTCCACAATAATTTTTTCGGCATGAACCAACTCATCGTAACGGCCTTGCTTATTTTTTTCAGCAAGATCTTGCAGACCATGAACTTCAATAAAATGCACCGGGTAATTTTGAATCACCTCCGGATGGGTATCATTCGGTACCGCCAAATCTACAATCACCTTTTTATCCTCCTCCCCATTCAATAGCGAACGGTAAAGTTCCGGAGTTACAATTGGTTCCTTAGCACTGGTACAGGTGATCAGAATATCAAATCCCTTTTTATAATTCATCAATTCATCCAGGCCATAAGCCTCTCCATTGAGCTCTTTGGCAAGTGCCTGCGCTTTGGAAATGGTACGGTTAAATACCACAAAATTGGAATATTTATGCTTTTGCAGATAATTGGAAAAATTGGTATTGGTATCACCGGCACCAATAATAATGATCCGGGCATTGGTAAAAGCGTTTGCCTCTCTTAGTTTACGGTAAGCCAAAGAAACTACCGAAATAGGATGATGAGCTATCTGAGTGTGGGTATAAACAGCTTTCGCAGTTTTTACCACCTGGTCCATCACCAGGCGAAGATAATCGCCCGTAAAGCCGGATTTTTTGCACCGTTCGTATGATTGACGCAACTGAGCAAGGATCTCTTTCTCGCCCACTACCAAACTCTCTAACGAACAAGAAACCCGTAATAAATGATTCAGTGCATCCCTATCCTCGTAAACAGCGCTCATCTCTTGCAAACTGCTCAAGTCCTCTTTGCTAGCTGAGGGATTTGATAAGTTGATGAATTTTTGAACAAATGCGGGCTTGAGTGGATCAGGATAGGTAAAGACGTACTCTACCCGGTTGCAGGTTCCAAGATAAAAGATCTCGCTGATACCCAATTGATCTTTTAATCCAGCTAAAATCTCATCAATAGCGTCATTGGCGATTACCAGGCCCCCTAAATCTTTTAGAGCAACCTGCTTATGCGTAAATGCAATGACTTTTAAATTCTTCAACCTTTTCCTGTCTGATAAAAACAGTAACAAAAGTAAAAAACTGCAGGGGCGGCACTGTCACCTCTTTGTCAAACGGGGCTATTTAGAATGGATTTAAATTGGGTTTATACGCTTTAAAACGAGGTTTTTTGACAAAAAGTGGACAAACTTATGAGATGGATGGGAGGGAAAATTCTAGGGTTTAGTCTCTACCCAATTCCCGTCCTCCCGGATAATCTCGATCAACTCATCCAGGGCATATTCGGTATTCACGTTCTTCTTCACCACTTCCTTACCCCGGTAAAGGGTAATTTTTCCGGGCCCGGTGCCTACATAGCCATAATCGGCATCGGCCATTTCGCCGGGACCGTTTACAATACACCCCATAATCCCGATCTTGATTCCTTTCAAATGGTCGGTACGACTGCGGATCATTTGTGTGGTTTCCTGTAGGTCGAAAAGCGTACGCCCGCAACTTGGGCAGGAAATATATTCTGTTTTAGAAATGCGGGAGCGAGTAGCCTGCAAGATCCCGAAGGACGTACTTAAAATCAGTTTAGCGCTTATCTGAGGTGCTTTCAGCCAAATCCCATCCCCGAGACCATCCAGAAGAAGTGCACCGGCATCGGTAGCTGCGTACAATTGGAATTGATTTTCAGAGATATCCGTATAATTCCTTTGAATAATCACCGGTACATTCAGACCCAATGTTTCCAGTTGGAAAAAGAAAGACCGCTGTTCCTGCATGCCATTCTCCGCACTTGTTTCCAACACAAAAACCAGTGTATTATCCATCGGCATTCGGGCGAATTCCTCCGTTTCCAAATCACTTGAGCAAACCTTAACCAGATTCAAAGCCGGACAACGGCGATCAGCCTCTAAATATTCTCTGAGGCTAAATAAGGGATGGCAATTGGTGGCATCTTTCAGGCTTTTCCAAGTAGCATAATTGTACAATTGTTTCAAGTTCCCCGGAAACGTGAACGAGGGCAGTTCATCCGCCAAATAAGCAAAATCGATAGACTGCTCGCCCATGCTGTATTTATCCAGCACCGGCGAATATATATAACCCGCATCAGTCAAAATAGACGGATCTTTCAAGTTTTTTGTAGAAAGATCCATGATCACCCTGGGTACCTGATGCCCGCCAATAAAGGTGTTGAGTTCTGCACTTGCTCTTTTCTGATAGCTGAAGGGTGAAAATGCGGGCGGCAATTGAGCCGAGCTCGTTTCATCTTCTGACTGAGCTCTGCGGGCATAACGCTCCACCAGATCACGGGCAACCGGTAGCTCAAACTCGGGATCTTCCGTCAGGGAAACGCGAACCGTATCGCCAAGTCCATCTTCTAACAGGGCACCAATTCCTACTGCCGATTTAATGCGGCCGTCTTCTCCATCTCCTGCTTCGGTAACGCCCAAATGCAGCGGATAATTCATCCCCTCTTTAGCCATAGTTTCCACCAGTAAACGGTAAGCTTGCACCATTACCTGCGGATTGCTGGCTTTCATGGAGATCACCAGATTATGGTAATCCAGATCCTCGCAAATGCGGATAAACTCCATGGCCGACTCCACCATACCTTGCGGCGTATCGCCAAACTGACTCATAATCCGGTCAGATAAAGAACCATGATTGGTACCAATGCGCATGGCCGTACCATATTCCTTACAAATCTTTACTAAAGGAGAAAATTTTTGGTAGATACGCTCCAACTCGGCCTGGTAAGCAGCCTGTGTATAGGCTATATTTTCAAACTTTTTCTTGTCGGCATAATTCCCCGGATTGATTCGCACCTTCTCCACCAATCGGGCAGCCAGTTCGGCCGCATTGGGAGTGAAATGAATATCGGCTACCAGCGGGGTATGATACCCGCGGATGGCTAAGACCTTCTTAATTTCGGCTAAATTCTGTGCTTCCTTCATGCTTGGCGCCGTAATCCGCACCAATTCACAACCCGCTTCAATCATCCGGATACTTTGCTCCACCGTACCTTGGGTATCCATGGTATCGGTGGTGGTCATACTCTGAATACGGATCGGATGATGGGCTCCCAGCTTCAAGTCACCAATGCTCACTTCTCGGGTCAGATAACGTTTATAGTGTCTTAAAGAAGAGCAGTAAATACCAGGTAGAACGGAAGAAACTTCAGGCTTCATGAATCTAAATATGAACAAAAATAGAAAATATTACGAGTATCGTCTGCTTTAACCACCTTCAGTCTGAAAGCAAAAAACGACTGGTACGTTCAAAGTAAGCACTATGATATCTGCTTAGAGCAATCGCTCTTTTACCACGAGGGTACCCGCCAGCTTATCGTGGAGGCATTGTTGTTTTCTGTCAAAAAATCCCGAGAGATAACCAATTCCCAGCGTAAGGGTACTGAGCCATTTCAGCAAGTTTCGAACAAGAGACTGTCTAAAACTTAGTGTATGACCCTTATCAGTGCAAACCTTTAGGCCTAAAAGCTGCTTACCCGGCGTTGCCTGAGTTGGCGAAGCCTCCATCACTATCGCACAACAGGTACGTAACAGGGGAATGAGCACGAGACCGGCCAAGGCGATCCTAATTTTAGCCTGCTGAGCCTCTAACACGATGAAAGCCAGCAATGCCAGCAAACAATATAAGCCAAAAATGATAAAATAATCTACCGCGATAGCCAGCAAACGGCTATCCAATGTAGCAAAATACTGTGGCTGTACCAGCTCCTGTTTAAAGCCGAATAAATCTCGTAATTCACTCAACTCATGAGCTTCCTTGTAATCATCCATTTCGGGAGATTTGACAAAAGTACCCGGACTTATTTTTAAGCCCCTCAATTCGTCAAAGGAGAAAGGTCCCTGGGGTTTTCCCTCAATTACCACCAAATAAGTTTTCAACTTAGTAACGGCTCACTTCAAAATCAGACATGCCGCCCTTCATTTGAATAATTATTTTTTGGGCGGATGAATTAAAATTAGACGTAGTATACGAACCATCAGCCTGCTTGGTAAATCCATCAAAATCCTTGGCCGTTAAGCCCCCTTTTACCAATATTTGGCAGGCAGCAGCTTCCGGAACAGCGAGTTTTACCCTGGCCATACCGGTTTTTACTTCCACCTCTGTCTGCTCAACCGGCATGCCCAATTTCAGGTCAAAATCGGCTGCACCCCCTTTAATACTCAAATGCGATACCTTAAAAGCTGAAAAATCGAGGTCAGACTTACTGGCTCCCAATTCAAAATTAATATCCCAGATCGGAGCAGGATGAAGGCGAAAGTCTACTTTGTTAGCATGCAATTTGTCGAATTCAAATTCCTTGTTTTCCCCATTCATCTTAAACTTTAATACCTCCACAGAATCACGACTAATCTTCTCGAGGCGGTACTGACCGAAATTTCGCTCTACATCAGCTTCAAATAATTCGTCGCTGGCACCTTTGAGCGAGTAACGGGTGGCACCACCTTCAATGTATAATTCGGCCCGCTGAATAGGAGGCTCGTAGGCTTCCGAAAACCGACTAAATCCCAATGAATCGGACGGGTTCTCATCGTCCTCGAAGGTCCAGGACCAAGCACTTCCAGATTCTGGCGAACGGCTTATTCCCATATAACCGATAAAAGCCAAAATCAAACACGTAACTAAAATGATGGTAGCTTTCCCGGCAGCCGTGTTTTTGCTGTACGCAAACACCATGTTTAAGCCAACCAAAATCAAAATCAGCGGCCAGAAATGCCATAAAGAGCGCCAATAAAAATCTATCACCCCAAAATTATCGAGCAATAAAATGGTTCCCACAAACACCAGCGTGAGGCCCCAAACAATCTTTTCTGATTTCATAAGATAATAATTAATGAATAGATGATGAATCCGAATCTCCGCTATTTTCCTGCTCTTCTTTTTTAAGAGTCGAGGCACGTTTATCACGGGCATTTAGCAACATTAACAAGCCCGGAATGATGAATACCAATGGCCATAATTTACCCAGATTAAACCAATACGGAATCAGATCAAACTCATTCAACAAGAAGAATAGACCAAAAAAAATCAGGATCAAGCCACTAATAAGCATGGAATTGCTTTTCTTTGGCTGTACTACTTCCGGAATTACCGGCTCCGGCCGATCAGCCCCCACCCGGTAATCGGTTGTCCCGCTCGCTGTCCAATTGAATGGTTTTTCCGGAATGGCTACCCATAGCACCAGGTACACCAAAAATCCAGATCCGCCGAAAATAGTGATCAAAATAAACAAGATGCGCACCCAGGTGACATCTATGTCGAAATAACGGGCCAAGCCGGCGGCAACGCCACCCAACACCCGGTCTTCTGTTTCTCTAAATAATTTCTTTTCCATACTAGTTTTATTTAAAACATACTCGACTGCGGTCGGATCACCAATTCATCGATCGAAGCACCAGCACCCAGCTCCAAACAAGTCATCACACAACGGGCAACGTCTTCCGCTTGGATAAAATGCTCGGTGGCGATGTTTGTACCCTCCCAGGAATGCGTAAATGTAGCCCCGGGCAAAATGGCCGTAACCCTCACCCCTGCAGGTTTTAATTCCTCCCGTAGTACACGAGTTAGACCCAACAAAGCATATTTTGTTACAGAATAGGATCCTGCTGCTACTACCGGCTCCAAACTGGCTACTGAACAGATATTGATAATGTGCCCCTTACCGGCGGCACGCATCTTTTGACCAAAAAACCGGCTCAACTCATGTGCCGAATATACATTCACCTGCATTTGCTGCGCCAGTGTATCATCCGGCTCATCTAAAATAGTAGCCGGCACATAAATACCTACATTATTGATCAGGACATCTATTTCTCCCAACTGACGGTGAGCCTCCCTGGCAAACACCCTCAAATCCTCCATCACTCCACAATCAGTGGCACGGGCATAAACCTCCACATCCGGATATTTTTCCTGTAATTCGGTACACAGCACGGCCAATTCTTCGGCCCCGCGGGCACAAATTGCCAAATGATACCCGGCTGCTGCCAGTTCAAACACAATGGCTCGTCCTATGCCTTTACTGGCTCCTGTTACTAATGCATTCATAGCCTGAAGTTAAAACAGATTTTTGAGATTGGGAGTTTTGAAGAGATAAAATTAAATTTAAAGAAGAATGAACTGCTCAAGCTACATAGCTCAGACTAAACTTAAAACTAAACCGTTTAAACCTAAAACTTAAACCATGAACCCTATTCTTAAAAATAGCCTGATCGTAATTGCAGGTATTCTCATTGGCAGCATCGTAAACATGGGCCTCATTACGCTGGGACCTTACCTGATTCTAGCTCCTGAGGGGGCCGATGTAAGCAGTAGGGAGGGCTTAAAAGCTTCGATGCACCTGTTTCAACCTAAGCATTTTGTATTCCCCTGGCTGGCACATGCCCTGGGCACTTTTAGCGGTGCATTTGCAGCAGCCAAAATTGCAGAAAGGAACCAGATGAAATTGGCCTTGGGTATCGGGATTTTCTTTCTTTTGGGCGGAACTGCAAATGTATTCATGCTCCCTTCTCCCGCTTGGTTCAACACGCTCGACCTAATTTTTGCTTACCTGCCCATGGCTTATCTGGCTGGAAAATTGGCGTCAAAAAATGTACAGAGCTCGGCAAATTAATTTTGATAATTAAGTAAAGGCCGTAGTGATGTGCTCACTTTAGGTGTCGGCCTGTACTTAATTATAACTAACCAAAAGATATAAAAAGCAGCATCAGCTTGGGCTGATAGCTGTAGTTGAAAAGATTTTAACAGTAGCGCTCAAAAGCGGCTGAACTGGCTGTTATTTTTTTACCCAACTTGTTTTGAGTAAATCGGCAGAGTTCCCCCCCACCATCAGTTCAAACTCACCGGGTTCCACTATAAAATTCCCCTTGTCATCATAAAATCCCAGTTCTTCTGCACCCAGCTTAAACTGGAGTTCTTTAGTTTCACCCGGAGCAAGCGAAACCTTCTGAAAGCCTTTCAATTCTTTTACGGGCCTAACTAAACTGGCTACTTTATCCCGGATGTAAAGTTGAGCAACCTCCTCTCCCGTCACTAAACCGGTATTGGTCAATTTTATCTTTACAATTAATTGATCGGCTTGTCGTTCCTCCACCTGCAGGGCGGAATAGTTAAACTGGGTATAACTTAAACCATATCCGAAGGGATACAATGGTTGATTCGACTCATCATTATAATGAGACCAAAATACTTCCGATTTAGGGCCCGGCCTACCCGTGGCAAAATGGTTGTAATAAATAGGCATTTGGCCCACACTACGTGGAAAAGACATGGTCAGTTTTCCGCTTGGATTATACTCTCCAAATAAAACCTGAGCAATGGCAGTACCCGAAGTCGTACCCAATTGCCAGGCTTCTACAATGGCGGGTAAGTGTTGGTCTGCCCAGCTAATGTTTAAAGGACGTCCGTTCATCAAAACCAAAACAATATTTTTATTTACCTGATAAACCGCTTCCAATAATTCCTGCTGTAAACCCGGCAAATCCAAACTGGCTCTACTTCTACCCTCACCAGATTGCATGCCGTGCTCTCCCAATACCATGATCACCACTTCGCTCTTTTTGGCCAATGCAATGGCTTGGTCAAAGCCGGTAGTATCACTCGCGTTCAGTTGTACCGGTGCAGCAAAACTGGTATTCCCTTTAACCAATTCTACCCCTTTTGCATAGCTGAAATCAATTTTTTGTGTTGATAAAGCCTCAGTAAGAGCAACAGCGGTAAAATCGTCAGAACCTACCCGCCAATTGCCCAGAGGGCTATTCTTATCAGACGCTAAGGGCCCAATTACAGCAATCTTTTTCTGTGATTTTTTCAATGGGAGTAGATTCCCCTGGTTCTTTAACAACACAATCGATTTCTTTGCCATCTCCAGGGCAGCTGCCAAATGATCGGGATGGTATAATTTGGTTTTCTCGTTTTGCTTATCACAATATTTATAGGGATTGTCGAATAAACCCAGCTGATATTTCACCCTCAAAATTCGGCTCACCGCTTCATCTATTACCTTAATGTCCACTTGACCTTCATCTACCAATGATTTAAGATGAGTGATATAGGCATAAGACTCCATGTCCATATCACTGCCGGCATTGGCAGCAACTTTAGCCACCTCTTTCAAATCGCTAGAGAACCCATGGTCGATCATTTCCGTACCAGAACCCCAATCAGAAACCACAAACCCTTTATAGTTCCACTTTTTCTTCAGGATATCTCGTTGTAAAAAAGCATTTGCGGTAGAGGGTACCCCATTCAGGATATTGAAAGAGTTCATAAAAGTAGCCGCTCCGGCAGCTGCAGCCGCCTTAAAGGGAGGCAATACCATGTTGTATAAAGTATAAGTACCTATATCAACGGTATTGTAATCTTTACCCGACTCAGCAAAGCCATAGCCGGCAAAATGTTTAGCACAGGCCGCAATGGAGCTTGGCAAGGAGAGGTCTTCACCCTGAAACCCTTTTACCCGATGAAAAGCAATTTTAGAACCCAAGTAAGGATCCTCACCTGCTCCTTCCATCACCCTGCCCCAGCGGGCATCTCTGGAGATGTCTACCATGGGAGCAAAGGTCCAGTTTATTCCAACAGCAGCAGCCTCCACGGCAGCAATGCTGGCCGAGTGTTCAATGGCCTTGAGATCCCAGCTGGCAGACTCTGCCAGGGGGATAGGGAATAAGGTTTTATAGCCATGAATAACATCCGATCCAAATAACATCGGTATGCCCAATCTGGACTCTTTTACCGCAATCTCTTGTAAGCGACGTACGTTATCAACGCCCGTAACATTCAGCACCGCACCTACCCATCCTTTTTTTAAATGTTCATATTTAAGCTTGGCACTCCCCTCTTTGGGGGCTGGGCCGGTTGACTCCCAAAAACCATTATATTGATTCATTTGGCCAATTTTCTCCTCCAATGTCATTTTTTTAAGGAGAGCAGCTACTTTTTGGTCAAGTACCACATCAGCTGTTTGCAGCTGTGCAAAAGAAATACTGGGTGAGAGAACAACTAGTAGGAAAAACTTTCTAAGAAAACGGAAGTTCATCTATTGATAGGGTATAAAAACAGGTGTCTGATGGTATCAGACACCTGCTACAGTTTATT
>JBEDFI010000017.1:0-17323 GCA_041175245.1 Bacteroidota bacterium
GAATACTATTTTTGTAAATCTTATCACAAAAATCGATCAAAATTAATGAAAATAATCCCATTCATCAGACCGATTTACGCATTATCAGCGTTTCTATTGTTTTGTACCCTGTTCTCCTTCAACAAGCAATCGGATCGTCCTCCATATCGCATTAGAACCATTGTGATTGATGCCGGTCACGGCGGTAAAGACAGTGCAACCCGTGGGTTAACTTCAAAAGAAAAAGACATCGCCCTGCAAACCGCCTTACGTTTGGGTAAAACTATTGAAGAAAACATGAAAGATGTAAAGGTGGTTTATACCCGAACAAGCGATGTTTTCGTTCCATTATATGAACGGATCGGGATTGCAAACCGTGTAAAAGCCGATTTATTTATTTCTCTTCATTGCAATTCAATGCCCAGAGCGGCAAAGAAGGTAATTATTGGTTACACACGAAATAAATATGGAAAAAAAGTACCAAGGTACTCAACTACGTATTCACAGAATACGGGCACCAATGGAACCGAAACTTTTGTATCCGGTTTTGGGAGATTAGATGAACAAGATATCGCCATTAGAGAAAACGCCTCCATCCTATTAGAGAATGATTACAAGGATAACTATGAAGGATATGATCCCAAGGATCCGGAGAGTATCATCATGTTTTCCTTTTTAAAAAATGGATTTAGAGAGCAAAGTATAAAATTGGCTACCTTTATGCAGGAAGAATATGGTAAAACCGGCCGGCCTGATCGAGGAATTAAAGAAAAGAGTTTGGCGGTGTTGGCACGTGCAGGAATGCCTGCAGTACTCACCGAAATAGGTTTCATATCAAATCCTGATGAGGAAGCCTATATGAATTCTGAAAGCGGTCAAACAGAGATTGTGCATTGTATTTTAAAAGCCATACAATCTTATAAGAAAGTAGTAGAGATCGAGTAAAATTAAATTCATCTATTTTGAAAATATCGAACGAAACAAAAGTAGGAATCCTGGCTACGACGGCCATTACCGTACTCATTTTGGGATATAGTTTCCTGAAAGGGATGGATTTATTTTCTACCGACGATGAGTTTTACGCGGTATATGACGAAATTAACGGACTCACTGTTTCGAAACCCGTTTATGTAAATGGTTTTCAAGTGGGACGGGTTTCTCAACTCAGTTTAACACCAGAAGGCAAAATTATTGCCGAATTTCAGATTGATCCTGATTATCGAATTCCCAAAAATACCAAAGCTCAGCTGGAAAATACCGATTTGTTGGGGGGTAAGGCGGTGATTTTCTATCTTGGTGACAGTCCGGAGTATGCAGCAGACGGCGATACCATTGCAGGTACCAACCAATCCGGTCTGATGGATCAATTAAAACCAGTTCAGGAGAAGGCTAATCTTATTGCCGGACGCATGGATTCAGTTTTAAACACCATCAATCAAACGCTCAATCCCGAGTTTCAACGTAATTTTAATCAAAGCTTTAACAGTATTGCCCAAACGCTTAAAACGCTCGAAAGTACCAGCCGAAAAGTAGATGGCCTGGTGGGCTCAGAAAGCAAACGCATTGGCGATATCATGAAGAATTTGGAATCCATGTCGGCAAATTTGAAAAAAATAAGTGCAGAGGGCGTTGAGGCACGTTTGGGTGAAACTTTGGTAAATGCAAACAAAGCAGTGAGCGATTTACAATTGGTTATCAATAAAATTAATACCGGACAGGGAAGTTTGGGATTATTGGTGAACGATCAGGCTCTGTACAAGAATCTTAATCAAGCGGCTGCTAATTTGGATCAGCTGATGGTTGACTTAAAGGCTCATCCAAAACGCTATGTCCATTTTTCCATTTTCGGAAAAAAATCCAATACTAATTAATCTCAAATTTTTGACCTTCAAGGGCTAATTGAGTAGGTTCAAATATCGTTTTGGCTTCTTCCAATAATGGTTGTAAGTTTCGATAACGTGCCGAAAAATGACCAATCAGGAGCTCCTTTACACCAGCCTGTTTCGCAACTTCTGCCGCCTGAAGTGCGGTAGTATGGTAGGTTTCCTGGGCACGACTCAACATGTCGTGCATAAATGTGGACTCGTGATACAAAAGATTCACCCCCTCAATTTGTTTCAGGTACGATCCATCACAAATGGTGTCTGAGCAGTAGGCATAAGTTCTTACTTCGTCTGAAGGAAGTGTGAGTTCTTCCGGCTGATAAACCTTACCAGTTGCATCGGTAAAGGGGAAGCCCTTTTTGATGAGTTGCCTTTGTTCGGGTGGAATATTCAACTCTTCCACTTTATCCATCCTGATCTTAGGTAAACGTTTCTTTAAGCTGAATTTAAAGCCGGTACACGGAATTCGGTGGTTCAGCACAATGGTTTCCACCTGTACATCCATGTTTTCAAAAATTAAGTAGGAATATTCGGCAGTTATACCTATAAATTCTAAAGGGAATTTAAGAATGGTGAGCGAATGTTTTAATTGGAGGTCAATGATCTCTTTCAATTCGGTTGGCCCGAAAATTTTCAGGGATTTTTTTCGACCATTCAGGTTCATAGATGAAATCAAACCGATTAAACCCAGATAGTGATCGCCATGCAAATGGCTGATAAAAATATGATCAATTCGTTGAAATTTATACGAATAGCGGAGTAATTGATGTTGTGTACCCTCCCCACAATCAATGAGATAGTATTTTTCATTGATATTGAGTAATTGTGCGCTTGGATTCCGGTTAAAAATAGGTGTGGCCGAGCTGCTTCCTAGAATAGTAAGCTCAAATGTCATTGAAATAAAACAAATTAGCGTGTTTCGTTTTTAAGCTCTTTTTCAATCTCCTCCATAAAAATGAGATCGATGGCTTCATCATTACTGGGCACAATGGTAAACACCTCTTCTAATTGTGAAATATGAATCAGCTTGGAAATGGTATCGTTCAAATTGGTTAGGATAAAAACACCATCAGCGCTTTTACAGATGCGATGGCCAACCAATAAACTGCCCAGACCAGAAGAATCAGAATAATGTACTTCGGAAAGATCGAGCACTATGTTTCGTTGACCTTCGGTATTGATTAAAATCAACTCAGATTTTAGTTTGGGTGATATCAAGCTGTTCAATTTAGGCTCATTTAACCTAAAAATTACATACTTGTCATGTTTATCAATGGTAAATTTCATCTCTCCCTAAGGTAGTTAAAAAATTGTTATTATCAATTATTTTTTTGAGAGTTGGTTTAAACTTTTAAGAATATGTTGATGAATTCTGTCTAGTACATTGCCTCCGTTGGCAGGAATAAAAGACTCTCCGGTGATTTGCTCATATAGCTCAATGTAACGATCAGAAATTGTTTGAATCCATGCAGGACTCATGGACGGAACTTGTTGGCCTTCTTTGCCCTGAAATCCATTCTCGATTAACCATTTTCGTACAAATTCTTTTGAAAGCTGACGTTGAGGCTCCTGATTGTCCTGACGTTGCTGATATCCCTCCGCATAAAAATACCGTGAGGAATCGGGAGTGTGTATTTCATCTATCAATAGAATAGTTCCGTCATCGGTTTTACCAAATTCATATTTCGTATCTACTAATATCAGCCCTCGCTCGGCAGCCATTTCTGTGCCTCTGGCATATAATGCTCGGGTATATTTTTCTAATTTAATGTAGTCGGTTTCCGAAACAATTCCCCTGGATAAAATTTCTGCTCTTGAAATATCTTCATCATGACCGACAGCCGCTTTCGTAGTAGGTGTGATGATAGGTTCAGGTAAGCGATCATTTTCCTTGAGACCATCTGGCAAGAATACGCCGCAGACAGAGCGTTTACCGGCCTGGTATTCCCTCCAGGCATGACCGGCCAAATAACCCCTGATCACCATTTCTACCTTAAAAGGCTGGCAAATTCTGCCAATGGTAACCGTTGGATCGGGAACATCAATCACCCAATTAGGAACAATATCACTCGTTGCTGCTAAAAATTTCGCTGCAATTTGATTCAGCACTTGCCCCTTGTATGGAATTGGTTCAGGAAGCACAACGTCAAAGGCAGAAATTCGGTCAGAAACCACCATCACCAAATACTGATCTTCTATGGTGTATACATCTCTTACTTTGCCTTTATAAAAGGCTGTCTGACCCGGTAATTGAAAGTTTGTTTCTTTAAATGCTGCCATTATTATTTCTGTATATCGCCGTAAGCTTCTAAAATTCGTCTCACCAATTTATGCCTCACTACATCTTCCCCACTTAGGTATATGATATCAATTCCTTTTATCTCAGGTAAAATGCGGAGCGCCGTATGCAAACCCGATTGCTGTACTTTGGGTAAATCGATTTGGGTGGCATCACCAGTCACAATAAACTTAGCGGTGGGCCCCATCCGGGTTAAAAACATTTTCAACTGCATGTCCGTAGCATTCTGCGCCTCATCTAAAATCACGAAACAGTTATCTAAGGTACGGCCACGCATAAAGGCCAGAGGAGCAATTTCGATCGTCCGGTTTTCAAGGTAAACCTTCAGTTTTTCGGCCGGAATCATATCATCCAGAGCGTCGTATAGAGGGCGTAAGTAAGGATCGATCTTTTCTTTTAGATCTCCTGGTAAAAATCCCAGATTCTCCCCTGCTTCTACTGCCGGCCGGGTCAAGATGATTCGTTTAACTTCTTTATTTTTCAATGCCCTCACAGCCAAAGCAACCGCCGTGTAGGTTTTTCCGGTTCCAGCCGGGCCAATGGCAAAGATAATATCGTTTTTTTGGATGCTTTCCACCATCCGGCGCTGGTTGGCGGTCCGGGCTTTAACTACAATTCCGTTTGGCCCAAACACAATGGGCTCACTGCCATTCGTTTTGGTAGCTGCTGTTTCATCATCTGGCAAGGAGGGTGAGGCACCTAACAGATGTTCGATCTCATTGGAATTCAATTGCTGGAATTGATCAATATGATCGAGAATTTCCTTGAATTTATGTTGGAATTGGCTGAGTTCCTGTTCATCGCCCAGTACCTTTACTTCATTTCCCCTTGCAACGATCTTAATTTTGGGATAGTGCTTTTTAAGGATTTCGAAGTTTTCATTTTTAGCCCCCCAAAGCATTACGGGGTTTACATTTTCGAGAATAATGATGCGTTCGTTCAAAAGAAATGTTTATAAAATACGTTTTTTTGTGCGATAAAAATTGAATATTTGTAGCCAAATACCTAAAGCAAGAATACTAATAAATATTTATTTTCTGAATGGGCATCATTACCTTAACGACCGATCTGGGAACAAAAGATTTTTATCAGGCCGCCCTCAAAGGTAGTTTATTGAAAATTTTGCCCACGGCTAATTTGGTCGATATTAGTCATGATATTTCTGCCTTTAATATTCCACATGCTGCTTTCGTATTGAAGAATGCTTTCCACTATTTCCCGAAGGAAACCGTTCACCTGATTGGCATCGATTCTGTTTATCATAAAAATTCAAAGTTCCTGGCACTTCGGTACAAGGATCATTATTTTGTAGGTTCAGACAATGGGATTTTTTCTTTGTTGTTTGATGAGCAACCAACAGAGCTGGTGGAAATCAACATCATGCAGGATCTCAATTACCTGCAGTTTCCACTATCCGATATTTTAGCAAAAGCCGCCTGTCATTTAGCCAAGGGAGGTAAATTAAATGAGATTGGAATCTCAATTGATCGTTTAGAGCAAAAAATGAGCTTACAGCCTGTCATTGAAGAAGATATCATCAGAGGAAGCGTCATTTACATTGATTCTTTCCAGAATGTGATTACCAATATCAGCAAAGAATTATTCACCAAACAACAAAAGAATCGAAATTTTCAGCTTTATTTCCGGAGGAATGAGTCCATATCTTCGCTGAGCTGGCATTATAACGAAGTTCCGGAGGGCGAAAAACTGTGTCTATTCGGCATCAGCAATTACCTGGAAATTGCCATCAACAAGGGAAATGCCAGTGGTTTGCTGGGATTGCATCTTGGCGATATCGTTCGCATTGAATTTTACAAATGATTACCCGGATCGTAAAAATGCACTTCAAAACGGAGGGTGTAAGCACCTTTCTTACTATTTTCGAGGAAATGAAACAACATATTTCACAAAGTGAAGGTTGTATTTCTTTAGCGCTACATCGAGATATGAATCATCCGGATCAATTTTTTACCATCAGTACCTGGAAAACGGAAAAGGAATTAAACATGTATCGCGAGTCTGAATTGTTTAAACTGACCTGGTCAAGAGTAAAGCCGCTTTTTGCTGAGAAAGCCTCGGCCTGGACCTTGACTGTACCGTTTTTTGAAGCAAAATGAACAAGATTATTCGGTATTTTTTTGGTGCCTTAATCATCGCTTCGCTCGGAACCTGTGCGGTTTTCTGGAAGAATGACATCCCCCTGGCTCAATTGAAACAAAAATATGCCCCAGCTCCTTCAGAGTTTATTCCGGTGGAGGGCTTGCAAGTACATTACCGTGATCAGGGAAAACTGCTGGATAGTTTGCCCATTGTGCTGCTGCACGGTACAGCTGCCAGCCTTCATACCTGGGAAGCTTGGGTGAAAGGCCTGGAATCTGAACACCGGGTGATAACACTTGATTTACCTGCGTATGGTTTAACAGGCCCTCATCCGGCCGGGAATTACTCTGTAGATTTTTATGTCGATTTCATCCATCAGTTTTTACAACAACTGGGTGTGAGCAAATGCATCGTAGGTGGTAATTCCCTTGGCGGATATATTGCCTGGAATTATGCGCTAAAATATCCTCAGCAAACCGCAAAATTAATATTGGTGGATGCAGCGGGTTATCCCGTTAAATCGGAGTCGATCCCGATCGCTTTTCAGCTAGCCGGTTTACCCCTGATCAAAAATATCTTCAAATACGTTACTCCGCGACCTGTTCTCCAAAAAAGCATCGAAAATGTATACGGAGACCCAGAAAGAATTGACGAAGCATTGGTAGATCGCTATTTTGAACTTTCTCTGCGGGAAGGAAACCGGGCGGCATTTATTGAGCGGATGTCTTCTTTTAAGAAAAACGGATTGGATCAGCATCATACAAAAATCAAGTCCATCCTCACTCCTACCTTAATTATCTGGGGAGAACGAGATTTGCTCATCCCCATTAGCCTTGCCCGGCGTTTCGAGGAGGATTTACCCAATGATACGCTGGTCATCTTTCCATCACTCGGTCACGTACCTCAAGAAGAAGATCCGGCACTAACACTTAAAGTTGTACAAGATTTTCTTAAAATGAAATCCACAAAAATTAACTCAGGTAAAAATTGAGTCATAGTCACATGAGCGAAGCATTATTGATGAATTATACGCTAATTTTGACGAAAGATAATTGATCGGCGCAAAGCAAGATGGCAAGAAACACACTCAACAGTGGAAATAAGCAGGAGGAAGATTTACCAAAAGCAAAAATCAACCCCGAAAATATCCGTAAAATAGCTCAATTACTCCGATACCTCCAACCCTATCGTCTCAAATTCATTGCAGGTATTTTTTTTCTCTTTTTATCCAGTCTTACCGGTCTGGCATTCCCCTCATTATTGGGAGCCATGATTGATGCGGCTCAAGGCAAACAAAAAATAAGTTTTATTCCGGCTGAAATTCATACCATTGGATTCATTTGTTTTCTCATTTTGTTTCTGCAGTCGTTTGTTTCCTTTTTCAGGATCCGATTTTTTGTAGAGGTAGCCGAAAAAGCTCTGTCAGACATCAGAAGAGATACTTATTTTCGATTAATCACCCTACCCATGAATTTCTTCGCCAACCGACGTGTTGGGGAATTAAATAGTCGTATTTCAGCTGATCTATCTCAAATACAAGACACCTTAACTACTACGCTTGCCGAACTGTTCAGACAAATTATTTTGTTATTGGGGGGTGTAACCTTACTCTTTGTAGTTTCGTATCAATTAACCTTACTTAACTTGGCTATTTTACCGATCTTGGTGATATCAGCAGTTATTTTTGGTCGGTTTATCAGAAAAGTATCGCGGGAAGCACAAGATCAGTTAGCGGAATCGAATACCGTAGTGCAGGAGACTTTACAAGGCATTGCCAATGTGAAAGCATTCGTAAATGAGGCTTATGAAGCAAATCGTTACCAAAAGAACCTGCAAAAAGTCGTAAAAATAGCCCTCAAAGGTGCCAGCTACCGTGGAGCCTTCGCTTCTTTCATTATTTTTTGTTTGTTCGGCGCTATTGTAGCGGTCATTTGGTATGGTTCGGTATTGGTTTCAAATGGTGAACTTTCTGTAGGAAACCTGACCACCTTCATTCTGTATGCCATTTTTGTGGGCGCTGCCATGGGCAGTTTCCCTGAGTTGTACGCCAATGTTCAAAAGGCAGTAGGCGCCAGTGAACGGGTGATTGAGATCTTAAATGAACCGAATGAAGTAATTTCAATGGAGGAAAGGGAGAATAAGATTCGGATGCAAATCAAGGGTAATTTGAGCTTCCGGAATGTTTCATTTTATTATCCTTCTAGACCTGAAATGCCTGTATTAAAATCGGTCAGCTTGGAGGCAAAGACCGGTGAACGGATTGCCGTGGTGGGTCCGAGTGGTGCAGGAAAATCGACCCTAGCTTCCTTAATTCTTCGCTTCTATGAGGCACAGGAAGGTGAGATCTTGTTCGATGGTAAACCTGCGGAGCAGTATTCCTTAACTGATATTAGAAATCAGGTAGCAATTGTACCTCAAGACGTGCTTTTGTTTGGTGGATCCATTCTGGAGAATATCGCCTATGGCAAACTCAGCGCCAGCAAAGAAGAAATTATTCAGGCAGCAAAACGTGCAAATGCTCACGAGTTCATCATTAGTTTTCCGGAAGGGTACGAAACATTGGTTGGGGAGCGTGGGGTTAAACTGTCTGGCGGCCAGCGACAGCGGATTGCCATTGCTCGGGCGCTTCTAAAAGATCCGGCTATCTTGATATTAGATGAGGCCACCTCTTCACTCGATTCTGAATCGGAACGTTTAGTGCAAGAAGCTCTCGAAGAATTAATGAAAAACCGTACTTCGATTATTATTGCCCACCGATTGTCAACCATTCGGGAGGCCGACCGTATCGTGGTGATTGAAAAAGGAAAAGTCATTGAAAGCGGTACTCATCAGGAATTAATTAAAAACGAGGAAGGATTATATCGTTATTTGAGCCAATTACAATTTGAAGCCTGATTTTGCGTTCAATCTTAAAAGATTGAATCATGTCAGATATTTCATTTAACGGATTGGGTGCTTTTGCCCTGTTTTTGTTTACTGCTGTCTTGTTCGCATTTATTTTGGTTTTTCTGCTTGTCAGGCAGCTAATACTTTATAAAAATTCAGATCCCTTTACGGTAAGGTGTAACTCGATCTTCGTACTGGCTGGATTATTTCCATTTGGAGCAGCTATCGCAGGTTTAATTATAATCCAAGTAATCAATGATATTTATATAAATCGCCTGATGGATCAATATCTCGCTATCGCCCTTCTTTGCGGATCATTTCTATTGGCCATTATTTGGGTTCTTATAAGCCTGAAAAGGTTAAGAAAAGACTTTACTCAAGTTGATGGATAAGTAAGCCGGAGAGAAATTTAGGTTCGAACCAGGTGGATTTGGGAGGCATCACTTCGCCGCTGTTGGCTACCGCTATTAATTCATTGATACTTGTTGGGTAAAGCGTAAAAAGTACATCAAAAGTCCCGTCATCTACCCTATTCATCAGCTCAGATAAAGGGCTTAATCCACCCGCAAAACTCAGTCGTGAATCTGTTCTTGGATCCTTGATTTGAAGTAAATCGGTGAGTATTCGGTCTTGTAGAATTGATACATCCAGATCTCTTACCGGGTTTAGAGATAGGGAACTTTTATAATTCAATTTGAACCATTTTCCTGCCAAATACATCCCAAATTCATGTATTGCGGCGGGTTTAAACTCTTTCACTTGTTTTAATTCAAGCAAGTCGAAGTTTGCCGAGAGTTTGTCTAAAAAAGCTTGGGCTGATAATTTACCCAGATCTTTAACCAAACGATGGAATTCAAAAATCCTTAATTGGTCAGTAGACATGTATACCGAACTAAAAAAATTGTATTCTTCGTTTCCAGTATGCTTTAAATTCAACTTACGACATTCGATTCCGTAGGTAGAGGCAGCGGCCGCCCGATGATGACCATCAGCAATGTACGTATGTTTTAAAGCCGAAAACGCTTCAATAATAGTTTTTAACTGAAGCGGATCATCGATCTTCCAAATGGTATGAATTGAGCCATTTTTTGTAAATGAAAGCAAGGGATTCTTTGCGACAGTATCAGCAATTAATAAATCGATTTCAGGATCAGGTTCATAGGTGATCAAAACCGGATTAGCATCAATGCCGGTTTGTTGCACATATTCAATCAATCCCTGTTCCCTTTCGGCACGGGTCAACTCGTGTTTTTTAATCGTATTGTTCAGGTAATCATCGATCGATGAAACAGTCCATATACCGGTTTGAGTACACCCCAAGTGTTGGACTTGATAAACGTAGACAGAGGGGTTTTCATCTTTTACCAGGATCCCCTTCTCCAAAAAATCTTCGAAATTTTCATTGATCTTTTTAAAGGCTAATTCAGTTTTGGATCCCATTAAAAAACGGTTGTCCAATTTAGGAACCAACATGTTCACAAAGGAATGGTGCTGCACCTCCCGAATAGAACGGGCAGTGGACAGATCAAGATTTTCAACTTCTAACACCACATCTGCCGCATAAGCTTGATCCGGATGTATCCCTTTAAAAGCTTTGATTTTTGGCATAAATGCGAAATAAGTTAACGCTTGAAGTGATCTATAATTAAATTCGCCAGTTCGGTCCCAATTCGTTCCTGTGCCTCGTTGGTTGAAGCACCAATGTGCGGAGTTAAAGATACTTTTGGATGAGCGAGTAAAGCAAGCAATGGTGAAGGTTCATTTTCAAACACATCTAATCCGGCGAATGCCAACTTACCTGAATCCAGGGCTTCCAATAAGGCTTGCTCATCCACTGTCCCGCCACGGGAACAATTTACCAATCCGGCACCAGGCTTCATCTGCTCAAATTCAGCTTTGCCAATTAGCGGCTGATCAGCAAAAGGAACATGAAGACTAATGAAATCAGCATTTTTTATCAGTTCTTCCAATGGAACGGACTTCACAGGAACAGCCACTTTGGTGTTTCCGCTTAGTTCAAGCGTCAGGGAGTCGGGTACGTCAAACAAATCAAAAGCCAGGACATCCATCCCCAAACCAAGTGCAATTTTAGCAGTTTCACGACCAATTCGGCCAAAACCAATGATTCCAATTGTTTTACCGCGAAGTTCTATCCCTTTGGCGTATGCCTTTTTCAGATCATTGAATTTTGTGTGACCCTCAAGTGGCATTTTGCGGTTGGCATCGTACAAAAACCGTACGCCCGCGAATAAATGAGCAAATACCAATTCAGCTACCGAAAGTGAAGAAGCAGCGGGGGTGTTCACCACAGCGATGCCTTTGCTTTTGGCATATTCTACATCGATGTTATCCATACCCACACCGCCACGACCAATCAATTTCAAATTGGGGCAGGCATCTATTAGCTCTTTACGCACCTTGGTGGCACTGCGAACCGTCAGGCCGTCGTATTGCTGCAAGGCTGCAACCAGTTGATCCTGTGGAACCGTTTCAGTGTCTACTTGCATGCCAGCCTTTTCAAGTAAAGCCTTACCTATTGGATCGATGCCGTCATTGGCTAAGATTTTGATCATGAGATAAATGTATGTTAAGCGTGTTTTTCAGCAAATTCCTGCATGGCATCTACCAATACATGAACACTGGAGATAGGCAGAGCGTTATACATCGAAGCACGGAATCCGCCGACACTTCTATGCCCTTTTATACCAATAATATCACGGTCTTCCGCAAATTTTAAAAAGTCTTTTTCTAATGCGGGGTCTTCCATAACAAAGCAAATGTTCATGTTCGAACGGTCTTCCACAGCGCACGTACCTTTAAAAAGCGGATTGCGATCGATCTCTGTATACAATGCTCGTGCTTTTGCAAGATTCTCCTGCTCAATTGCAGGAACACCCCCCTTAGATTTCAACCACTTTAGATTGAGCATGGATACGTAAATAGAAAAGACCGGCGGCGTATTGTACATAGATTCACCTTCAATATGAATCTTATAATCGAGCATAGAAGGAATTTTACGATCAATTTTACCCAAAATCTCATCTTTAACAATCACCAGAGTAACTCCTGCGGGGCCCATGTTTTTTTGAGCTCCGGCATAAATTAAACCAAAGTCAGCAACATTTACCTGACGGCTGAAAATATCAGATGACATGTCGCAAACCACCGGGATAGGCGATTTAGGGAAATTGTGGAGCTCGGTACCGTAAATGGTATTATTTGAAGTACAATGGAAATAAGCGGCATCATTCGGAATTTTGTAATCTTTCGGAATGAAAGTATAATTCTGATCTTTTGAAGATGCAAGGACTTCCACTCCTCCGAAAAGCTTGGCTTCTTTTATGGCTTTGTTTGCCCATACGCCGGTATCTAAATAAGCGGCTTTTTGTCCATCTCCCAATAAATTCATGGGTGCCATGGAAAATTGCAAACTTGCTCCTCCCTGGAGAAAGATCACCGAATAACCCGCTGGCACATTCAGCAAGGATCTCACCAAACGTTCCGTTTCTGAAACCACCTCTTCAAATTCAGGTGTACGATGTGAAATTTCCAAAATGGATAAACCAGTATGTTCCCACTCCAGTACCGCCTGAGCAGCTTGTTTAAATACTTCCTGCGGCAATATACAGGGACCGGCACCAAAATTATGTTTCATATGGATTAAACGTTTTTAAGATTCTTAATCATTTCTTCCGGATTTTCAGCTGCAAAAACAGCATTACCCGCTACCAAAGCATTGGCTCCGGCATCTACTAATTTTTTAATATTTCCCAAGCCAACCCCTCCATCAACTTCTATGATCAAATGCTGGTTTAAGGATTGTGCAAAGGTGTTGAGTTTTTTGACTTTTTGATACGTGGTTTCGATAAACTTTTGTCCGCCAAAACCAGGATTCACCGACATGATTAGTACCAAGTCCAAATCGGACAAAATATCCTCTAAAACGGTTACCGGAGTATGCGGGTTAAGTGCCACACCGGCTTTGCAGCCCAAATCTTTAATAGCTTGTACGGTTCGATGCAAATGTGTGCAGGCTTCGTAATGTACGGTAATTACCTCCGCTCCTGCCTTTTTAAAATCGGCCAGGTAGCGATCGGGATCTACAATCATCAGGTGCACATCCAAAGGTTTTTGAGCATGCTTGGCGATCGCCTGTAACACCGGAAAACCAAAAGAAATATTGGGTACAAACACTCCGTCCATGATATCGATGTGCAGCCAGTCGGCTCCGCTCCGATTGAGCATTTCTACATCGCGTTGAAGATTGGCGAAATCAGCAGAAAGTATCGAGGGAGCGATGAGGTGTTTCATGCCTCAAATATAGTTAATCCGATATAAAAAAAGCCCCCGATTACTCGGGGGCTTTCAGAATATTAAGCTTCTTGCTCTTCCGGTTTTGGCGGACGAGGCAATAAAGCTTTACGAGACAATTTCAGTTTCCCTTGTTTGTCTACATCTAACAATTTAACAGTCACGGTATCACCTACATTAAAGATGCCATCCATGGTTTCGTAACGCTTCCAATCAATTTCGGAAATATGTAATAAACCATCCTTACCAGGCATAATCTCTACAAATGCCCCAAAAGGCATGATGGTTTTCACTTTACCTTCGTAGGTCTCTCCGATCTCTGGTTTAGCGGCAATTGCCTTTATGCGACCTACGGCTGCATCAATAGCTGCTTTGTTATCGGCAAAAATCTCAACAATACCTTGGTTATCAACCTCTTCAATAGAGATACTTGCACCGGTTTCACGCTGCATTTCCTGAATGATTTTACCACCAGGTCCAATTACTGCTCCGATGAATTCTTTATCGATCTTCAAGGTTACAATGCGTGGTGCATGTGGTTTATAGTCTTCACGAGGTGCAGTGATGGTTTTCTTCATCTCATTTAAGATGTGTAAACGTGCTTCTTTAGCTTGTTCTAAAGCGGCAGTCAATACTTCCCATTTCAAACCATTAATTTTTAAGTCCATCTGGCAGGCAACGATCCCTTTTTCAGTACCGGTTACTTTAAAGTCCATATCTCCCAAATGATCTTCATCACCTAAAATATCACTTAAGATGGCATATTTACCCGTTTTCTCGTCGGTAATTAAGCCCATAGCGATACCCGATACCGGTGCTTTAATTTGCACACCGGCATCCATCAAAGCTAAAGTACCTGCACAAACAGTTGCCATTGATGAGGAACCGTTTGATTCTAAAATGTCAGAAACGATACGAATGGTATAAGGGTTTTCTTCCGGCAATACTTGCTTTAGAGAACGCATGGCCAGGTTACCATGACCTATTTCACGACGACCGGCGCCACGGTTAGGACGAACCTCACCGGTAGAAAAACCAGGGAAGTTATAGTGCAGTAAGAATTTGTTGTATCCATTAATGAAGGCACCATCAATCATCTGCTCATCCGACTTGGAACCCAAGGTTACGGAGGTTAAAGATTGTGTTTCACCACGGGTAAACACGGCAGAACCGTGAGCAGCGGGCAGATAACTGATTTCGCTCCAAATTGGACGAACGGTACGAGAATCGCGACCATCCAAACGGATGCCTTCGTCTAATACCAGGTTACGTACCGCATCATACTGCACATCATGGAAATATTTTTTGGCCAGGAACTTCGTTACATCGTCGAGTTCTTCACCTAAGGATGCAATGAATAATTTTTCAATTTCTGAGAATTTTTCTGAACGTTCGTGTTTGCTTGAACCAGATTTGGCTACTGCATACACTTTGTCGTAGGTTTCAGCAAAAGCACGCTCTCTTAATTCTGGATTGCTGTTTTCGTGGCAATATTCACGTTTGGTAGTTTTACCAACGAGTTCGGCCAATTCACGCTGCGCCTGCACCTGAATTTTAATGGCTTTGTGTGCAAATTCGATGGCTTCTACCATTTCAGCTTCAGAAATCTCTTTACACTCTCCCTCTACCATACCTATATCGTTGTAAGAACCAGCCACAATAAATTCTAAGGTGGCACGCTCTAATTCACTCATTAATGGGTTGATCACCAATTTACCATCAATTTTCGCCACGCGAACTTCAGAAATTGGTCCGTTAAACGGGATGTCAGATACTGCCAGGGCTGCAGAAGCGGCTAAACCGGCTAAAGCATCGGGCATAATATCTTTATCAGCAGAAATCAGGGAAATCATCACCTGTGTATCTGCATGGTAATCTTCCGGGAACATCGGGCGTAAAGCACGGTCAACCAGACGGGAAATCAACACTTCGTAATCTGATAAACGAGCTTCGCGACGAAGAAAACCACCAGGAATACGGCCTGTGGCCGCATATTTCTCTTGGTAATCAACAGATAAAGGCAAGAAATCTACGCCTTCTTTTGCAGTTTGAGAGCTTACAACCGTTGCCAAAAGCATGGTGTCTCCCATTTTTACGACTACGGAACCATCAGCCTGTTTGGCTAATTTTCCGGTTTCAATTTCGATCATGCGGCCATCGCCGATGTCGAAGGTTTTTTTAATTGGATTCATGTTGTTTTAATTACGACACATTTTTCCTCTTTTGAATGTGCCTGATATAGTTGTTTTAGTTGTTTCAATCAAAAAAGCCATCCCCTAGTGAGATGGCTTTTCAATTTGGGTTAAGATTACTTAATAATGTCTCTTAACTCGAGTGCTTTGATAATAGCACGATATCTCTCAATATCCTTTTTGTATAAATACGCTAAGATCGCTCTACGTTTACCTACTAATTTTTGGAGGGACAATTGAGTAGAGAAATCTTTTTTGTTCTTTTTTAGGTGTCCGGTTAAGTGAGCAATACGGGCTGTAAATAAAGCTACCTGGCCTTCAGCAGAACCGGTATCGGTTGCAGATTTGCCATGTTTAGCAAAAATGGCTGATTTAAATTCGTTACTTAAATACATTACTTGAATAATATTAAAGCGTTAAACATTCTATTAATTGCTGCAAAGTTAGGTAATTAGATCAATACACACAACAAATTGGCAATTTAAAATAATCGGAATAGCTTTGCAGGATGAAGAACCCTTCCGGACTAAGCGTTTTCAGCAGCGAATTTAATGTTCGCCCCGACGATATCGACATGTTTAATCATGTACACAACAGCACCTATTTTGATTACGTGCTGGCCGCTCGTTACGATCAGATGGAACGTTGTTATGGCATGCCCATGAAAGAGTTTATGGATATGGGGTATGGCTGGGTAGTGAAAACAGCCCATGTAGATTATAAACGTGCCTTGGGTTTGGGGGATCAATTTGTGGTGTATACCGGTATTTCAGCAATCAATTCAAAAGGCTGCAAAGTGATCTTCGAGATTCACAACAAAAAGACGAATAAAATCTCATGCGACGGCTGGTTTGACTATGTGATGATCGACTTAGAAACGGGCCGCAGTGCGGCGGTAAGCCCAGAAATTATTGAGAAATACTCGATTTGAACTTCATTTCTAATTTCGTATTGCTCGTAAGACAGGATGAGTTAAAGTATCACTTCAATTAATTCTGTGTAGAAATCTTTGATGCTCCGTCCAATGGCCCTCACTTGCTGCGGAATGATTGAATTCTCTGACTGACCTGGAACCGTATTGATCTCAATGAAATAGAAATTCCCTGTTCCCTCTTCCAAGATATAATCGATGCGCACTACGCCTCTGCAATTCAGTTTCAGGTAAACCTCCCTGGCTATCTGATTAACTCGGGTAAGTTCTTCCTCATTCATGCGGCCAGGAGTAATCTCTTCCGAAACACCCGGCGTGTATTTGGCTTCAAAATCGAAAAATTCTTTAGACGAGATGATCTCTGTAGCCGGCAGCACTTGAATGCCATTCCTTCCTTTATAAACGCCAATCGTAAATTCACGACCCTGAATAAACTCCTCCACCAGCACCTGCGTATCTTCGGCAAATGCCTTATCTAAAGCCTGCTGAATATCTTCAGCCGATTTCACTTTACTCATACCAATGCTGCTACCCCCATTGTTCGGTTTCACAAAGTAAGGTAGTTTCAATTGCTGTTCTATGGTTTCCGCATTCGCGGGATCTTTATCAAAAAACTGACAAGATTTTGCTACATGCAGATCCTTGATGCCATTTACAATCGCCTTGGTATAGCCTTTATTCATGCTGATGGCCGAAGTGAGCGCATCGCAGCTGGTATAGGGAATCTGTAGCATATCAAAAT
>JBEDFI010000018.1:0-16661 GCA_041175245.1 Bacteroidota bacterium
ATACAAAATCAGGTTTAATAACCCACTAATATACAAATTAAACTCATTTTAACGGCTTATCAGCAACGTCTACTAAAAATAATTTTCCACCATGATCACACTAATTGCAGGCACCAACAGACCAGACAGTAATACCTTGAAACTCACCCGGTATTATCAAAAACAACTGGCCAAAAGAGGATACGAAACTCAGATACTGGATCTTAAAGAATTGCCTGCAACCCTGATTGATTCTGATTTATACGGAAAAAGAAGCCAAGAGTTTCAAAAGATACAGGAGCTGGTGAGTGCCAGCGAGAAGTTTTTATTTGTGATTCCTGAATACAACGGTAGTTTTCCGGGGGTACTCAAAACATTCATCGACGCCTGCAAATTTCCCGAAAGCTTTAAAGGAAAGAAAGCCACTTTAGTCGGTCTGTCTTCCGGGAAATATGGAAATGTACGTGGTTTAGAGCATTTTACAGGCATTTGCCATTATATCCACCTCAACGTACTCTCACTGCGTATTCACATTTCCGGCATCGATCAGGAGCTGAATGTGGAAGGGGAATTATGGAAAGAAGATACTGTCAGATTTACGGATCAGCAGATGGAGCAGTTTATAAGTTTTTAAGCTTATATATTGAGTTTTAACCAGGCTTTTCCTTCGTAGCCGAACGCAAAAAATCTAGGGTAAAATACTTCCGCCAACATTTCCAGCTGTTCCAAGTCTGTTGCAGAACTAAATACGGAATCATCGATCAAAAAAATCTTGTCCTGGGTGTTGGCCAGGCTTTCCTGCAGTCCAGCGATCTGCAAGATTTGAGGCAGTTGAGCAAGCATTTGAGGAATATCCCGGCGCTCAAGCCTGATGATAATCAAATTTACTTCTGCAGGTATTCGGACCAGATTTTCAGTCGCAAGATTACGAAGTTTTAACTGTTCGTGATAATTTTCAGTTATATAGGTTAATGGATCCAGGTTATTAACTCCGATAAACTGAACCGGGCTCTCTAAAAAACGTAATTTATGAGCTATCAGCTCCAGTAATTCTTCTTTTTCAGTGTTCATCATGCTTCCTGCAAAAGTAGGAAAGCATTTGGCATAAAACCAGCTTTATTGCTTCACAATATTTACGGTGCAGCTACAAGTTGACTTCAGCAAATCGGCAGTGACCAATCCACTAGACTCGAAAATAGTACCAAACACATAACTTACGCCAGGGGTTAAAGGATAGTATTTACTTACTCCTGCAGTCGCTGCGCCATCAGTCATGGTATCAAATGCCTTAGTAGAAATAGGAAGAAAATTAGCACCGGCATCGGTGCTCACCCCAACCGTGATGTTTAGTATGCCGTTTACAGCATTATTAAGATACGCACTACCATGAGCATTGATCAGGGCATATTCACCAGGGCCGGCGGTATAGCTTTGGGTTCTGCAGGTGATGGGCACAATGGGTGTCAAAGACGGCAGATTGGGTATTACATTAGTTGGAGGATTCATTTGGTTAATATTGGGTTCATCAAAGTTCAGGATTGCTACAATCCCCTTACCAGCAGGGCCAGTCGCCCCGGTATCTCCCTTTGGCCCCTGAACACCGGTGTCACCTTTGGGGCCCGGATTACCACTTGCAGCAAACAGGGCGTAGGGTACAGTTCGCAACACCATCGTCCCAATGGACTGAAAATTATTCCCTCCATCCATGTCCGCTTCCACTTGTAATACTTGATTTGCATTCAGAAAGGGAATGCCGGCAAAAGTACCCTGAACCACTACTCCTTTGCCCACCACATGGTTGACGAGGCCGCTGCCATTTGTGGTGATTAAAGCTGTTTCACGATATTGTATGGTATTGGCCTGATCTGCGATCGTAAAACGGAACTGAATCGGGGTATTCAACACCGGCGATCCATTGGTGTTTCTCACAATCGTTTGATAGTTAAATCCCTCTAAACCCGTTTGAGCCTGACTAGAAAAAACCATTAGGTTGAACAACAGTATGAAAGTATACTTTAAGAGGAGAGTGGTTGTAAATTTCATGATACCGGGGTTTTAGTGTAGTATCAGCCAATTTCCAACCAAAAAATTATAATTAGGGGTAATTTCCGACGAACGGTTCCTTTTGGTCACTATTCCGACAATATTGTAGGATAAAATGCAAAACAAAAAGGCTGGTCAGATGTTTATCCGGCCGGCCTCCTTTAGATCATTCAAGTTATTATTGAATAGCTTGTTCCCCTTGTTTCAGGTCATCGTTATTTACCCCACGTTTTTTTCTGGGTTGTCCCTGATTGAATTTCATTTTACCGAACGTCCAGCTGAAATTAACTCCCACCGAACGGAACGGAACCGAGAAATTAGAGTTTTGTTTGAACGAAGTATTATTAATTTCCGATCTGAAATTTTTACGTTCGTTAAACGGATCGATCACGTTCAGACCGATCGTTCCTTTTTTCTTTAAGATCTCTTTCTTGAAGCCGATATTCCACATGTTGAATGAAGGGTTAGTACCCTGTGCAGTACGACGAGGGGAATTGAGAATGAAGAACGTTTCAGCGGCAAAGCCTCCTTTTAAATTCAGACTGGCGCTTAAAAATGCATTGTACATGAAGTAGGTCTTGGTAGTTGCCGAGGTAAGTCCTGAATTGCTTTGATTAGGAGATACATTATAGGTGAAGGTATTCACATTACCCCGAAGTGTGAGTTTTTGGACCGGATTGACCGAGCCAAAGAAATTCATCCCGAACGAATTATTACTTCCCACATTTTTAAATGTTTGTAAAGAAATATTTGCCTGAGAAACCGGATCGACCGCCGGTACAATCAATGACTCTATAATATTGCGTGTTTGGCGGTAGTAGATGGAAGCATTAATTACGGTGGTTTTTACAAAGGTAGAGTACGCCAATTCCACATTGTGGGATAATTCTGGCGACAAGGCTGGGTTACCCTCCGATTGATTGAGCGGATCGGCGGTATTTCTAAACGGATTTAAGAAAAATAAACTTGGACGCTGTATCCGTTGATTATAGCTCAACTTGATGGTTTGATAATTTTTAAGTGATCTGGAGATCACGAAACTTGGAATGAAGTTCTGATAATTATTACTGAATGCCTGCGGAGTATTCGGATTTCCCTGAATGCGGGTCAGCTCCATTCTTCCACCCAATTTAACCTGATACTTTTTCGTTAAACTGAATGAAAAAGTAGCGTACGAAGCAAATACATCCTGAATATAATCGTAGGTATTTGACAAATTTGGATTGAGTTGATACGAACCATTGATCTCCTGTTGAACCAGAGTCGGACTGCTGATGTCTCTCAGGATGGCTTTAGCCCCTGTTTCAAAGGTCATATTTTTAAAGGGATGCACGTAATCCGTCTGTACGGTTACTTCCTGATTTTTGGCATCGTTCACCCCAATTTCATTAGGCCTGAACCCACCCGTGTAGAGCGTGGCATAATCCTGAATGTTTTTATTTTGAGTCAGCTGGCCGGCGAAAGAAAGTTCCTGGCCCGTTTTTTTGAATTTATGCGTGTAATCTGTACTCCAGTCGAACCCATTCATTTTCATGATCCGATCGGTGCTACTATTGGCTTCTACCGGATTAGCCCCGCTGTAAATAGTAGAGAACACATCCCCCGAAAAACTATTTTTCATTTGATTGAAATTGAGGCTGGAGGTAATGGTATTGAAATTATTGATATCATAATCTAAACCTACCGATCCACGATATCCCAGGCGATACGTTTCGCTGGAACTCCTCTGCATGAACGTGAGGTCGTCATTTGCATCCGACCGATCCACTGCAACCCGGCTAATTTGTGGCCATGAGCCATTTCCACCAATATTTCCAGTCAGACCCAAACGTCCTTTTTTGATATTTAAATTTGCGTTCCCATTATTTTGGCGAATACCCAATCCTCCACCAATACTGCCGCTTACCCCTTCGGTATTCCGTTTTTTGGTGATGATATTGATGATACCCGAGGTACCTTCTGCATCGTATTTTGCTGATGGGCTGGTAATTACTTCCACATTTTTGATCTGATCAGCGGGGATCATTTTCAAGGCATCGGCAATATTATTCGCCATGGATCCGGAAGGTTTCCCATTGATCAATACACTAATGTTTTGGCTGCCTCGCAAGGATACATTTCCATCAATATCTACCGACAACAGCGGAACTTTTCGAAGCACGTCCGTAGCGTTTCCACCCCCAATGGTCACGTCACGTTCAGCATTGTAAACCACACGGTCAATTTTATTTTCCACCACGGCAGCCTGCCCTTGAATCACCACTTCACCCAAGGCCTTCATGTTGGGAGATAAAATGATCCTGCCCAAATTAAGATCAGGTTTTTGAAGGGTAGTTTTCACTTGATCAATAATTTTGGTTTGATACCCCAGAAAACTAATAGTTATGCGGTAGGTACCGGGTGCAATATTTTCAATTTTAAAAGCCCCTTTTTCATCAGTGAGGCCTCCGTTCGTGTTTTTTGTAGAACCCGAACGCCCTAAACTCACCGTTGCATAGTCTACCGGTTTTTGAGTTAGAGAATCGATCACAATACCATTTATACGACCCGTGATGGTGGCAGCACCGCCACCGGGAATTTGTGCAAACCCGGTAAAGCTCAGTAAAATCCCGATAAAAAATAAGGTAAGATGTTTCATTTTATTGATTAATAGTTTAATGGTAAGGCGCACAAGAGCGCACTTTGTTACAGCCCTAGCGTAACAAAGCGATTACACGACCAAGTTTACAATCCGGCCCTTTACCACGATCACTTTTTTAGGTGTTTTACCTTCGAGGTAACGTTGTACATCTTCATTGGCAAGCACAGCAGCCTCAATATCAGCAAGGTCTAAACTTAAAGGGAGATTCAAATTCATACGCATTTTGCCATTCACCGAAACCGGATAAGCAAACTCATCTTCCACCAGGTGATCCGGATTGAATATTGGATATGCAGCATAGCTGATACTTCCCGGCTGATGGCCCAACAGGGACCATAGTTCCTCGGTAATATGCGGTGCATAGGCCGAAAGGACAATAGTAAGCGGCTCTAGGATCTGGCGCTTAGTACATTTCAGATCGGTGAGTTCGTTTACGCAGATCATGAAGCTGGAAACGGAGGTATTGAACGAGAACCGATCGATATCTTCTTCCACTTTCTTGATAATTTTATGCAAGGATTTCAGTTCGGCCTTACTTGGTGCTTCCTCAGAAACCACAAAATTTAATTGCTCATCGTGGAACAAACGCCAGAACTTACGCAAGAATTTGAACACGCCTTCAATACCATTGGTATTCCAGGGCTTACTTTGCTCCAGCGGGCCCAAAAACATTTCATACAAACGCAAGGTATCAGCACCATAACGCTCCACCATGTCATCCGGATTCACCACATTGAACTTCGACTTCGACATCTTCTCTACCTCGTGTCCGCAGATGTATTTACCGTTCTCCAATATGAATTCTGCATGTGCAAAGTCCGGACGGAAGGTTTTGAATTTTTCTAAGTCCAGGATATCCTGTTCCACTATGTTCACATCCACATGGATGGCCACAGTTTTATACTGATCTTTCAATCCGTAGGATACAAAAGTATTGGTACCTCTTCCCTCCTCATCGATAAGTCGATACACAAAGTTAGAACGACCTTGTATCATTCCCTGATTGATCAGCTTTTTGAAAGGCTCTTCCACTTCCACAACACCCAGGTCTTTCAAAAATTTATTCCAGAAACGGCTGTAGAGCAAATGTCCGGTGGCGTGTTCAGAACCGCCAATATACAAGTCCACATCTTTCCAATAAGCAATAGCTTCTTTCGAAGCAAATACCCCCTGGTTTTGAGCATCCATGTAGCGGTACCAATACCAGCTGGAACCCGCCCAGCCCGGCATGGTGCTCAGTTCATACTCGTATTGCTGCTGGTATTTCCAGTCGGTGGCACGGCCCAGTGGCGGCTCCCCGCTTTCGGTAGGCAAATATTTATCTACTTCGGGCAATAATAAAGGCAATTCTTTTTCATCGATGAGATAAGGTAGCCCGTTTTTAAAATAAACCGGAACCGGTTCACCCCAATAACGCTGGCGACCAAAAATGGCATCGCGTAAGCGATAATTTACCTTGGCCTTGCCCTGGCCTTTCTGTTCCAGTTTGAAAATTAACGCATTGACTGCATCTTGATAATTTAAACCATTGATAAAATCAGAATTGATATAGCGGCCTTCTTTAGTTGGATCAGCTTGTTGGTCTAAATCTTTTTGTGCATCAGAAATCGGTACAATCGGCAGATCAAAATGTTTAGCAAACAACCAGTCACGCTGATCGCCGGATGGCACGCCCATCACCGCACCCGTTCCGTAGCCTGCCAACACATAATCGGCAATCCAGATCGGCACCGGGTTTCCGGTAAACGGATGTACAGCATAAGCACCCGTAAAAGCGCCGGAAACGGTTTTGGTATCGGCCATACGGTCCAGTTCCGATTTTTTCTGCGTCTGTTCGATATACGCTTTCACTTCTTTTTCTTGCTCAGGCGTAGCTAATTGGGTTACCCATTCATGCTCAGGGGCCAATACTAAAAAGCTGGCTCCAAAAATGGTATCTACTCTGGTTGTGAAGACTTCGATGAAATCCTTGAGGCTTTCTACCTCAAACTTTACTGATGCACCCACACTTTTCCCGATCCAGTTGCGCTGCATCTCTTTCAAAGGTTCCGGCCAGTCAATGCTCTCCAGCCCTTGCAGTAACCGCTCAGCATAGGCCGTGATGCGCATACTCCACTGCATCATTTTCTTTTGCACCACCGGATGGCCGCCACGCTCTGAAAATCCGTCTTTTACCTCATCATTCGCCAACACGGTTCCCAAAGCCGGACACCAGTTTACGGTGCTTTCTTTAAGATAAGCCAGGCGATATTTTAAAAGTTCTGTTTGTTGTTGCTCTTCAGTAAGTGCATTCCATTCATCAGCAGTAAAACTCAGTACATCTTCATCGGAAACTGCCTTGATACCTGCTGAGCCCTTGGCAGAAAAATGAGCCATTAATTGTGTAACCGACTCTGCTTTATCGGTACTCACATTATACCAGGAATTGAACAATTGCATGAAAATCCACTGCGTCCAGCGATAATAGTCCGGATCGCTGGTGCGTACTTCACGGCTCCAGTCGAACGAAAAACCGAGATTATCCAGCTGTTCACGGTAACGATTGATATTTGCTTCGGTAGTAATGGCCGGATGCTGGCCGGTTTGAATGGCGTATTGCTCGGCAGGCAGTCCGAAAGAATCGTAGCCCATGGGGTGCAATACGTTAAATCCTTTTAAACGCTTGTAACGGGAAAAAATATCAGAGGCAATATAGCCGAGCGGATGGCCTACGTGCAAACCCGCCCCAGATGGATAAGGAAACATATCCAGCACATAATATTTGGGTTTACTGCTTTGGTTACTTGCCCGGTAGGTCTGGTTCGCAGCCCAAAATTTTTGCCAGCGTTGTTCTATTTCCCGATACTGATAATCCATTTAATTCTTAGGGTTAAACCGCGAAAATACTAAAAATAGGCTTCAAATGATTGTTTACACAAAGAAAAAGGACAGCCTTACGGCTCGTGGCTAGGCAAACGATGCTGAAATTTAGCTTTTAATTATTTACTTTCGTAGATCTAATTGCAGCATAGCAAACATATGGATAGCAACACTCCGCAAAAACCGAATAAAACCATCCGTTTCTCCACTGTAATCAGTATTTCACTGGTTTTGTTGATGGGTGGATTATTAGGTCTGATCCTGGTACACTCTCAAAATTTATCGAATTATGTAAAGGAAAATATTGTCCTGAACATCATTGTAAATGAAGGAACCAAGGAGTCAGAAATTCTGGAACTTCAAAAACTGGTTAATGCCAATCCCGAAGTGCTAAGCAGTCAGTACATCAGCAAAGAAGAAGCTGCACGTAATCTGACTAAAGATTTAGGGGAAGATTTTGTGGAATTTCTGGGCTATAATCCCCTGCTTCCTTCTTTAGATGTTCAGTTAAAGGCTGAATTTGCCGATAATGCGGTCATCACAAAACTGGCCAGCAACTTGCAGAAAAATGAGCTGGTTAAAGAAGTGGTTTATCAAAAATCATTGATTGATACCATCAACCAAAATGTGAAATTAATCAGCATTGGTTTTTTGAGCTTTGGATTGATTTTATTGCTCATTGCCATTACCCTGATAAATAATACCATTCGGCTGGCCATTTTTTCTCAGCGCTTTTTGATTAAAAGCATGCAATTGGTTGGTGCTACCAAAGGATTTATTCGCAAACCATTTATTATTTACGGAATCGTCCATGGCTTAGTGGCCGGCTTAATAGCCATCGCACTCATGCTACTAATTATGTATCTGGTAATTAATGAAATACCAGAAATCGGTGTACTTAAAGATTGGAGTCAGTTTATAAGCGTTGCGGCGGCCATCATCTTAGCCGGAGTGGTCATTTCCGGTTTAAGCACTTGGTTTGCGGTGAACCGATTTCTACGATTAAAAATTCACGAATTACACTAAATATGGCATCCTCCAAGCATCAACCAAAGGAAAATCCAGACAAGCAACTCGTGTTTGGGAAGAAAAATTACCAACTCATGCTGCTGAGTATTATTGTAGTGGCTGCAGGTTTTGGGCTGATGATTGGCGATACCGACATTTACGAATTCCGCAAAATTGTTCTGGCTCCTTTGGTGGTTCTTATCGGATTTGCCATCGGATTTTTTGCCATCCTGAAAAAGAAAGCATGACAATTTTCGAAGCCATTATTCTGGCAATTATCGAAGGCATCACCGAATTTTTACCCATTTCTTCCACCGGACACATGATCCTGGGATCCAGCCTGATGGGCATGGATACGAGCAATGCCTTTCTTAAGCTGTTTACAGTTGCCATTCAGTTTGGAGCGATCTTGTCGGTACTGGTACTTTATTTCAAGCGTTTTTTTCAGCGCCTCGATTTCTATTATAAACTAATTATCGCTTTTATCCCGGCAGTTTTCTTCGGGATGCTGTTCAGCGATAAAATTGATCAACTGTTGGAAAGCCCTCTGGGAGTAGCACTTGCATTATTAATCGGGGGGGTGATTTTATTATTTGTGGATAAATGGTTTAAAAAAGATCATATTAAACAAACCGATGACATCACCTATGCTACGGCATTTAAAATTGGTTTGTTTCAATGTCTGTCCATGATTCCAGGCACTTCTCGCTCTGCGGCAAGCATTGTTGGAGGCATGAGCCAGCAACTATCCAGACAAATAGCCGCCGAATTTTCCTTTTTTCTGGCGATCCCAACCATGTTTGGTGCAACTTTAAAAAAGCTGTATGATTTTTATCAGGATGGCTACAACATCAATGCTGAAGAACTTAAATTATTAGCAATTGGGAATCTGGTGGCTTTCATAGTAGCCATGCTGGCTATCAAATTTTTTATTAGTTTCTTGCAAAAAAATGGCTTCAGGCTCTTTGGCTGGTACCGCATTATTGTGGGTGCACTTATTTTGGCTTTGTTAGTGGGTGGCTACGATTTAAAGGTAGTATAAATGAACACCGAACCTGATTTCCCAGCTTTTAATTTTGCCGAAGGCGAAGTTTTGCTCATCAATAAACCGTATCGATGGACCAGTTTTGATGTGGTGGGTAAGATCAGAAATAGCCTGAAACCTCTCAAACTGAAGGTAGGCCATGCCGGCACGCTTGATCCCCTGGCTACGGGACTCTTGATTGTTTGCACGGGCAAAATGACCAAACAGATCGATGGTTTTCAGGCTCAGGAAAAAGAATACACCGGCACCTTTACATTGGGCGCTACCACCGCCTCGTATGATCTTGAAACTGCCGTGGAGCACCAGTCCACAACCGATCACCTGACCGAAGTACTAATCCATGACACCAGCAAGCAATTTATCGGCGCCCTGGAGCAATTCCCGCCGGCACACTCTGCCGTAAAAGTGGATGGCGAACGACTCTACCTGAAAGCCCGCCGTGGCGAAGAAGTTGAGCTAAAAGCACGCCAGGTACATATTAGCGAATTTGAAATTACCCGAATTGCCCTCCCGGAAGTAGATTTCCGGATAGTATGCAGTAAAGGAACCTATATCCGCTCTCTTGCCCATGATTTTGGCATGAGCCTTGGCTGCGGTGCTTATCTGTCTGCATTATGCCGGACCAAAAGTGGAAATCTCCAGTTGAAAGACGCCTTTGAAGTGATGCAACTGGTCAATCATATCAGACAATTGAAAGAAACCAGCGGAATAGCTTAATTTTGCCGGTGTCCATCATGAAAACCTATACCGATATTCAATCTTTTTCTCCCGTAAAAAATGCCGTGGTCACCATCGGTACCTTTGATGGGGTGCATATCGGACATCAAAAGATCATTAAGAGTATCATAGACAGTGCAAAATCAATCGGTGGCGAATCGGTAATACTCACTTTTTTTCCGCATCCGCGGATGATTCTTCATCCGGAAGATCAAAAGCTGAAACTCATCACCACTATTGTAGAGAAAACGGAATTACTCGAAAAATTAGGAATCGATCACCTGATTATTACTCCCTTTACCAGAGATTTTTCGAATTTATCTCCCGAAGAATATGTGAAGGAAATTTTGGTCGGCAAGATCGGCACCCGGAAACTAATTATTGGATACGATCATCGCTTTGGTAAAAACAGGGAAGGCGGAATTGAAGAACTAGAAAGACTGGGTAAGATTTATGGATTTGAGCTAGAAGTAATTCCCGAGCAAGATGTGGAGCAAGTTGCGGTAAGTTCAACCAAAATCAGAGAAGCGGTTTTAAAAGGTGAGGTAGAAACCGCACATCATTTTTTAGGTCATCCGTTTTGTCTGCATGGAAAAGTAATTCGCGGCGATCAGATTGGAAGAACACTGGGTTACCCCACCGCCAATCTGTTTGTGGAGGAAAGTTTTAAACTCATTCCTGCCGACGGAATTTATGCGGTTAACGTGCAAGTTGGCGAGGTGATGTACGGAGGAATGGCTTACATTGGCCACCGACCTACGGTAAACGGGATGAGCAGAAATATTGAAGTGAATATTTTTGACTTTAACCGTGAAATTTACGGCGAAGTCATTCGCCTGGATTTTCTGCATTTTATCAGGGAAGATCAAAAGTTCAATTCCCTGGATGAACTTAAAGAGCAGTTGGGTCGTGATCAAAGAGCTTCTTTGAAGCTGCTAAATTTTTAAACCAACCAGATATAGAGCAATTTGCCAACGTGGTAAAACGCCAGGGAGAACAATAAGATGGCGATACTCTTATTGATAAACTGACTGCTTAGCGAAAACTTAGTTTGAATGTACCTGGCAAAATGAGCAAAGGCATACAGACAAAGAAAAGAACCAAAAGCAGAACCGATGCTAAAAATAACGAGTGCGGTATTGCCCGTCATAATCCAGCCTTTAGAAATCACGTAAGTTCCGCCAATCAGCCAGAAGGGTACCTGCATGGGGTTTAAAAATCCTAAAAGGATGCCGAATTTAATACTGTCCTTTTTTGAAAAATCAGTTTTGGGAGGCTTTTGGTGATTCCGCCAGGTCAGGGTGCCCATTACCAAAAAAACCATAATTAAGATCCAGTCTAGGAGATTCAACAGGTTGGCTCTACTGCTAAACCAGGCTGCGAATTTCATGATGCCAAACGTGAATACCAACTCAACCAAGGAGAAAGAAACCAAGAAATACATCACCTGCTTCATGCCCCGATTAATGGCCATTTGCACCACGGTAAGATTAATATTTCCGAGCGGAATATATCCCACAAAATTCATCAAAAACCCAATCAGAAATGTTAAAATGAACATATAATACGAAAAACTGAAGACAGGACAGTTTCAAAGATGCTAAAATTGCCGACCTCCACCAAACTGCTCCGTTTATTTTGCGGGTAGCATCCGCTCCTTTAAATATCGGCCTGTATACGAATTAGATTGCTCAATGAGCCCTTCGGGAGTGCCTTCAAATACAAGTTGACCACCTGCATCGCCACCCTCCGGACCGATGTCAATTACCCAATCGGCACATTTAATCACATCCATGTTGTGCTCAATCACTAAAATGGAATTTCCCTGGTTGATAAGGGCATCAAAAGAGGTCAATAATTTCTTGATATCGTGGAAATGCAGCCCGGTAGTGGGTTCATCAAACACAAACAAGGTTTGCTTCGCCTGATTGCCCTTAACCAGGAAAGAAGCGAGTTTAATACGTTGCGCTTCACCGCCCGACAAAGTATTGGAAGACTGTCCCAAGTGCACATACCCTAAGCCAACATCCACCAACGGCTGTAAACGGGCCACAATCTTAGGTTCATTAGCAAAAAAGTTAAGCGCCTCATCAATGGTAAGCTCCAAAATATCTGCCACGTTTTTATCCTGATAGGTGATTTCGAGCACATGTTGTTTGAAACGTTTTCCCCCGCAAGATTCACATGGTAAAAAGATGTCTGCCATAAACTGCATCTCTACTTTTACCTCACCCTCACCCTGACAAACATCGCAACGTCCTCCTTCCACATTGAAAGAAAACGCAGAGGGTTTTAAACCTGAGGCCTTCGCTGGCGCTTGTGAAGCCATCAAATTCCGGATCTCGTCCCAGGCCTTCACATAGGTAACCGGATTGGATCGGGAGGAGCGGCCAATCGGATTTTGATCGACCAGCTCAACTTGTTCAATGCTCGAATAATCTCCCTCCAAACTATCGTACACCCCGGTTTGCTCGCCTGAATAATTGCCAATTGCCTTTTGCAAGGCAGGGTATAAAATTCTTTTCACCAAGGAGGTTTTCCCTGATCCCGACACTCCGCTGACCACCGTTAAAGTATGCAGTGGAAACTTAATATCCATGTTTTTAAGGTTGTTCTCCCGGGCACCCTTAATTTCGATGTAGCTGCTCCACTTGCGGCGCTGTGCCGGAATGTGAATTTGCTCTTCACCACTCAGGTATTTGCCGGTGAGGCTCTGTGGATGCTGGAGGATCTCATCAAACGTGCCATCAAAAACCAATTCTCCACCATGGGTACCGGCATAGGGACCAATGTCTAAAATATGATCTGCAGCACGCATCATTTCCTCTTCATGCTCAACCACCAAAACGGTATTCCCTACATCTCTTAATGATTTCAACACACCGATTAATCGATTCGTGTCTCTTGGATGCAGTCCGATGCTGGGTTCGTCCAATACATAAATCGACCCCACCAGCGAGCTGCCCAGAGAGGTCGCCAGATTGATGCGTTGCGATTCTCCTCCCGAAAGGGTATTGGATAAACGGTTTAGGGTCAGATAAGCGAGACCTACATCATTCAAAAATTGAATACGGTTGGTAATCTCCATCAACAACCGTTTGGCAATTTGCTGCTCGTGAGCTGCTAAATCGAGGTTTTTGAAAAAGGCTAAGGCCTGATTAAGTGGCATGAGTACCACATCGGTGATAGACTTTCCGTCAATTTTTACAAAAGCGGCATCCGGACGCAGGCGGCTGCCTTTGCAATCGGGACAATTGGTTTTACCCCGGTAGCGGGATAACATCACCCGATATTGAATCTTATAGGTTTGCTCTTCGAGATACTTAAAAAATTCGTTAAGCCCCTTAAAATATTGATTGCCGACCCATAAGATTTTTTGCTGTTCAGCACTCAACTGAGCGTAGGGTCGGTGAATCGGGAAATCGAATTTTAAAGCGTTTTTAACCAATTGATCAAGCCATTCCCGCATCTTCTCTCCCCTCCAGGGAGCAATGGCTCCATCGTACACCGATTTACTTTTATCCGGAACTACGAGATCTTCATCAATACCCATGATTTTTCCATACCCCTCACAGCGTTTACAGGCTCCGTAGGGATTGTTGAAGCTGAAAAAATTCGGACTCGGTTCTTCAAATTTCATCCCATCGGCCTCAAATCGATCGCTAAATACTTGCTGCCGACCGTCTATTTCCAAAATACAGTCACCCTTCCCTTCAAAATAGGCCGTTTGCACCGAATCGGCCACCCGACTTTGCGTCTCTTCCTCATAACTCACGCTTATGCGATCGATTACAATTTGAATAGTATGATGATCGAGTAATTTTTCTTCTGCAAGTGCAGCATCTTCTAACAATTCTTCAATTTTTCGAAGCTGATGCTGATAAACAACCCGAAGAAATCCTTTCTGAAGCAATACAGCCAGCTCTTCTTTCAGACTGCGGTTATTATGCGGATGCAGCGGACAGAGTATCGTTGCCGTACTCCCCTCGGGCAGGGCATTGAATACGTTCACCACATCTGTAACCGTATCTTTTCTTACCTGTACCCCCGATACCGGCGAAATGGTTTTACCAATCCGGGAATAGAGCAATTTTAAATAATCATAAATTTCGGTAGAGGTACCCACCGTAGACCTTGGGTTGCTTGTGATTACCTTTTGTTCGATGGCAATGGCCGGAGCGATTCCTTTAATATAATCGACCTCCGGTTTGTTCATTCTGCCCATAAACTGGCGGGCATAGGCAGAAAGGCTTTCCACATAGCGGCGCTGCCCTTCAGCATATAGGGTATCAAAAGCCAAAGATGATTTTCCGGAACCAGACATGCCCGTAATTACCACCAATTGGTTCTTCGGGATGGCCACATCTATATTCTTTAGGTTGTGTACCCGAGCCCCCTTAATCACAATGAACTTCCTGGAATCTTTAACTGCTTCTTCGCTCATCAGTTTTCTCTAAAATGGATCATTTTCTGAAATACCAAAAACCATTCATCGGCATATAATGCATTTCGTCGGCTAAAATACGTCTATCGTCGGTTCTATCTGGTATGTACGGTGTCATTTCTTTGATATTGGCAGAATAATTGGTTGATATCAATATGCTTAAATCAAAAATAAAAAATGGAGAAGTGGGAATTGTGAACCTGTCATCAAAAAAAATTGATCCATCACCTAAATCAAAAAATCATATGAGCCAAGCCACCACACTTCAACTGAAAACCGACCAGGAATTGGTTCGCAGTTTTATCAGAGGTCATCAGCCGAGTTTAGAAGAGCTAATCAGACGGCACCAGTCAAAGGTTTATACATCGATTTATCTTTTGGTAAAAGATACTTATTTGGCCGAGGACCTGTTTCAGGAAACCTTTATTAAGGTAGTAAATAATCTGAAAGGGGGAAAATACAACGAAGAAGGGAAATTTCTGCCCTGGGTGATCCGGATTGCGCACAATTTGGTTATTGATCATTTCAGAAAAGAAAAAAGAAGTCCTCAAATCATTAATATGGATGGATTTGACATTTTCGATGTACTTAAATTTTATGATGAGCCCATCGAAGCCAAGATGGTAAAAGAGCAGAGTTACACCGACTTAAAAAGATTGATTCAGCTACTTCCTTCTGAGCAAAAAGAAGTTCTTATTATGCGTCATTATGGTGAGATGAGCTTTAAGGAAATTTCTGATATTACCGGAGTAAGCATCAATACAGCCTTGGGAAGAATGCGGTATGCACTCAACAATTTGCGGAAAATGATGCACACTAAGGAGCTGGTATTGAGGACTTGAGCTAAATTATTTCTTAAAAAATAGTGGGCTGTAAAATATTATGGCCTGTATGTACGTTTTTTAAGAAACTTAAATGCTCATGCCTAAAGTGATTATTCCTTCCGATTACAGCTTAATAAGTGATTCTTCGGAAGAGTTAAAGGAGGATTTTATGCTACAGGATGAGCAAGAAATTCTACAGTGCATCCTTGCTGATTTGAACGCACTGATCCGGGAACCTCAAAAATCGACCATCGAAAAAAATTTACAACATGCTTCTCTGTTATAATTGAGTGGAATAGGGCTTTCCTGCTTATATTTGACCATGCTCATGAAGGAACGGTACCAGGCATTTGTTGATCATTTTTCAAAGCACCAGCCCAATGCAGAAACAGAGCTGCATTACTCCAACCCTTACGAACTATTGGTTGCCGTTATTTTATCGGCCCAATGTACTGATAAACGAATCAATCAAGTTACTCCGAAACTATTTGAACGTTTCCCGGATGCGCAAAGTCTTGCTCAAAGTACCTCAGATGAAGTGTTCGGGTATATCCGCTCGGTAAGTTATCCAAACAATAAGGCAAAACATTTAGTGGGAATGGCCCGCATGCTGGTACATGACTTCGGCGCCGAGGTACCGGAAAAAGTAGAAGATTTACAAAAATTACCAGGTGTAGGCCGAAAAACAGCCAACGTAATTGCATCGGTCATCTACCAGGCACCGGCCATGGCGGTAGATACACATGTGTTTAGGGTAGCTAATCGTCTGGGCTTAACCAGAAATGCCAAAACACCCCTTGCCGTTGAGAAGCAACTGGTAAAGTATTTACCGAGCGACAAGATACATGTAGCCCATCACTGGCTCATTTTACATGGACGCTATACTTGCCTGGCCCGTACTCCGAAATGCGAACAGTGCCCTCTTAACTGGTTTTGCAAATACTACCAACAACAACATACCGAAACGGCTTTATTAAAAGCAGAAAAAGTTAAATTGCGCAAACAAGCAATTCTCAAAAAACAAAAGGCTGCCAAAAAAAATGAGCAAATACTTAAAAAATTGAGCCTCAAATCTTAAAATGTCAAAAATATTTTTGATAA
>JBEDFI010000019.1:0-16516 GCA_041175245.1 Bacteroidota bacterium
ATTTAATACTTGGGTAATTTTCAGCACCCTGAATTAAATCTAAACTGCCCGATGTATGTTTTTGAGGCACCAATAAATACACCTGCTTCTTGGGCTTGGTGATCAGTTTAAACTCATATTGTTTGGGATACAATAATTCCAACTTTTCATAGGTGCTTTGGAAGCCCTGCCCGCTGACCACTTGTTGTGGAAAAGCTTTCCCATTATCATAAATACCGATGACGAGATTTTTCCCCTTAGATTGGATGCTGATTTCGATTTCACCTTCCTGTGCCAAGTCGATGAGCCCGTGTCGCAGTGCATTTTCTACGAGGGGCTGAAGCAAAAATCTTGGGATGAATTGTTTCTTTAAACCAGGAGGAACACTGATCTTAAAACTCAACCGGTCTCCCAATCTGATTTTTTCTATGTCCAGGTACACGCTCACCATTTCCAGCTCGTCCTGAATACTCGAAAAATTTTGCTGGCCGTAATTGATGCTGTAACGGAATAGTTTAGAAAGCTTTAAGGTAAGGTCTTCTGCGAGCGTAGCCTGGTCGTACACGAGTGCTGCAATGGTATTTAATGAATTATATAAAAAGTGTGGGTTGATGGTAGACTGGATCGCTTCCAGTTCTTCCTTCATTTTAAGTTGTTTTAATTTGAGGATCTCGATCTCTTTTTTGTGAAACTGATTACTGTAGGTAATTCGTTGCGACTCATATAATAAAACAACCGCACTGGCAATGATAGAAATGCTGTAATTGATCAAAATTTGATTGCCGTGCTGAAGAAACCAATAAACCTCATTAAAAATTTGCGCATACAAAAAATAGGATAGTTCGGTGGCTGCAACCGTTCCGACTAAACCCAATAAACACAGAGCCGGAACCTTGATCCATTTACAGGAAATTTTATGGTTTAACACTTCTGTATATAATGAAATGGTGTAGGCCATGGCAAATGCATGGAATAAACTGAACAGGAGGATTCCCCAGAAAGCCATAAAAGAAATTCCATATACCACCGCATGAAAGGAAGCCACGGCCAATCCGGTCATAAGCCCTGCGATGCAGGTATTGGCAAAAATATACTGCCAATGAACATGAAAAAGCTTTCTGGGTAAAATCATATCATCCGTTTTTAGGGGTTAATTCAGCATGTTCAATTGCAGTTTTGGCAGGCAAGAAAATGCCAATGTGTTTTTCGGGATAATTGATCAATCTGATCTGGTAATCGCTCCCGTAAAGTAATTTTAACTTATCATAGGTGCTTTTAAAGCCGTAGCCGGAATGGATATCGATCGGAAATGGATGTCCATTATCGAAAATGGCAATATCTAAATTAGCTTGATCTAAACGGATCTCAAGTTTTACCAAGGCTGCACCACTCGAACTGGAAAGACCGTGTTTTACGGCATTCTCCAACAGCGGCTGAAACAAAAACCGCGGAATTTGGAGTTCATAAAGCGAGGGATCGCAAACCATATCGAATTTAAATCGCTTACCAAAGCGTACCTGTTCAATTTCAAGATAGTTTTTCACCACATTGAGTTCTTCCTCAATGCTCGAAAAATGATCGCCCGATTGACTCACGCTGTAGCGGTACAAGTGTGCTAACTTTAAGGTCATCGACTCTGCCTTAGCACCATCCTGCGTGATCAAGCCGGCAATAGCATTTAATGAATTATACAGAAAATGAGGACTCACTTTTGCCTGAATGGTTTGAAGCTGGGCCTGCTTTTTTAAGCGGGCCAATCTCACAAACTCCACCTCCTGATTAATCGAATTAATCTGATGACGTGTTTTCTGCCATTCATAAATGATCACGGTGGTACATACGATGAGTAAAACGAGGGCATTAATACCCAATTGTTTCAGATGTACCATCCACGAATAATGTACATCGAATCCCACAGCCAAAATCATAAAAGCCAGTTCGGTACCCAATATCATTCCCATTAAACAAGTGAGGTAAAATCCGGCAATAATCATTCGATAGTCTGAAAATGTACGGATCAGATACTTTCCCATAATCGATACCGAATTCGCTACCGAAACGGAGATCAATACACTAAATAGTAAGACCCTGGCACTTACCTTTAAATCGATGGCATTGCCGGTAAAAAGAGTGGTAAACAGAATGATACAATGGCCGATCAATAAACCCAACAGCAAACCAAATAGGTTAGAATATGACCATTTTCGTTCTAAATGTCGTTGTGGTATCACCATTAAACACGGGCGTTTGGCTAAAATCTCCCGACACAAAAATAATCAATTATACGGCTATATTAATCTTTATGTAAATTATTTTAATTAAACTATTAGTTACTATAACCAGAAGTAATTAAATTACAAGGATTGGAAAAGCTGAGAATTAAGCAGATCGGGATAACTAAAAGTATAGCCAATTTGTTGGAGATGTACCGATTCTACTTGCTTCCAATCTACGATTTCGGGGATAAACTCCGGACGAGCCAAGCCCGCTTGCTCAGCAGCCAGGGTATAAAAATCGCTGCGACTGGGATGCGTCGGGGCACAGGCATTCAGTATTCCCTCATAACCCTGCGTCATGGCCTGTATCATGATACCCATTACATCCTGCAAATGAATAAGGTTTACGGGCGCCAATCCGTTGGGTACTTGTTGACGCCCGGCGAAAAACCTACCGGGATGTCTTCCCGGACCAATTAAACCGCCGGCTCTAATAATACAGCTGGACATTGGAAGTGCCTGAATTGTCTGTTCCACAGAAAGTAATACATTTCCTGTAACTAAAGGATCTTCTGTAACGAAGTTTTCATTTACCACTTGATTGGGTTCGCCATACACCGAGGTGGAACTTACATACATGACTTGACGGATTTGATCAGCAAGTGCAAGTCGCTCCTCAAGCGATCGAAAAAACTGGAGGTAGGAATCCTGTTTCTCGGGTGTGTTTCCCGGAGGGACCGCAATGATCAATACATCTGAATCAATAAAGTCCTGAAAATTATGGAGGGTATCCGGCTGATCAAAACGAAGGAGATAGGGTTGTATAGCGGCTTCCCTAAATTGAGGGAATTGTTCGTGCCGGGTAGTCGATCCCTTCACCCGGTAACCCAGTTTGATCAATTGCTCGGCCAGAGGAAAGCCCAGCCAACCACACCCTAAAATACTTACACTATTTGTGCGATTCATACGTTGAATATCGTGAAAAGCTGATGGTTTTTGGCCCTTGGCATAAATTTTGACCTAAAACAAGCATAAAAAAAGTCATATGAATCAAATCAATCGTAAAAAAATAGCAGCAATCGGCTTGATGGCTGCTATGAGCCTGAGCATTTTTCAGGCCTGCTCAAGTCTTACCAAAACTCAAAAAGGTGCAGCCATTGGGGCCGCAACCGGGGGAACTATTGGAGCCTTAATTGGTAAAAAAGCTGGGAATACGGCCGTGGGTGCCATTTTGGGCGGCGCCATTGGTGGTACGGCCGGGGCGTTGATTGGCCGGAGCATGGATCGTCAGGCAGAACAGTTGAAACAAAGTATCCCCGGTGCGGAAATCATCCGCGAAGGCGAAGGAATCATCGTAAAGTTTGACTCGGGTATCTTGTTCGATGTGAATAAATCAGAATTAAAACCTGCCGCCATCACCAACATCCAAAACTTAGCCAAATCTCTCAAAGAAAATCCGGAAACCAATGTCTTAATCATTGGTCATACCGACAATACCGGCAGCGACGACTACAATAACCGCCTGTCGGCTAAAAGAGCAGAATCCGTTAAAGAATTTGCCGCCAATCAGGGGATTCTTTCACATCGCTTAAATGTACAGGGTAAAGGTGAACTGGAACCGATTGCCGATAATACTACCGAAGAAGGAAGATCTAAAAACCGGCGGGTAGAAATAGTGATCGTGGCGAATGAAAAGATGAAAGAGGAAGCAAAAAAGCAAGTTGGATAAGGGTGGGCTACTCGTATTTGGTGTGATTTAGTGGGAATCCCTATCTTTGTAAGGTGTTGAAGAAAATCATCATATCCTGTATCGCTGTCTTTTACCTGAGTCTATCTTCCGGCTTGGCCATGAATCTACATTTCTGTGGCAACAAACTGGAAAAGGTTCAGCTAAATTCAAGAAGCATCAAGTCATGTTGCACTCAAAAAGAAGGCGAGACAGATAATTGTTGTAAGAATCAGGCCATCGTAATCAAAGTAAGCGATCAGCACGAATCGGTGAGTTTAGTGAAGGTGCCTGGCCTTCCGCAATCTGAGGCCATCAAGCCTGCGATTTGGGCCAGGTGTTCTAATCAGCAATCAATAAATCCGGAAGCGGGTATTTATAGTTTAATTAAACCCCCGCCGGGCGCCATTCCTATTCATTTACAGCTCCGCGTTTTTAGAATTTGATGATACAGCTTTGATCGCTGTCTACAAACAGATGAACAAGCATCTGTATTCATTACATCAAATTTTAAAATAGTATTATGAAAATAGTAAAAGTATGCATGGCAGTTGCCATTGTAATGCTGTTGGGAATAACAGCCAAGGCTCAATTCGTAAAAGCCGAAGTTCAGGTAAGTGGATTAACCTGCTCTATGTGCCAACTGGCCACAGAAAAAGCCATTAAAACCTTAGATTTTGTTGCAGAAGTAAAGCCTGATCTAAACAAAAACGTGTATTTGGTCAGCTTTAAGAAAGACAAATCTGTTCAGTTGGATCTGATCAAGAAAAAAGTGAAGGATGCCGGATTCTCGGTGAGTAAACTGGTTGCCATTTTTAATTTCGATCAGCAGAAAATCAGCAACGATTTTCATTTTACCTATGCCGGAAACAAATATCACTTCATGGATGTGTCTGAAAAAACATTGGATGGCCCGATTCGACTAACCGTATTGGATAAGGATTTTATTCCAGCCGGCGATTTCAAGAAACGGGCTGCCAAAACCAGCTTTGAGTGTTATCGGAGCGGTGTAATGGGAAAAACACGTACTTATCACGTTACGCTTTAAAAAATGAAAAGGATTTTCTTTTTGCTGAGCCTGCTTCTGGCAGGCCTCAATACTGCTGCACAAGAGCTTTATGTAGCCACCGAACCGGCCAGTAATATGCCTAAGAATGGTCTTGCCATTCGAATGACGCAGGAGGGCGGTTTTCAGAATGGCTACCAAAGCCGGACCATTCCGGAACTGATGTACGGTGTAAATAAAAACCTGATGGTACACGCTTCTGCGTATCTCTCTAATTTCTTTCAGAATTCATACAAGTTAGAGGGCTGGAGTACCTATGCAAAGTACCGGTTTTTAAGCATCGACAGTACAAACCGACACTTCCGGGGAGCGGTTTATGCTAAGTATTCCGCTAGTAATAATCCCATTGATTTTCAGGAAATTAACCTGGAAGGAAACAACAGCGGATGGCAGACAGGGGTAGTATTTACGCAGTTATTGCACAAGCTGGCCCTGTCAGGATCGATAAATTACAACAAGGCTCTCGATAACCGGGGGGCAAATCTCTTTCCGAGCTCGCTGGCAGCTGAAAGCATCGGTTATACATTTTCTGCCGGATTACTAACGTACCCGAAGGTTTATCGTGACTACACACAAACCAACGTCAATGTATATCTTGAATTCTTGGGTAAAAAAAATCTGGGAAGAAATGAAAACCTGATGGATGTTGCACCGGCTGTACAATTTATCATCAACAGTAATTTACGAATCGATGTATCGCAGCGTTTTCAGCTTTGGGGAAATATGACTCGGAACGGAAAAAATATGTATTTGATCCGCATGGAGTACAATTTATACAATGTGTTTTAAACCTGATCTCATTTCTTGATCGTGTTGGTAAGGTGTGCCAGGTGGTGTACGCCATGCCAGGCATATAAACCCAAGAGGTATTTGAGCGTAAAGGTTTTTTGGTGTTCCGGATGAAAATAGGTTCGTTCAAAATCTTCAAACTTTAGTGTTTTGAGGAATAGTACCAGCCGGCGATGCAGGGCATCGATCAAATTTAGTGAATCTGTAACAGGAGCAGATTTAGCATCCTCACATTCGGCCCAGTCTGCTTCAGAATAGGGTCTGATGTGGGGATGTTCTTCTGTATAAGTAAGTTTAAACCGGGTATAAGCATTGGCATGACTGTCGGCCAAATGATGAACTACCTGCCTGAGGGTCCAGCCACCCGGCCGGTAGCTTGTATTCAATTCTTCCTCGCTCAAGCCTTCTACCACCGTCCTTAATTCTACAGGAAGAGTTTCGAGCGCTGCAATCCAATGCTGAACTTGAGCATCACCTGCTGTTGCATCAAATTGAAACTTCCCGATCGGGTATTTTAACTGTTCAAGTTCTGTTGAGTTCATACTTAAAATAGTTTTTTAAGCCATTTCAATAAACCCATATTGAATGGCGGATACACCATCTGGTTAAAATCTACTGCACTCTGATACAACACCGAACGTTCGTGCGAAAATGCCTTAAACCCGTAAAAACCGTGGCAACTGCCACTACCGCTCTGACCAATTCCACCAAAAGGTAAATGCGGATTGCTAAGGTGAATCAATACATCATTAACGGCCGTTCCGCCCGCAGAAGTATGTTTAATGACCGTATCGGCTGTGGAGCGATCGCCAAAAACATACAAAGCCAGCGGTTTGGGCCTTGCATTTACCTGCTGAATGGCTTCTTCAAGTTTTTTATAGGGGATGATGGGCAATATGGGGCCAAAAATCTCCTCCTGCATCAGCGGACAGTCCCAAGTCACCTGGCTCAGCACGGTGGGTTCAATGGTAAGATCGCTCGCTTCGAAATTCCCGCCAAGGCGTATTTGAGCACCCTGATCTACGCTTTCGTCCGTTAGTTTTTTTAAACGATCAAAATGTTTTTTTCCGATAATCTTTCCATAAACTTCCTTATTCAGCTGCCCATTTTGCTGATAGAGTTTTTCAATTTTTTGCTTGAGCAGCTGTACAAAGCTTTCAAGAAGTTGTTCGGGGATCAACACATAATCGGGTGCAATACAAGTTTGACCTGCATTTAAGAATTTACCCCAGACAATTTTTTCGGCCGCTTTTTCCAGTTTGGCTGTTTCGCTGATAATCACCGGCGACTTACCCCCAAGTTCGAGCGTAACCGAACTAAGGTTTTTGGCGGCCGCTTCCATCACCAACTTACCCACCTGCGTGCTGCCGGTATAAAAAATATGATCAAAGGGTAAAGCCAATAGCTGCTGTGCTATGTTGGCGTCGCCCTCAAAACAGGCAATCTCAGCAGGATCAAAATTTTCTGAGACCAATTGATGCAAAACCTTACTGGTAGCCGGACTTAATTCGGAAGGTTTTAACATCGCACAATTACCAGCAGCGATTGCCGAAACCAGTGGCGAGATCATTAACTGAAAGGGATAATTCCATGGAGAAATGATCAAGGAAACTCCTTTGGGTTCGTACACAATTCGGTTCCGGGTGGAAAGGCTTGCCAGAGTGGCCTTCACCCTCTTGGGGTTCATCCAGGTATTGAGATTTTTCAGGGCAAAATCTATTTCACCATACACAAAATACACTTCGGTTAATGCCGCTTCAAAAAGTGGCTTCCTGAGATCTTCCGAAAGCGCCTGATAGATCTCTTCCTCCCGAGCCTGAATGATTGACTTCAGTTTGATCAATTTAGCGCTTCGTTCTTCGGCAGTGCTTACACGCAACTGTATGCTTCGTGCACGTTGGGCTTCGAAAACTTCCTGAATGCTGCTACTCATGCTTAATAGTTTAGGGATGGATGTTTTTTATGAAAATCGGTAGCCTGCTGGTAAGCTTGTGCAGCCTGGAGTAATTTACCTTCGCCAAATAGCTGGCCCATAAAGGTGATACTGGCCGGCAACCCTCTCGGATTGAATCCATTAGGCAACACCACTGACGGATGACCGCTCAGGTTGGTAGCGGTTAAGTTTGGTCCGAAGCTTGGCGAGATATACAAATCAAGTCCTTTTAATTGCTGATGCAGCTGCTGAATTAATAAAGTCCTCACCCGGTTGGCATTGATGTAGGTTGGGGCAGAAATGAATTGTGCTCCCCTGAAGGTATTGGGCCAGGAGTTTTTATTCTGCATCACCATTAAATCATCTTTACCGCTCAAGACCAGGTCTTGAAAGGCGGCACCGCATTCGGCAGAAAGTATGATCACTAAATCATTATACGGCATTGTCGGAAGCTGTATGGGAACCAGCTCAGCACCCAATGATTTTAGTTTCACCAGCGTTAAGGAATCGTTCACACGATTCGGGTATTTTCTCTGAAAATCTTTCTCCAAAAATCCAATCCGCATGCCTTTCAAGGAACCGGATCCATTGTAATTAAACGGAGCATCAATTACACTCAAATCCTCCTGATCTGGACCATAGATCGCTTGAAAAACCAGGGCACAATCTTCAACCGTTCTGGTAATCGGACCCAGTTTATCCATGCTCCAGCTAAGGGCCATGGCGCCCTGCTTCGAAATACGGCCAAAGCTGGGCCTTAATCCGGTTACACCACACTCGGTAGAAGGAGAAACAATAGAGCCCAGAGTTTCTGATCCAATGGCAAAAGGCAGGCAACCTGCCGAAACTGCCGAAGATGAGCCCGCAGAAGAACCACTCGACCCCCTGTTCAGATCCCATGGATTGCGGGTTTTTCCACCGAACCAAACATCGCCCATGGCCAATTCACCCAGGGTTAGCTTGGCAACTAACACGGCACCGGCAGCTTCCAGTCGTTTCACCACGGTGGCATCCGTTTCAATCAGCTGATCTTTGTAAGGAACCGAGCCCCAGGTAGTTTTATAATCTTTGGTGGCGAGCAGATCTTTTACTCCAAAAGGAATGCCGTGAAGCAATCCCCGGTATTTGCCCGCTTTAAGTTCTGCATCGGCAAGAGCCGCCTGCTTTAAGGCACGCTCCTCGGTAAAACTTACTACATTGAGTAATTTGGGTTGGTATTTTTTTAACCGATCGATGAAAAATTGAGTTAATGCTACCGATGTGATTTTTTTATTGCGAATCAATTCAGCGAGCTGACGAACGCTGTAAAAAGCCAGGTCGTCTTTGTTTACCGGAAGCGAAACCTGATCTACAGGACCAGGCTTAAAGCCGGATTTTTTATCTGGGAATTGGTATCCAACCGGAATGGGGTTAAAATTGAGCGCAGGCGCTACCGAGTTATCCAAGGCTATTTTTCGAATGGCTAACGTGTTTCTTCGGATATCTTCAAGCTCTGTGATCATGGAGTCTGACTCAGCTTCCGTAAAACTCAGCCCTAAAAGTTTAGAGGCCTGGCCGATCATCCCGATGTTAATGGATTGCTCATCCGTTTTTGAGCCCATCAGAGCGCCCAACAGAAAGCAAGAACATGCAATGAGGCTTACATAAAGTGTGTTTTTAAAGTTAATTTCCATCTTGGTGTGCTTGGTTAGGACCTAAATTAATCAAAGAAAGCTTAAATTCACCTACAATTGTATCGGGTATGAGAATTTTATCGTTTTTGCTGTTTATTCTGCTTTCAGGGCTTGCGCCGAGTGCTGCTCAAACATTAAAAACAGATGTTTTGATTTACGGAAACGGTTCCGGGGCGGTTGCAGCGGCCATACAGGCTGCACGATCAGGTGTAAAAACCACCCTGCTTTACGATAAAATTTCGTGGTCTGGCAAAAAAATATTGGCAAACCATCCCACTCTTTTCCATGGAATTTGGGCAGAATTTGCCAAAAACTATGCGGATAGTACGCAAAATGAAAAGCCGAATGCCAAATTTTTTTTGATCGAGCCGGAAAAAGGTGATCGGATCTTAAAGCAAATGGCCGACACGGTGAAACGACTCAACTTGGTTCAGTCAACTAAGATAAGTGGTTTGAAAGCTGCCGGAAAAGGCTGGGAAGTGCGGCTCGCAAACGGAAAAAAAATCAAGTGCGAGGTGTTATTGGATGCCTCGTCGGGACATCAGCTGCTAAGGCTCCTCCAAATCAGTCCGCCTGCGGGAGGAGGCGTCCGGCCTGACAGTAAAAGTCAATTGTTTCGTACCAGTGTAGCCGTTTTAGACAGTGTAAGTATTTTACCCATCAAGACCTTCATTCCTGAAAAAACAGAACGCATTCTTGCGCTTCCTGAGGTTGAATCTGCTCTTGCAAGTATGCATGCCGGACAGGCAGCGGGGGCCACGGCAGCCTATTGTGCTTTTTTTGATACGAATACCAAAAATCTTAATATCAGAACCATTCAAAGTGAATTGCTCACCTATCGGTCTTCCCTATATCCGCTGAGCGATCTCTTACCCGGCGATACAAGCTTCGTCAAGATGCAGCATCTGGCAGTAAGTGGGATATTCAATAGCGGTTTCGTTCAAAAATCTGATGGGATTTATTTTCAAACCGAAGAAAGCCTGGGTACAAGTGCATTGAGAGTGCCCATGAAAAGTTTTTACAGCCGCAGTCAGATTTGGTTTGCAGACCATGCTTCCGAAAAATTAAGTATTCAGGAAGCCATTAATCTGCTGATGTATACCGCTACCCGCGGCGAAGAGTTGAGACGGGAAATTGAGCGGGGCTGGAAAAGTACTTTTGGATTTCGCTCTGATTACGAAGCGGCAAGAGCGATCAGCCGCAAAGAATTCGCGATTTTACTGGATACCTATCTCCAGCCCTTTAACGCACGGGTCGATTTGGAAGGAGAATTATTAAACTAACATGAATCCCTACGCTCAAAAAAGGTTTTCAAAATTTTTGCTCCTGGCTTTTGCCCTTATCATTGCGGGTACCTCGCTTTGGTATACCGATTACCTCGTCAAAAAAATATCGGCTGCAGAGCGTACCCGGGCCGAAGTATGGGCGCTCAGCAACAAGAAAATTCTGGAGATTGCCGATGTAAACGATGAGTTTATCACCTTCATTTACTCGGTGAGAGACAGCCTGGAAGTACCCGCCATCGTAACAGACAGCAAAGGGAAAATCATTTTCTGGAAGGGGCTGGACAGTAGTAAGACCAATATTAAACTGGAGGCAGAACAAGGGAGGGCTGGAGAACATCCAGAAAAAAAATACGACCCGGATTATTTTGAGCGGCAATTAGAGCAGATGAAAGAGCAGCACGATCCGATACGCATCAATATTTCTTCCTTCGGCGTGAAAGATGAGCAATTCGTGTATTACAAAGATTCTGTCCTCTTGAGCCGGCTTCGGATTTTCCCCTACGTACAATTATCGCTCATTACGATCTTTCTGCTATTTGCTTACTTTGTTTTCAATACGGCCCGTAAATCGGAACAAAACCAGGTTTGGGTGGGCCTTGCCAAAGAAACAGCCCATCAGCTGGGCACGCCTATTTCCTCTTTAATGGCCTGGATGGAACTATTGAAGTCAAGATTCAAGACCAATGAAGATAAATCCCTAATTTTTGAGATGGAAAACGACATGAAGCGTCTGGAAATTATTGCCGAACGTTTCTCTAAAATTGGTTCGAAACCGGTGCTCGAAAATATAGTCGTTTTTAATGTGGTAAATGATTTTGTGAATTATTTTAAAGTGCGAAGCAGCGATAAAATACGTTTTGAAGTGAGCGGCGATCAGCAGGTGGAAGCCCTCATCAATACTCCGCTGTTCGACTGGGTACTTGAAAATTTATTAAAGAACGCGGTAAATGCCATGGAAGGAAGTGGCGAGATTCTCATCAAAATTTCAGAAAATCTGGTCAAAGAGCAGGTTTTTATTGATATCAGAGATAATGGAAAGGGTATTCCAAGAAATAAATTCGAAACTATTTTTCAGCCCGGTTACACTACCCGTAAACGGGGCTGGGGGCTGGGCCTTTCCCTTACCCGGAGGATCGTAGAAAACTACCACAAGGGCAGCGTGTATGTAAAAGATTCTGAACCCGGTAAAGGCAGTACTTTCCGAATTATCTTAACCAGCAGTTTAACCTATGAACCGACCGTCAGCTGAAGAATTTAACCCTTACTTTGCCAACTACATTGCCGCAGTGGCCGACGATGTATTGGCTGAATTACGTGATCAAGCCAGCAGCTTTACACAATTTATTCTTGAAATTCCTGAAGAAAAAGGCAGTTATGCCTATGCACCAAACAAATGGACCATCAAGGAATTAATTGGACATGTAATCGATACTGAGCGGGTAATGGCCTTCCGGGCGCTTCACTTTGGCCGTAAAGATGCACAAGATTTGCCTGGATTTGACGAAAATGCCTATGTGGTACACTCCAATTATCAGGAGCGAAGCCTGAAAAGCCTCGCCGAGGAATTTAGCCAGCTGCGGAGAGCAAATTTATTTTTGTTCGAATCATTCGGAGAAACTGAATGGGCCCACATTGGCCGGGCCAGTGGATCGCTGGTTTCCGTTAAGGCCCTCTTATTCATTATGGCCGGACACGTGATCCATCACCGCAATATTTTGCAGGAACGTTATCTGTAAACCCCTTTTCTGAAATAGGCAATCAATCGGTAGATCGGCCGGGCAAGCCAAATGAAAGGTGCTAAACGAAAGATTTTACCCAAAAACGAGGACCAATGATCTGTTTTTCTCCAGATCTCCAATACGGCATCTGCCCCTGTTAATATGGATCCCGATGGCGTAATGATATGAATTTCACGTTCACAGGCTTTTGGATTGATTTGAGGATATTGAGCAAGTAAGGCCTGGTTTTGGTAAGGTTCCAACCTGAATTGTTTTTGACCGTCAATTCGGCTCAGCCAGCCACTTACCCCCACACACATCTTACACGATCCGTCGTAGAAAACAATGGTTTGATTCATACTGATGAAGAACAAATATACGAAGCCTAAGTTCTGAATCGGATGTTTAACTTTGTTTTATGATCCAGCTCCAATCCTTTGTCTGTAACCCCTATCAGGAAAACACCTACCTGCTTTTTGATGAAACCAAAGAATGTGTCATCATCGATCCCGGTATGTATTCGGCTACAGAACAAAATGAGGTGTTCAACTTCATTCGCGATAAGGAGCTTAAACCGGTAAAACTGCTAAATACCCATTGCCACATCGACCACGTGCTCGGCAATCAGTATGTGGCCAGCACTTTTAATCTATTACCCGAATTTCATAGCTTGGAGCAGGAGGTTTTAAATGCCATTCCGGCTTATGCGCCTCAAATGGGTATTCGTTACGAAGTTTCACCCTTGCCGATCAACTTTTTAAAAGAAGGAGAGGTAATTCAATTTGGCAATCAGCAGCTGGAAGTGATTTTTGCTCCGGGGCATTCGCCGGGCCATGTCTGCTTTTACTCAGCAAGTCAACATTTTCTGATTGGCGGAGATGTGCTGTTTTACCGAAGTATTGGCCGAACGGATCTTCTGGGTGGAAATCATCCGCAATTGTTAGATAGCATTCGTACCAGGCTCTTCACGCTGCCCGGCGATTGTACGGTCTATCCCGGTCACGGACCTAAAACAAGTATCGCATCTGAACAAATTCACAATCCATTTCTAAGCTAAAATTACTTGAACGCTTCGCTCTATATCGCCAAAAGGTACCTTTTCAGCCGAAAATCTGTCAATGCCATTCATGTAATTTCGGCCATTTCCATGTTGGGTATTTTGGTAGGAAGTGCCGCACTCATTATCATTCTTTCGGTATTCAACGGATTTGAAGATCTGATTTTATCGATGTATAACCGGCTCAATCCCGACCTTCAGATTACTGCAGCAGAAGGAAAGTTTTTTGATGCCCGGTCTTCCGTTTTTAACAAACTTCAGAACGATGCTAGCGTATTTAATTATACCGAAGTGCTGGAAGAAAAGGCACTTATTCGATATCGGGATAAGCAATTCATAGGAACCGTAAAAGGGGTTGATGCCTCATTTGGTCAGGGAAAATCACTAGATAGTACCGTACAAGCGGGTGAATTTTATTTGGGAGATGCCGACGAGCCACGTGCCGTAATTGGATCGGCGGTGCAGGCGTATTTAGGTGTAAACCTGGGAGATGAAGAATCATTGGCCATTTATGCGCCGCAGAAGGACGCCGGCAACCGCTTAAACCCGGCCGATGAATTTGTGGTGGAATACTGCTATCCCACAGGTGTATTCAAAACACAGCAAGAATTCGACAACTTACTGATTGTCCCCATTGGTTTTACCCGCTCTTTACTGAGAGAAAGTACCGGAGTTTCTGCACTGGAAATCGATTTAAAACCCGGAACTGATCTGTCATCCTTTCAGAAAAAAGTGCAAGAAGAGCTGGGGGGAGCGTTTAGCGTGAAAAATCGCATGCAGCAGAACCAACTCCTATACAGGGTGTTGAACTCCGAGAAATGGGCCATTTTCATTATTCTAACTTTTGTGCTCATGGTGGCCATCTTTAACATCATTGGTTCCTTAACCATGCTGGTCATCGATAAGAAAAAAGACATTGCCATTTTAAGCAGCATGGGCGCAAGCAAGCTGCTCATCAGAAGAATTTTTTTCCTGGAGGGAATGATGATTTCAATCATTGGCTGCCTGTCTGGAATGTTGGTCGGTTTGGGCTTTTGCTTCTTTCAGCAAAAAACGGGAATGATTAAAATGAATCTGGAAGCCAATAGCCTGTTAGATGCCTACCCGATGAGTTTGAAAGTAAGTGATTTCTTATTGGTCTTTGCAACCGTAGTTACCATTTCGGCGATCGCATCTTTCATTTCATCGAGAATCAGCGTAAAAAGTCTCAATACGCTGAAAGAAAACCTCTGATCAGGAAATGAATAAGGGTTGCTTCGGCGCAGGAATAACTCCCGCATGAACTCCCTGATCGAACAACGTTTGAACGGCTAATTTACCCTTGCTGCCTAAATCCAAACTGAACTCATTTACGTATAACTGAATGTGTTGATACATCACCTCTTCACTCATTTCCTGAGCATGTGAGCGAATAAATTCCAATCCGGAGGATGGATGGGCCTGTGCAAAGGCAATACTTTTGCGGATCAGGTCGCTAAGCTGTTGGTATAATTTTTTGGGTAAAGTCCGCTTCATGGTAATGCTGCCCAGCGGAATGGGCATACCCGTACGTTCTTCCCAGTAAGCGCCCAGATCGATTACCTTCTTTAGGCCTTTCTGTTCATAGGTAAAGCGATTTTCATGGATAATGAGTCCCAAATCTACTTTTTCATCGATCAAAGCCTGCTCAATGGACGAAAAAACCATCGCCTCTTTATGTTGATGTTCGGGCAAAGCCAGGCCCAGCAAAAAATTTGCAGTGGTATGAACTCCGGGTATGGCGAGGGTTAACTGCGTTTGTTCTTTCACACTTTCAAATGGAATTTCCTGATTAGAAATCAGGAGCGGGCCTACTCCAAATCCCAGCGCACTTCCGGCATCCAATAACACATATTGATCTAACACATTGGCATAAGCGTGAAAGCTCAACTTGGTAATATCCAGTTCTCCCCGAAAGGCTTTCTGGTTCAAGGTTTCCACATCCTCAAAAAACACCTCAAACTCGAGTCCCTCGGTATCGATCTTGTGATGGATGAGTGCATCAAAGATGAAAGTATCATTAGGGCAAGGTGAAATGCCAATACTTAGTTTCATGCGATCTCCGTTAAGAAAGTATGCAAGAATTGGTGTAGCTGATCGATGGCTAAGGGAATATCCCATTGATCGCGGTTGCGGCGTTCCACATAATTTGATATGCTTCTGATCTGAATGCTGGGCAAGGCAAACTGCTGGCAAGCATAAAAGAAAGCTGCGCCCTCCATGCTTTCCAAATCAGGATGTAATCGATCTGTGGTAGCGGCAATGCTCAGCTCATTGCCATGAACCTTGTTCACCGTAATGGCACGGACCTTTTCCAGGCCTTCTAAAGCCGGGGAAGAGATGTTCGGTAAGATTGGTGCATAGTGATTTTTGGCCAATCCCAAGTCGTGCATACTTAAAAAATGCGGGCCATCTTCGGCACCAAAATCAGCAAAGAAATCGTCAGTAATCTGTAAAACTTGCCCAATAGCCAAATTTCGGTTAAAACTACCGGCAATTCCGATATTGATGGCAAAGTCGTATCTGTGTGCACTTAGCTCTTTAGCCAATTCGAAGGCCGTAGATACCATCCCGACACCGCTTACCAGGCATTTCACCCTCAGCGTACCTAAAGTGAATCCTTCAGCGTCAGAGCCCCTGAAAAAACCTTCTAACACGGGTTTAAGTTCCGATTCGGTAGCGGCAACCAACAGAATTGTCATGCTCAAAGGTACGCATTAGCCCTAATTTGCGATGCATCGAAGAGTTTAACTTATATTTGTAAGCAAATTTGATGTTAAAATGATTTATATCACCCGGAGAGAACGATTTAATGCAGCCCATAAGCTTTACAGAGAAGACTGGAGCGCCGATAAGAACAAGGAGACTTTTGGAAAATGTGCTAACCCGAACTGGCATGGCCATAACTATGAACTGTTTGTAACCATAAAGGGAGAGATCAACCCGGAAACTGGTTTTGTGATGGACCTGAAAGAATTGAAAAGCATTATTTTAGAAGAAGTAATTGATAAGTTAGATCATAAAAACATCAATATTGATGTTGATTTTATGAAAG
>JBEDFI010000020.1:0-16448 GCA_041175245.1 Bacteroidota bacterium
ACCTATGGCTCTTTGATAAATAATTTTTCCCTTTCGGGCAATAAGCACGTTACCATTAAACTGGCGCCGGCGATGCAACTGCTCTACAAAATCATCAATCTTGTTACGCTCTTTTCCGGGTGTATACACCAAAGCCAGGCTGTCATCATAGTCATCTTCGGCCGTTCTGGATAAATTAGTTTGACATGAATTACAAGCAGTCAAAAGAGTGAAAGACAGCAAAAAAGCTAGTAAGGTAGGGGTCTGAAATCGCATCAATCTGATCGGTATAAATCTGGGCGGAAAATAGAAAATATCAGCGGCAAAAAACAAACGGAGTTTTAAACAATTTGCGGGCTTGGCCGGCGATTTTTGGAATAAAAAAATCTAAATTTGTGGCCTGTAAACAATTAGAGCATGAGCTACAGAATAGAACACGATACCATGGGCGAGGTGCGGGTGCCGGCCGATAAATATTGGGGGGCACAAACCGAGCGTTCACGCAATAATTTTAAAATCGGACCCGAGGCTTCCATGCCAAAGGAAATCATTGAGGCTTTTGCCTACCTGAAAAAAGCCGCAGCCTACACCAATGCAGATTGTGGCATTTTATCGGTTAAGAAAAGAGATTTAATTGCCCGGGTATGTGATGAAATTCTGGAAGGAAAATTAGATGATCAATTCCCTCTGGTGATTTGGCAAACCGGTTCGGGTACACAATCTAACATGAACGTAAACGAAGTGGTGGCCAACCGTGCGCATGTTATTCAGGGAAATACCCTGGGCGAAGGCAAAACCTTCATCCACCCAAATGACGATGTCAATAAATCTCAGTCATCAAACGATACTTACCCAACTGCCATGCACATTGCGGCGTACAAAGCGGTGGTAGAAATTACCATTCCTGGGGTAGAGAAACTTAGAAACACCTTAAAAGCTAAATCAAACGCTTTTAAAGATATTGTGAAAATTGGCCGTACCCATTTAATGGATGCCACACCACTAACCCTGGGTCAGGAGTTTTCCGGCTATGTTTCGCAGCTGGATCATGGCTTAAGGGCTTTGAGAAATACCCTAGACCATTTATCAGAATTAGCACTGGGCGGAACCGCCGTAGGTACCGGCATCAATACCCCTAAAGGGTATGATGTGAAAGTTGCCGATTACATTGCCCAGTTCACCAAATTACCTTTCCGCACAGCCGAAAATAAATTTGAGGCGCTTGCTGCTCACGATGCCATCGTGGAAACACATGGCGCATTGAAGCAATTGGCGGTGGCCTTAATGAAAATTGCCAATGATATCCGGATGATGGCTTCCGGACCGCGTTCTGGTATCGGAGAGCTTTTTATTCCTGAGAACGAACCCGGATCATCTATCATGCCTGGTAAGGTAAATCCTACCCAGAATGAAGCCATCACCATGGTTGCGGCACAAGTAATGGGTAACGATGTAGCCATCACCGTAGGTGGATCAAATGGTCATTACGAACTGAATGTGTTTAAACCCGTAATGGCGGCTAACTTCCTGCAATCGGCCCGTTTAATTGGAGATGCCTGTGTATCTTTTAACGAGCACTGCGCCATCGGTATTGAACCTAATCATGAGGGCATTCAAAAACACGTGGATAATTCGCTGATGCTGGTTACCGCATTAAATCCGCACATTGGCTACGAAAACGCGGCCAAGATTGCCAAAAAAGCCCACAAAGAAAATAAATCGCTGCGAGAAGCCGCTTTGGAGCTGGGTTTATTGACCAATGAGCAGTTCGATCAGTGGGTGCGTGCTGAAGATATGATCGGTGGATTAAAATAAGCATGAAGATCCGATCTGTTTTTTTCATTTTGATCGCCGTTTCGTTTGTCGCCTGTAAATTCAATCCGAATGTTCAGGACCGAGGAAGCGATGTCATTCAGGGAAAATGGCTGGAGATTCCGGTAGCTTATCAGGATGAGCTCTTGCAATATACCCAGCATCAATTCTTGTTCAGCTGCGATTCTTTTTATGTGGAGATGAACACCTCCGCAAAAGCGAATACCTATCCCGATAGCTGTTTTAATGACGGGAACTGGAAAGAATACGCCAAGGGAACCTATCGAAAGAGCAATGATACGCTGTACCTGAGCGGAACTTTCACTAAAGCCAACTGGAAACAAAAAATATCCGGCTGTTATCGGATCGGGCAATATTTGGAGGTGCTGATCATTGAAAAAAGAGATCAGGATACCTTGTATTTCAAAAGTTTAACCCGGCATATTCCCCTACGATTCCGTTTGCTTGAACCCATTCTATGTGAACCCAAACCCTTAAATTGAACACATGAAAAATCACTTTTTAAAAAAATTAGCTTTACTGAGTATTTACCTCTGTTTACCATTATTCAGCTTGGCCTGGGGACAATTGGGACACCGGGTAGTGGGGCAAATTGCCGAAAGTCACTTGAACCCAAAAGCTAAATTAGCCGTAAAAGCTATTCTTGGGCACGAGAGTTTGGCCATGAGTGCCAATTGGGCAGATTTTGTCAAATCAGACAAGGCCTTTGATTACCTGTATAACTGGCATTTTATCAATATAGATGGCGGGTTAAGTGCCGCAGAGCTGCAAAATTTACTAAAAACAGATACCGCAGTAAATGCACACACCAAAATTGCTTTTTTAACGAAAGAACTGAAGAAAAAAGAACTCCCGAAAGATAAAAAAGTGATGTACCTGCGTATTTTGGTTCATCTGGTAGGCGATATTCATCAGCCCATGCATACCGGGCACCGCGAAGATAAGGGCGGAAATGATATAAAACTCAGCTGGTTTGGTAAATCGAGCAACCTCCATAGCATTTGGGATTCCGAGTTGATCGAAAGTCAGGACTTAAGTTATACGGAGTATACCAAATCCATCAACTACTGCTCCAACAAACAGAAGATAGCCTGGCAAAAAGATCCTTTAAGCAATTGGATTGCAGAATCGTATCAAATAGCCGGCAAACTTTACAGCGGAGTCACCGCTGGCGACCGCCTGTCGTACCGCTACATTTACGATCATTTGGCAACAGCCAACGAGCAATTGTTAAAAGGAGGCATCCGCCTGGGCGGACTGTTGAACGAAATTTTTGGCAGCTGAGGGCCATGAAAATATTAATGGTCTGCCTCGGCAATATTTGCCGTTCGCCACTGGCGCATGGAGTGATGGAGCATCTAGCGAAAAAACATGCCTTAGACTGGGAGATTGATTCGGCAGGCACGGGAAACTGGCATGTGGGTCATCCACCAGATCGGCGATCCATCGCGGTAGCTGAGATTCACGGGATTGATATTTCCAATCAACGAGCCCGTCAGTTTGAGCAGGCAGATTTTGATGTTTTTGATCATATTTTGGTCATGGACCGGGAAAATCTGAAAAATGTGCTGGCATTGGCCGAAAGCGAAGACCACAAGCTGAAGGTCCGTTTATTATTAGAGAACGAAGTTGTACCAGATCCGTATTGGGATAATCAACTGTTCGAACCGGTATTCCAGCTGATCGAAAAAGCCTGTACCGATTTTATGGAGCAAGTGCGGGAACGCAGTGCCAACAGCTAATTTTATTAACTTTGAATCATGGGCATCCAGAAACCAAGCATTCCAAAAGGTACACGTGATTTTTCGCCTGAAGAAGTAGCGAAGCGAACGTTTATTTTTGATACCATTAAAAGGGTTTTTGGGAAATATGGTTACCAGGAAATCCAGACGCCCACCATGGAAAATCTGGACACCCTCACCGGAAAATATGGGGAGGAAGGCGATCAGCTGATTTTCAAAGTCTTGAACTCAGGGGATTTTCTGTCGAAAATACCTCCGCAAGAACTCCAGAACAGCACATCCAAACAGTTAAGCAGCAAGATTTCTGAAAAAGCCTTACGTTACGACCTTACGGTGCCTTTTGCCCGTTATGTGGTGATGCATCAAAACGAGATCAACCTGCCCTTTAAACGCTTTCAAATTCAGCCGGTATGGCGTGCCGATCGTCCGCAAAAAGGACGTTATCGCGAGTTTTATCAGTGCGATGCCGACGTGGTGGGTTCTGAAAGTTTATTGAATGAGGCGGAGTTTGTTTTGATCTATCAGGAAGCTTTGTCGAACCTGGGTTTAAAAGATTTCACCATCAAGATCAATAACCGCAAGATCTTGTCGGGTATTGCAGAGATCATCGGTAAACCGGAGCTGATCATCGATATGACGGTATCCATTGATAAACTGGATAAAATTGGCTTAAGCGGAGTAGAAAAAGAACTGCTGGAAAAGGGGTTCAACGAGGCTGATATTCAAAAGCTTAAACCAATCATTGAACTTTCGGGCAGTAGCGAGGCCAAAATTAAAAGCTTGAAATCGGTACTGAGTTCATCAAAAATTGGTTTAAGGGGTATTGCCGAGTTGGAGGAAATCTTTTCGTATATCTCTAAACTCACAAGCCACAACTCAGAACCCACGACTCACAATTGCGAGCTCGATATCACCCTGGCTCGTGGACTAAACTATTATACCGGGGCTATTTTTGAGGTAAAAAGCAACGAAGTAGCCATGGGCAGCATTGGCGGTGGCGGACGTTATGACGACCTGACGGGCATGTTCGGGCTGAAAGACCTGAGTGGTGTGGGTATTTCATTTGGTGCCGATCGGATTTACGATGTGATGGAAGAGTTGAATCTTTTTCCAGAAAGTTCACAAACAGGCACCAAAGTGCTGATCAGTAATTTCGATCAGGCCGCTGAGTCCTTAGCTTTACCCATGTTGAGCCAATTGCGCCAAAACGGAATTGCTGCAGAATTATACCCTGCGGCTGCCAAGCTGAAGAAACAGTTGAGCTACGCCGATGCTAAGAAAATTCCTTATGTCATCTTAATTGGGAGCGAGGAGATGGACTCGGGCTTATTGAGTTTGAAAAATATGCAAAGTGGCGAACAGCAAAAACTTGATATTGCTTCGATTATTCGTTTGCTTCAGCACTAAGCTCATTTCTTTTGGCGAATACAATTAGTTGGCCTCCTTATTGGTTATCTATCAAGGAAATACAATAAATCTCAAGTAATTTCGTTAATAAAATGAGGTGATCTTGCTATCTGATCATTCAAAGGGTTTTGAAGGATTTTTGATACCCGACCTGTTGAAAATCAAGCTTATGAAAAACATCTGTTATTACCTCGGGCTGATGTGTCTTCTTACGGTGCCCGGTTTCGGACAAACGCTCTCAACTACCAAGGGTGAAATTGTTTTCTTCTCCAATGCACCGCTGGAAGACATCAGTGCAAAAAATAGCCGGGTGATTTCCATGCTCAATACCCAGAACAAAGAATTGGTAGTTCGGGTGCCCATCAATCAGTTTGAGTTTCCGAATAAACTCATGCAAAGGCATTTTAATGAGAACTACATGGAAAGCGAAAAATATCCCTACGGAACCTTCAAAGGAAAACTGCTGGAAGACATCGATTTTACCAAACCAGGAAGCTATGTAGCCAATGCGACAGGTATGTTAACAATTCATGGAGTTGACCAAAAACGTACCCTATCGGGAAAAGTGATGGTAGCGGAGGATGGGAGCATTCAGGTGCTCACTAAATTCAATATTATGCTGGCTGATCATAAAATTGAAATTCCGAAATTGGTTTTTAATAAAATAGCTGAAAAAATTGCGGTAAGTACCGCGTTCTCCTACCAGCCGTTCAAAAAATAATTTAAATATTCAGGCTTATTTATTCATTTTTGAAGAAGCAACGCTTCATCCATGAAAACTTTTTCCATTGGCTCTACAGCTCTGTCCGTATCGCTCATTCAACAAATTCTCAAAGAAAAATCGCAGCTGGTACTCTGTGAAACCGCAGCAGCATCAATTAGTAAATGCCGGGATTTTCTGGATCAAACAATGGCAAAAAGTGAGCAAGCGGTGTATGGCATCAATACCGGTTTTGGCTATTTACAAAACGTGCGGATTGCCGATGAAGATCTTACTCAGCTGCAACATAATCTAGTACGTTCTCACGCCTGTGGCACAGGCGATCTGGTCCCGAAAGAGATTGTTAAACTAATGCTCTTGCTAAAGATTCAGTCGCTGGCGTATGGATATTCGGGGGTAGAGCTGGTTACCGTAAACCGTCTAATAGAGTTTTATAATCGGGATATTCTCCCCGTGGTATATACTCAGGGTTCCTTGGGCGCATCGGGCGATCTGGCTCCCCTTGCTCACCTGAGCCTGCCTCTGATTGGTGAAGGGGAAGTGTGGACAGGTACAGAACGAAAGTCGGCAAAATCTGTATTGGACCCATTGGGGCTGAAACCGCTGAGCTTGAAACCAAAAGAGGGCTTGGCGCTGATCAATGGTACTCAATTTATGGCGGCCTATGGGCTTCATATTTTAATGAAAGCCGAAAAATTATCGAATTGGGCTGATGTAATCGGAGCTTTGTCGGCCGATGCGTTCGATTGCCGCATCGATCCATTTAAACCGGCCAGCCATCAGATACGGCCGCATCAGGGTCAGGTACAAACGGCAGAAAAACTATACGATTTACTTTCAGGTAGTGAACTAATGCAGCAGGCCAAGCAGCAAGTGCAAGATCCCTACTCGTTCCGCTGTATGCCACAGGTACATGGAGCCAGCAAAGACAGTCTAAACTATGTACGATCGGTTTTTGAAACCGAGATCAATTCCGTTACTGATAATCCAAACGTGTTCCCGGATGCCGACGAGATCATTTCTGCCGGAAATTTTCATGGACAGCCGCTGGCCCTGGCCTTAGACTTTTTATGTATTGCCCTTGCAGAGTGGGGTTCCATATCTGAACGCCGCACCTTCCAGCTCATCTCCGGACAACGGGGCTTGCCCGCATTTTTGGTGCAAGAAGCCGGGCTCAATTCAGGATTAATGATTCCTCAATATACTGCTGCCTCCATCGCCAGTGAGAACAAGCAACTGAGCACTCCAGCCTCGGTTGATTCAATTGTTTCGAGCAACGGACAAGAAGATCATGTAAGTATGGGCGCTAATGGGGCGGTAAAATGTTTGAAAGTAGCACTCAATTTAGAGCGGATATTGGCCATTGAATGCTTAACTGCCTGCCAGGCCCTGGAATGTAGAAGGCCTTTTAAAAGTTCAGATTACCTGGAAAAAGTAGTTTCACATTATCGGAAGCAAGTTTCTACGCTAACCCAGGATCGAATAATGGCTGAAGACATCGAGAAATCAATTACGTTCTTACAATCGTATCCGATTTAAAAATCGGCTTAACGGTTTGAAACGATCAAGAGGTTCAAATCCTTGTTGGGTAATTGAAAACGTGCAGACAAATCTGAATTGGTGAGTTGGCCTTGATATAAATACACGGCATTACGAACGCCGGGTTTATCCCAGACTACATTCATTAATCCACCCATCTCGCCAACATCCAGCAAAATTGGTGTGAAAATATTGGTGAGTGCATAAGTGGCCGTACGGGCAACCCTCGAGGCAATATTGGGCACACAATAATGGATCACATCATATTTGCGAAATACAGGCTCGGTATGATTGGTGACTTTTGACGTTTCAAAACATCCGCCTTGGTCGATGCTGACATCAATAATGACCGAATTGGGTTTCATTTTGCTCACCGTCTCCTCGCTAACCAAGCAGGGGCTGCGGCCATGGCTGGCACGTATGGCACCAATGGCCACATCACAGGTGCAAATTGCTTTTTCCAATACAATAGGCTGTATAACCGAGGTGAATACCCGGGCGCCCACATTATTTTGTAATCGCCTTAAGCGATAAATCGAACTGTCGAAAACCTTTACTTCGGCACCTAGCGCCAATGCCGTTCGGGCAGCGTATTCACCCACCGTCCCGGCTCCTAAAATCACGATTTCGGTCGGCGGTACGCCGGTAATTCCGCCCAGCATCAAGCCTTTTCCATCGAACACATTACTCAAATATTCCGCTGCAATCAACACCGATGTGGCACCCACAATTTCACTCATGGCCCTAACCACCGAAAGCACATTGCCTTCATCACGTAAGTATTCAAAAGAAAGGGCAGTAATTTTTTTGGCCATCAGCGCCTGCAGATATTCCACTTTTAACGTGGCCATTTGAAGTGCCGAAAACAGGATTTGACCCGGCTTCATTAATTCAATTTCATCTGGAGTGGGTGGCGCTATTTTTATAATAATGTCTGCCTTATACACTTCCGATTTATTATAAACAATTCGGGCTCCCTGTTCACTATAATCCCGATCGCTGAAATTTGCGGCCTGTCCGGCACCCGATTCGATGACCACCTCGTGATCATTATTAATAAGAACAGCTACTGAAAGTGGGGTAAGCGGAATTCTATTTTCCTGAAATGAGCTTTCTTTTGGAATACCAATATACAAGCGGTTCTTTTGTTTACCCGTGCTCAGCATGGCTTCTTGAGGTTGCATCAAGGCCTGCCGGGCAATATCTGATAGTTCGCCTTTCATGAATTCTTGTTTATGAAGCTGATCCTGAAGTTACTAAAAATATGTGAGATGGAGATTTAGCCGACCAGATTGAAACTCATTTCCCGTTCCCGATCATTAAGCGGCTTGATAGAAACCTGCACGTAAGATTGGGGCCAGTAAGCTGCTATTTTTTCAGGCCACTCAATAAAACAATACGAACCGGAATCTAAATATTCTTCCAAGCCAAAGTCGAGGGCCTCTGTAGGCTGTTTTAATCGGTAACAATCGAAATGATAAACCAAACCCGACGGGTATTCGTATTCGTTGATGAGGGCAAAGGTAGGGCTGCTTACCGTTGAGCTTACTCCTAAATACTCACATATTGCTTTTATAAAAGTAGTTTTACCGGCCCCCATCTCTCCATTAAATAAAAACACTCTTCGCTCTCCCGCAAAGGAAATTAACTGGGCGGCAGCTTCTTTTAAAGCGATCAGATCTGAAACAACAACTTGCATGGGCTCAAAACTTATGGGAGAATTATTTTGGTAAATACACCACAAAGGGAACGATCATTTCTTCGAGAGAAATTCCTCCGTGCTGAAAAGTATCATTAAAGTGATTGACATAAAAATTGTAGTTGTTCGGGTACACGAAAAAACTATCTTCTTTGGCAAAAATAAAACTTGAACTGACGTGTAATTTTGGCAATTGGGCATCGGCGGGATTTTTTACGGTAAACACTTCCCGGGAATCGTAATTAAGATTTTTGCCTTGTTTATAGCGCAAATTGGTATTGGTATTTCGGTCGCCAATTACCTTTACCGGATGTTTTACACGGATGGTACCATGGTCGGTGGTGATGACGATTTTAACCTTTTTTCTGGATAGTTTTTTCAAGGTTTCCAAGAGTGGCGAATGCTCAAACCAAGACAAGGTCAGCGAACGGTATGCCGACTCATCACTGGCCAATTCTTTGATCATTGCCATATCGGTTCGGGCATGCGAAAGCATATCGACAAAATTATATACCACTACATTCAGGTCGTTATTCAGCAAATTATTCAGATTATCGGTAATGTCTCGGCCTTGCTCAAGTGTCAGCACCTTGTGATAACTCATTTTACACGATTTGCGCAGGCTTCGCTTGATCTGATCTTTGAGAAAAGCATGCTCATGCAGATTTTTTCCGCCTTCGTCTTCATCATTTTGCCATTGATCTGGAAAGTGTTTTTCCATTTCTGCAGGCATTAGGCCAGAAAAAATGGCGTTTCGGGCATATTGGGTGGCAGTGGGTAAAATGCTGAAATAAGCGCTTTCCTCCTCCATTCTAAAATAATCGCTGATGATGGGATTAATGATGCGCCACTGGTCGTAACGCAAATTATCAATCAGGATAAAAAAGGTAGAAATCCCTTCTTCCAAAACCGGAAACACCTTCTTTCTGAACAATTGGCTGGAGGTAATAGGGCCTGAATCAGGATTTTTCAACCATTCCAGATAATTTTTTTCAATAAACTTGGCAAACTGAACATTGGCCTCCGACTTTTGAGAAGTCAATATTTCGTGCATCCCGGCATCTTCCAGCCTATCGAGCGAAAGCTCCCAATAAATCAGTTTACGATACACCTCCACCCACTCGGAAAAACTTAGTTTCTCATTCAAAATCATCCCCAAATTCCTAAAATCTTGCTGGTAAGCCATGGAAGTTTTTTCGCTGACCAAGCGCTTGTTATCAATTAACTTTTTGATGGTGAGCAAGATCTGTTTCGGATTGACCGGTTTAATGAGGTAATCATCGATTTTAGAACCGATGGCATCTTCCATCAGGTGCTCCTCTTCGTTTTTAGTAATTAATACAGCGGGAATGGCCGGATTGATGTTTTTGATCTTGGCCAGTGTTTCCAAACCCGTCAGACCGGGCATATTTTCATCCAGAAAAACCAGATCGAGTGCATCAATTCCATTGGTGACCGTCTTTACCAGATATCCCTTCTCATTTAAAAACAAGATGTGGGGTCTCAACAAATCTATTTCATCATCGGCCCAAAGAATATGCGTTTCCTGCATCAATTTAACAGATTTAATTCAGTTACTAAGATACAACAGCCGGGGCTGTTTTTTGTATCATTTAATTTAGCAATTTTGTAAAGGATACCTCAGACTTTGAATAAGAAGAAAATCATCAACGATCCCGTTTACGGATTCATCACCATCCCCAGCGAATTGATTTTCGATCTGGTACAACACCCGTATGTGCAGCGTTTACGCTACATTAAGCAACTGGGTATGACCCACCTGGTTTATCCAGGTGCCTTACACACCCGTTTTCATCATGCCCTGGGCGCCATGCACCTCATGGGACTGGCCGTAGAAACGCTTCGATCGAAGGGTCATCCTATAAGCACCGAGGAGGAAGAAGCGGTTCAAATCGCCATTTTATTGCACGATATTGGCCACGGACCATTTTCACATGCCTTGGAGCATATTTTGGTGGAGGGTGTATCGCACGAGTACATTTCTATCTTAATTATGGATAGCCTGAATCGGGAATTTAACGGCCGGCTCAACATGGCACTCGATATTTTTAACCGGCGTTATCCGAAACAATTCCTCTCTCAGCTGGTATCCGGACAATTAGACATCGACCGGATGGATTACCTAAACCGGGACAGTTTTTTTACCGGCGTTTCAGAAGGAGTCATCAGTTCAGACCGGATCATCAAAATGCTGAATGTGCATCAGGGGCAGCTGGTAGTGGATGAAAAAGGGATTTATTCGATCGAGAAATTTTTAATTGCCCGGAGGTTAATGTATTGGCAGGTATACTTGCATAAAACGGTAATTGCAGGGGAGCAGATGCTCATCAAGATCTTGGAACGGGCCAAAGAGCTGGCTTTAACAGGACGGGTGCTCTTTGCTACACCTAATTTTGGGCATTTCCTAAATAATATTATCAAAAAAGAAGATTTTGTGGAAGACCCTATCCACTTAGAACGCTTTTCTCAATTAGACGACCATGATATCTTCACTTCTATTAAGGTTTGGGCCAATGATGAAGACTTGATTCTGGCCACACTTTGCAAAAATATGATCGAACGGAACTTGTATCAAGTAGAGATTAGCAATCAGGCGCCGGAATTATTTGTGATCGACAAAAAGGTGCATAGGGCAATGGAGCGATTTGAAATGCAAGAAGATGATGCCTCTTATTTCGTTTTCACTGATACCATCAAAAACAATGCATACAAACCAGGAGAAGGCAGTATTCAAATATTAATGAAAGATGGAAATGTGCTCGACATTACGCAGGCATCCGATAATTCGAATTTAGAAGCCCTCGCAAAAACAGTTAAAAAATATATTTTTTGCTATTTGAAAGAGCTTTCAGATTTTCATAATTAATTTTTTGTTAGGCTAAACCCCAAATAAGGTTAAATTTGCAGATTGTTTAAATTTACACACCCTAAAAGTGCACATGCAATTTACTGCTCTTCAAATCGGGCAATTACTAAATGGAACCATTGAAGGTAACCCGGAAGTGGCAGTAAGCAGTGTGGCGAAAATAGAAGAAGCCCAAAGCGGCTCCCTTTCGTTTTTGGCCAATCCACGTTACGAACCCTACTTATATACTTCTGGGGCCTCCATTATCATTGTCAATGAGGATTTGAAGCTTGCCAAACCTGTTTCTGCAACTTTAATAAGGGTAAAAGATGCATACAGTGCATTTTCTGTACTTCTGGAGGCGTACAATCAGGCCAAGTTGAATAAAAGCGGAATTGAAGAACCTTGTTTTATTCATCCGAGTGCAAGCATCGGAAAAAATGTATACATAGGTGCCTTTGCTTATATCGGAGCAAATGTGGTGATCGGTGATCATACTAAAATCTATCCCCAAACGTATATAGGTGATATGGTTAAGGTTGGTGCAGATTGCACACTTTTTGCGGGAGTACATGTATATCACGAATGTGTGTTGGGCAACCGGGTGACGATTCATTCCGGATCGGTAATAGGAAGCGATGGTTTTGGGTTTGCCCCACAGGCAGATGGAACTTATAAAAAAATAGCCCAAATAGGGAATGTGGTGATTGAAGATGACGTGGAAATTGGCTCTAACAGCTCTGTTGATCGGGCAACCATGGGTTCTACGGTAATTAAAAAAGGAGTGAAGCTCGATAATCTGATTCAGGTTGCACATAATGTAGAAATTGGCGCTAATACTGTTATTGCCGCACAAAGTGGTATTTCGGGCAGCAGCAAGGTGGGTGAAAATGTGGTGATGGGTGGACAGGTTGGCGTGGCCGGACACATCACGGTAGCTAAAGGTTCGCAAATACAAGCAAAAGCAGGAGTCAATAAAGTCATTGAAGAAGAGGGGAAAAAATGGGGAGGAATGCCCATTACTTATTTTAGTAATTTTCAACGATCACAGGTGGTTTTCCAACGACTTCCGGAACTGGAACGTAAAGTGGAGGAGTTAGAAAAACAACTACAAAACATGTTAAAAAAAGATGATGTTTGAACAACATCGGCTTTTTAAAATGACTAACAGAAATGAATATTAAACAAAGAACTCTCAAAACTGAATTTTCCATTGCTGGAGTGGGTTTACATACCGGAGAGCCGGTAAATATGACCTTCAAACCCGCAGCGGATAATCATGGATATAAATTTTCACGGGTAGATTTACCAGGAAAGCCGGTAATTGACGCAGATGTAGACAATGTAACGGATACCTCAAGGGGAACCACCATTACCCAAAATGGCGCAAGTGTGAGTACGGTTGAGCACGTATTGGCCGCCTTGGTGGGTGCAGAAATTGATAATGTAATGATGGAGCTGGATGGTCCGGAAATTCCAATTATGGACGGAAGCTCCATTGAATTTATCGAAGCCATTGAAAAAGCAGGTTGCGTAGAACAAGAAGCCGATCGTGAGTATTACACCATTCCTTCAAACATTCACTACTCAGAGCCAGACCGTAGGGTTGAAATGGTAGCGATGCCGTTGGACGACTACCGATTTACCTGCATGATCGATTACAATTCTCCTATTTTGGGAAGCCAGCATGCGGCCATCACCAATTTGTCGGAGTTTAAAAAAGAGATTGCATCCTGCAGAACTTTTTGTTTCCTGCACGAACTCGAAATGCTCCTCGATCACAACCTGATTAAGGGCGGAGATTTAAATAATGCCATTGTGGTAGTGGACAAGGAAGTAAGTCGCGAGGAACTGGATCGATTGGCAAAGCTGTTTAACAAAGAAGATATTGATGTTGCCCGCGAAGGAATCTTAAACAACATCAAGCTTCGTCATCAAAATGAACCCGCCCGCCATAAACTGCTAGATATGATCGGCGACTTGGCATTAGTAGGCGTGCCGCTTAAAGGGCATATTATGGCTGCCCGGCCGGGACATGCTGCGAATGTAGCTTTTGCCAAAAAAATTAAAGCTCAAATCAAAAAAGAGCGGAGCAAAAAAGCAACTCCTAGATATAACCTTCAGGCAGAACCTGTATATGATACCGTGCAAATCATGAATATTTTGCCGCACCGACCGCCTTTTTTATTAGTAGATAAAATTCTTGAACTATCTAAAAATCACGTGGTTGGTGTAAAAAATGTCACCATGAATGAGCCTTTCTTTGAGGGTCACTTTCCCGGAGCGCCGGTAATGCCCGGGGTATTACAAATTGAGGCTATGGCTCAAACTGGTGGCATATTGGTATTAAACACCGTTGAAGATCCAGAAAATTACTTAACTTATTTCCTAAAAATTGAAAATGCCCGATTTAAAGAGAAGGTGCTGCCGGGCGATACTGTTGTTTTCCGTTGCGACTTAATTACGCCGATTAGAAGGGGGATTGCCCAAATGAAGGGAGTGGGCATGGTGGGCGACAAAATTGTAGTCGAAGCAGAATTAATGGCACAAATTGCCAGAAAAACCCATTAATCACATGATTCAACCTTTAGCCTATATCCATCCGCAGGCAAAAATTGCCGATAATGTCGTAATAGAACCTTTTGTAACCATTCATAAAAATGTAGTGATTGGCGAAGGCACCTGGATCGGTTCGAATGTAACCATCATGGACGGTGCACGGATTGGGAAAAACTGCCGCATCTATCCGGGTGCTGTAATTTCTGCTTCGCCGCAAGATTTGAAATTTGGCGGGGAAGAAACCCTGGCGGTTATTGGCGATCATACCACCATCCGCGAATGCGTAACCATTAACCGGGGAACCATTGACCGCAAGGAAACCAGAATAGGTAACAATGTTTTGTTGATGGCCTATACCCACGTAGCACACGATTGTATTGTGGGAAGTCATTGTATTTTAGCAAATGGAGTACAATTGGCAGGACACATTACCGTAGAGGATTATGCCATTATTGGGGGCATGAGCGCAGTGCACCAATTTGTAAGCATTGGCGCCCATGTGATGATCTCCGGCGGATCCTTGGTGCGGAAAGATGTTCCCCCTTATACCAAAGCCGGTCGCGAACCACTATCCTATGTAGGAATCAACTCCGTGGGTTTACGCCGCCGCGGCTTCAGTTCAGAAAAAATCAATGAAATTCAGGATATCTATCGCGTTTTATTCCTGAAAAATAGCAATACCACGAAGGCGTTGGATATGGTAGAAGCGGGCTTTAAGCCAACCGAAGAACGCGACGAGATCGTGAATTTCATCCGCAACTCGAACCGCGGTATCATGAAAGGCTTCGGCAACGGCTGATAGCTGTATGAAAATAGTCCTCGAAAATATCGGCCGACGATTTAACCAAGAATGGATTTTTAGGCAACTTAATTATACATTCGAGCAGGGCAAAAGCTATGCTATTCTGGGTGCAAATGGTGCTGGAAAATCTACCCTGCTGCAAGTAATTTCCTGCAGCCTTGGCCCGTCAGAAGGAAGGATAGCTTTCGTTAATGGTGATAAAATCATCCATCCGGATTCGATTTATTCTGAAATCAGCCTGGCTGCTCCCTATTTAGATTTAATGGAAGATTTCAGTCTTAGGGAGATGATTGATTTCCACTACAAATTCAAAAACCCACTTCCGGGAGTAGATACCGATAAGGTGATCGAAATTTTAGGGCTTTCCTCTTCGGCCGATAAGGCCATCCGCTACTTTTCATCGGGCATGAAACAGCGAACTAAATTGGCGCTGTCCATTCTATCCGATACACCCGTTTTATTATTGGATGAGCCTACCGCCAATTTTGATAGCCAGGGCGTTCAATGGTACCAGGAACTTATCCAAAAATATACTCCAAATCGACTGCTTATTGTTTGCTCCAATCAGGAAGCAGAATATCATTTCTGCCAACATCAATTAAGCCTCTCTGATTACAAGGATTTTAATTGTGTAGCCCTGTAATATTCGGTTTCCAGATTGTAAATCATTAGAATAAAGCATACCTTTGCAGCGCAAAAAGGTAATTAATTTTTATTTGAAGGCTATTTTATGGCAAAAGCATCAGAAATAAAAAACGGAAACATTCTCCGATTTAATGGAGAATTGATTGCGGTTGAAGAGTTTATTCACCGTACTCCGGGAAACCTGCGTGCCTTTTATCAGGCCCGTATGCGGAACGTAAAAACCGGTAAGCTGGTAGAATACCGTTTTCGTACCGACGAAGAGGTAGAAATTTGCCGGGTGGAAACCAGTGATTACCAATACTTATATCCAGAAGGCGAAAATTTTGTGGTGATGGATAATACGAGCTTTGAGCAATACAGCATCCCTAAATTTTTATTTGGTGATGCAGCCCGTTTTATCAAAGAAGGCATGAATGTGATCATTGCTTTCGAAAGTGAAGAGCCCATTATGGCTCAGGCACCAGCCAGTGTGGAATTAGAAATTACTTATTCAGAGCCAGCTGTAAAAGGCGATACTTCTACCAATGCCATGAAAAGCGCCACCGTGGAAACCGGTGTTGAAATTCGCGTTCCTTTATTCATCAACGAGGGTGATAAAGTAAGGGTAGACACCCGTACCGGAGATTATATCGAACGGGTAAAATAAAGATCTTATA
>JBEDFI010000021.1:0-16060 GCA_041175245.1 Bacteroidota bacterium
TCAGACCATTCACGCGTATCTTTGATTAAATTTATGTTATGAAGTATTTACGTATTTTTCTATTCATCCTGCTGACAGGATTCGCTACATCGAATGTTAGGGCTCAGTTTTTACAAGATTACCAGGGTAATCCGGTTCAAAGCGTCACGTATGTTGACGTACAAGGTTTCCCATTTTTATTTGAACAATGGACCAACGGTACCATTCGTTTAAACAATGGGAAAAGCTTTACAAACGTTCAGTTAAAGTACGATTTGGTGAGCGACGAACTGTTCTTTAAGGATATTAAATCGGATCAAACACTCAAATTTGTAGATCAGGTTGTGGAATTTAAACTTTTGCCTTCCGGGCAATCAACTGAGCAAGCACTGATTTTTAGAAACGGTTTTTTATCTGAGGAGGCGCTGAGTCCGAAAGCATACTATCAGGTACTCTACGATGGAGGAGTGAAATTATTGAAGAGAAAAATCAAGAAGGTAGTAGAAATAAAACCATTCAACTCCGCATCTAGCACCAAAATTTTTGAAGAAATAGAGGGCTATTTTATTGGTAAAGACAATAAAACCTTTCGAGTGAGAAAGGATAAAAAACAGATTCTATCATTATTGGGTACCCGGACGGAAGAATTGGAGAAATTCATCAAATCTGAAAATTTAAACCTGAAGAACGAGGCTCATTTGATCAAACTGATCGCTTATTTCAATACATTGTAAGACAAAAAATATGAAAAAGGGAATATTATACGCTTTGTTTCTGGGATCGCTGATCGTGCTGCAAGGCCGTTCTGCAAACGCACAATATGTAAAAAATCAACTGGCCAAGGATCAAATGGGTCGACCATTGGTGGCTGGCGAATATGTGGATATTCAGGGTCATCCATTCTTATTTGAAAATTGGACAAAGGGTATCGTTAAGTTTGTAAATGGAACGAGTGTAAGCGATTTAGATTTAAAATATGACCTGGTAAAGGACGAATTGTACTTCAAAGATCCTAAAACTGAGCAGGTCATGATCTTTTCAGAAAAAATCTCCGAGTTTAAATTGAATAACCCGGTAAAGAGTACTGATTTTTTCTATTTCAAAAACGGATTCACACCCTTGGATGCAAATACTGCTAAAAGTTTCTATCAGCTATTGATGGACGGTACTGCACAATTAATCAAACGATATACAAAGGAAATTTTCGAGGAGAGGCCCTATAATTCAGCGACCACGATCAGAAGTTTCAAGGATGCTGAACTCTATTATGTTGTGAAGAATAATCAATTAATAAAGATCAAGAAAGATAAAAAACAGGTGTTAGCCGCATTCGCAGATCGTTCTGCCGAGCTGGAAGCCTTTATTAAAAGTAATGGGCTGAACTTAAAAAATGAATCTGATCTGGTTAAATTAATTGCACACTACAACTCGCTTTAAGCGAAAAATCAGCTATTAGAGTTTATCCCAGGTAGTTCCTGCTTTGCTGTCTTTTACCTGAATACCGATTTCCTGCAGCGCCATTCTGATCTGATCGGAGGTAGCATAATCTTGCTTTGCCTTGGCTTCCTTTCTCAAGTTGATGAGGAGATTCATGAGTGCATCAAGGTCTCCACCTTCGCTCTGCTCAGCGGCTAAGCCCAAAACCTCAAACACCATCGCATACAATAATTGACGAAGCAAGTCTAAATTTTGTTGATTTAGCTTAGATTTACCATCGTACACGCTATTGATCACACGGACCGCCTCAAACAATTCAGCGATTAAGATCGGGCTATTAAAATCATCGTTCATCGCTGCATAACAACGATCGCTCAGGTCCTGCACCACATAATCAGACGTATCGGAAGCCTGTAATTTAGGCAAGAGATTCATCGCAGCCATTAAACGTTTGAACCCTTTTTCAGATGCTTCAAGCGCTTCATTAGAAAAGTCGAGCGTGCTGCGGTAATGTGCCTGCAACATGAAAAAACGCACTGTCATGGGTGAATAAGCCTTATTGAGCAAAGGATGATTACCCGTAAATAATTCTCCGGGAAGGAAGCCATTGCCTGCACTCTTTGACATGCGGGTACCGTTCACCGTAAGCATATTGGTATGCATCCAGTAGGTGGCCGGCTCGTTATGGTTGCAGGCTTTTGATTGGGCAATTTCGTTGGTATGGTGCGTAGCGGCCAGGTCCATCCCACCACCATGAATATCGAACGTGTCGCCTAGGTATTTTTTACTCATGGCCGAGCATTCGATGTGCCAGCCGGGGAAACCCCAGCCCCATGGCGAAGGCCAGCGCATCAGGTGTTCGGGCTTAGCCTTGATCCATAAAGCAAAATCCAGACGGCCCTTTTTATCATCCTGACCACCCAGTTCGCGGGTATTGGACAGCAAATCTTCCAGCTGACGGTTGGTCAGAATGGTATAATTGTGCTCCTTACTGTATTTTTCTACATCGAAATAAACCGTTCCGTTCACTTCATAGGCAAAACCAGTTTCGATGAGCTGCTTTACCATCTCGATCTGCTCGGTAATATGCCCGGTGGCGGTAGGCTCAATGCTAGGCGGCAGGGTATTGAACAGGCGCATCACCTCATGGAAACCAAGTGTGTACTTCTGCACAATTTCCATTGGCTCCAATTGCTCCAACTTGGCTTTTTTAGTGAATTTATCATCGCCTTCATCCCGATCACCCTCCAAATGGCCTGCATCGGTAATATTACGCACATAGCGCACCTTGTAACCCAGGTGCTGCAGGTAACGGTAAATAAGATCGAAGGATACAAAAGTGCGACAGTTACCCAGGTGCACATCGCTGTAAACGGTGGGTCCGCACACATACATACCCACCAAAGGGGGATTGATAGGTGTAAAGACCTCCTTCTGGCGGCTTAGGGTATTGTATACTTGCAGTTGGGTATCCATATCACAAACTTAAAAAAATATTAGGGTTCCAGTTCTACATCTGCACGAACTGCATAATGATCAGATAACTTTTTATGGATAATTCGGTAATTTTTGACCTGAAAATTGGGACTCGTCAGAATGTAATCGATCTGAAAATTAGGGAAATCGCCATTGTAAGTAATACCCAATCCACTACCCTTCTCCCTGAACGCATTTAGCATCCCACTACCCATTTGTTGTAAGGTGTAAGATACCGGCGTATCGTTAAAATCGCCGGCAATCAGATAAGGAGTTTCACAGGTTTGGGTATGCTCTTTGACCAAATTCACCTGCTTGCTACGTTTAATAAAGGCCCTTTTCAAGCGACCGCCAATTCTTCTTGGAGAGATCATGTCCGTATTTATGTCGGACTTCACTTGATTGAGGTAGTCGTAATCTTCCGGCTGGAACTTGATTGACTGTAAATGTACGTTGTATACCCGAAGCGGCTTCCCCCGAAATTCGAGATCAATAAAAATTGCTTCATTTCCCTTTTTGGTCTGATCAAACCGAATATGTCCCTTTTCTTTGATCGGGAATTTGGAAAAAATAGCAAGACCTAAGGCCTCATACCCGTTATCTACAGCCGGTTCAAAATAAACATAGCTTTTACCTAATAACTCCTGTACAGCTTTTCGAAAGTTATAGGTCCCTCGCTTTCTGGTAAAAAATTCCTGGAAACAAATTACATCGGGTTGCTCCTGCCGGATGATATTGAGCATCTGATTTTTAATACTTTCCTCATTAGAGGCGCCAAATTTTTTGAAACTGTGCACATTATAAGTCATTACCCTCAAAAATTCAGGCGAAGATTTGGGCACCTGAATAGCCGTAGATTCTCTAAACCCAATTACGCTGGTCAGAAATTTCCAACCCAGCAGAATAGTCAGCAAGGAAGGCAGGGCATAAACCGGTCGTCGGAACAACCAAAACACCATAAACAGGGCATTTGCAAGCAATACAAACGGATAAGCTAAACCGAAAAAGGCAATGGGCCAAAATGTACTGGGATTGATAAATGGCGCAGCATAGGAAAGCAAGAGCAGTACAATTAACACCGAATTGAATACCAACAGTGCTTTACTGAAAATACTGAAGTGCTTTTTATTCCTCCTCATGTATTTAAAAATAATCCCAGGGTCGGCGGATTCGCCAGGCTTTTAGTAAAATGAATCCAAACAAGGCTCCGCCCAAATGAGCAAAATGCGCAACTGAATCGCCACTAAACTGTGCTACTCCCAAAACCAGTTCCAGTAGAATATAAATAGGAATGATGTATTTAGCTTTTACCGGAGCAGGAATAAACAAGATGAACAGTTCGGCATTGGGATATAAATAACCGAAGGCCACCAACAAACCGAAAATTGCACCGGAAGCCCCCACCATCGGACCATAATAAATTTCCTGTAGTTTTCGCAGGTGATCGGGATTGGCAGATGCATAGCTTGCCGGATCGATGCTGATGCTGCCTGCGATCTGGTACACTTCGAAGGCCTGCACCAGCATCTGTAAAACCAAAGCCCCTAAACCGGTGATGAGATAAAAATTCAGAAATCGCTTGGAACCGAACAAATACTCGAGTGAAGAACCAAAGGTGTACAAGGCAAACATATTAAACAAAATGTGCGCAAAACTTACCGGGCTATGCATAAACATATAGGTAATCACTTGCCAAACCTTGAAGTTCGGAGAGTCAAAATAATAGACCGCCAACTGTTCTACCAGCGGAAAAGTCCCTCCCTGATTAAATAAGAGCGTAGCGATGTAAAAGATCACATTGATAATGAGGAGATTCTTAACCACCGGCGGGGTGTTGGAAAGGGGCATGCGCATAGCTTCTATTTAATGTCGAATTGTTGCAAAATATCTTCAGAGCTAAAGGTAACAATTACAGGTTTACCGTTTAGGGAAAGGTTGGGCAGCTGGCAGGCAAACAATTCGTCTATCAGCACATTCATTTCTTCGGCACTCAAGGGTGTGCCCGCTTTAATCGCGGCATTTCTGGCTAAAGTACGTGCCAGATTATCCCGTTTACTCAATTTTAAGGCCGATTGATTGTTTTTATACCCTTCTATCAGGTGCTCCAGCAATTCTACTTCGCTGGCTTTGTCGGCAATCTCCGCCGGAACACCCTCTACCACAAAGGTGTTTTTACCGAATGTTCTGATTTGAAAACCTAAGGCCTGAATATCAGGTAGCAGCTCATTTACCAGTTCAAAATCGGCGGCATTCAGAGTCACGGTTTGTGGAAATAAACTTTGCTGACTAACTCCCTGCCGGTTTTCCAACTGTTGCTGGAAACGTTCAAACAAAATACGTTCATGTGCAGCCTGCTGATCGATCAACATAAAGCCCGATTTGATAGTCGACAGAATGAAGCGCTGGTTCAGCTGAATAATCTGCTTCTCTACAGCTTTTATTTTGGGCTCGGGAGCCGAAGTAAATGTGATCTCTTGGGGGGCCTGGTTGATACTTTGCCCGATCTCATATAGCGAGGCCCAGTTAGCATCTGGTTTCTCCCGGCGCTGAGTAGTAAAACCACCCGAATTCATATTTGAAGAAGATCTTTCGGTAGTTTCAAAGGGATTGTATGAAGGATTGAAGCTAATACTAGGCGGCACGATGTCTTCTGGCGCCTGCGGCGAAATCATCCGACTGAAACCCGTTTCCTGATTGAAATCCAGCGTAGGGGCAATATTATATCGTCCCAAAGAACGCTTTACCGCAGAGCGGATGATGGCGTACAAAGCCTTCTCATCCTGAAATTTAATTTCTGTTTTGGTAGGATGCACATTGATGTCGATCTGAGCGGGATCAATATCAATGAACAACGCATACAAAGGGAAGCTATCTTTCGGCAACACCTCTTCAAAAGCCGAAAGCACGGCATGGTTGAGATAGGCATCCTTCACGAAACGCTGATTAACAAAAAAGAATTGCTCCCCGCGAGTTTTCTTGGCAAACTCGGGCTTACCCACGTATCCCCTCAGGTTAATGATGGAGGTCTCCTCCTCCACCGGCACCAATTTTTGATTGTAACTATTGCCGAAAAGATGGATGATGCGTTGTTTTAAGCTCGACGATGGCAAATGAAATAACTCGTTCCCATCGCTATGTAGAGTAAAAAAAAAATCATGATGAGCCAGCGCCACCCGCTGAAACTCATCAATAATATGGCGCAACTCAACCGAATTACTTTTTAGAAAATTGCGGCGTGCCGGAGTATTGTAAAATAGATTTTTGACACTGATATTCGTCCCCGCCGGGCAAGCAACAGCCTCCTGGCTGATCACTTCCGAACCCTCCACCCGAATACAGGTACCCAGATCATCCTCCAAACGGCGGGTTTTCAATTCTACCTGAGCAATGGCAGCAACAGAAGCCATCGCTTCGCCACGAAAACCCATGGTACGGATAGCAAAAAGGTCATCTGCCTTGCGAATTTTAGAGGTAGCGTGACGCTCAAAGCACATCCGGGCATCGGTCACACTCATCCCAGAACCATTGTCGATTACCTGAATAAGGGCCTTCCCCGCATCTTTAACAATCAACTGAATATGGTCGGCACCCGCATCAATGGCATTTTCAATCAGTTCTTTAACCGCTGATGCCGGTCGCTGCACTACTTCTCCTGCTGCAATCTGGTTAGCAACCGAATCGGGTAAAAGTTGGATAATATCAGACATAATTCATCGCTAAAATAGCTAAATTTTTACCAATAAAGCCTCAAAGAGCACCCAAGAGCTAATAATAAACCAGCTTTTCCTATATTTAAATTTATAAACCAAACATCACATGAGGAAAGCCCTGTTTTTTTTACTTATTCCATTCATGATGGCTTGTTCTGCCAAAAAACAAGCCGATCTACTCATTTTTAACGCCAATATTTATACCGTCGATAGTGCGTTCAGCAAAGCTGAAGCCATGGTGATTAAAGACGGGAAAATATTGGCAGTCGGCAACGCAGAGGAACTTAAAAAAACCTATGAGGCCTCAGAAATACAGGATGCGGAAGGAAAGTCTATTTATCCGGGTTTTATCGATGGCCATGCCCATTTCCTGATGTATGGCCAGGGTCTACAAACGGTAGATCTGGTAGGCACCCAAAGCTGGGCAGAAATTGTGGAGAAGGTCAAAAACTTTGCAGCACAAAATCCGGAAGGCTGGATCCTGGGCCGCGGCTGGGATCAAAACGACTGGTCCGACAAACAGTTTCCGAGCAATGCTGAACTAAATCAGCTCTTCCCAGATCGTCCGGTTTTGCTAAGCCGGGTAGATGGCCATGCTTCCATCGCCAATCAATATGCACTTAATCTTGCAGGACTCAAAGCCGGCCAAACCCTGACGGGTGGCGAAATTGGGGCCAGCAATGGTAAACTCAACGGGATATTGATAGACAACGCGGTTGATCTGGTGGCCTCCAAAATCCCGGAACCAAACAAAGAACAAATTAATAAAGCCTTGCTGGCTGCTCAGGAAAACTGTTTCGCTGCAGGCTTAACCACCATAGTAGATTGCGGATTGGACCATCAGATCATTCCAGTGATCGATGAATTACAAAAACGGAATGAGCTTAAAATGCGCTTATTCGTGATGTTGTCTGATAAACCCGCCAACTACGATTACCTCTTTAAAAATGGGGCATTCAAAACCGAACGCTTGAATGTGAGTTCATTCAAAGTGTATGCCGATGGAGCCTTGGGTTCCAGAGGTGCTTGCTTATTGAAACACTACAGCGATAAACCCGGTTACTCCGGTTTCCTGCTAAGCAAGAAAGAACATTTCGAAAACGTAGCGCAACAAATTGCCGATAAAGGATTCCAGATGTGTACCCATGCCATCGGCGATTCGGCCAACCGGGAGATGCTGAAAATTTACGCCAAGGTGCTGAAAGGCAAGAACGATCGCCGCTGGCGCATAGAACATGCACAGGTGGTAAACGCTGCCGATTTTGAGCGGTTTGGAGCCGCCAGCGTAGTGCCCTCGGTACAGCCTACCCATGCCACTTCAGACATGTACTGGGCCGGCGAACGCCTAGGCGCCGAGCGCTTAAAAGGAGCCTACGCCTACCGCGATTTGCTCAAACAAAATGGCTGGCTGGTGCTGGGCACCGATTTCCCGGTAGAAAATATCAACCCCATGCTTACCTTCTACGCTGCCACCATTCGTAAGGACAGTAAAGGCTGGCCCGAAAAAGGTTTCCAGACCGAAAATGCCTTATCCCGGGAGGAAACCTTACGTGGCATGACCATTTGGGCAGCAAAAGGAAATTTTGAGGAGAAAGAAAAGGGAAGTTTAGAAGCAGGCAAATTTGCTGATTTCATCATCCTCGATCAGGATATCATCAAAGCAGCTCCGGCTGATTTATTGAAGACCAAAGTTTTGAGTACCTACGTAAATGGCGAAAAGGTTTACCAGCGTTAGGCTACTTTTCATTATTCTATTTTCCCTTTCGGGGATGACCATGCTGGCACAAGAACATGAGGCCAATTTGGAACGGCTGCGCCTGGAAAGGATGGTACAACAAACTGCGGTAGTCCTCAACAACGCGGAAGAAATTCTTCCGCTCAAAAACCTCGATCAGAAGATTGCTTGCATTGATCTCGGCTTTAACCACAGTCCGGTATTTGACAGCCTGGTGAATAAATACCAGCGGGTAGATCACTTCAACGGAAACTTTTATGCCAGTACCTCCAGCCTCGATGCCCTGCTGGATGATCTCAAATATTACAAAACCTTGATCCTCGAAATCTCCGATGTATCGGCCTTCGACCAACGGGTACTAAATTTTATCGCTGAAGTGGGCCAGCGAAAGCAAGTAATCATAGCCCTCTTCGGTGATGCCCGCAGCCTTGTCAAGCTCGATCCGTTCAAGTACCCTTTAATTTGGTCTGAGCAGCATAACGATGCCGCTGCCCGTGTGGTAGCGCAAGCTATTTTCGGAGGGCTGGCACTGGACAATTATCTCAAACAAGATTACGGACAAAACTTTTGTACTGGCAGCGGTTACCGTATCCGGAAAACCCGGCTGGCTTATACTGTGCCGGAGGCAGTAGGCATCAATGCCGATAATTTAGCAGGAATTGCCCAGGTCGCAAATGAGGCCATCGCTGCCAAAGCAACGCCAAGTGCCGTAGTCATGGTAGTAAAAAGCGGCCAGGTCATTTATCACCAGGCTTTCGGCAAACCCACGTACCAAAGCAGCCGAGCCACCCACATTGACGACATTTACGACCTCGCTTCCATTACAAAAACCGCAGCCACCACGCCTGCGGTCATGCATATAGTTGACGAGGAAAAACTCCGACTGGATGCTCCCTTAGGCACCTATCTGGGTCGCAGCCGCGGATTGGACAAATCGGCCATCAGCGTTCGGGAAGTGCTACTCCACCAGGCTGGCTTTGTTCCCTTTATCCCATTTTACCTAAAACTGAATCCGGAAGATTACCGCAGCGATTCCAGTGCAGCATTCAGTACCCGGGTAGCCACGAATTACTATTTACGCAATAATTATTTTGCCGAAGTGATGTGGCCCCAAATGCTCCGCTCCCCCCTGCAAAACCGTGGCCGCTATGTATATAGCGACCTGAGCATGTATATGATGAAGGAAATTGTAGAGAAACTGGCCGAAAAACCCTTAAGTCAATATGTGCAGGAGCAATTTTACCGCCCCTTGGGCATGCAAAGAGCAGGCTACCATCCGCTAAACCGTTTCCCGGCCGAAAATATCATCCCCACTGAGGAGGATAAGATCTTCAGAAAGACCATGTTGCAAGGCGATGTGCACGACCAGGGTGCGGCCATGCTGGGCGGTGCCGCCGGGCATGCCGGCCTATTTTCCAGCGCCAACGACCTGGCCATCTTATATCAACTTTTCCTGAACAAGGGAACTTATGGCGGACAGCGCTATTTTAAAACCTCCACTGTTGAACTGTTCACTTCCAGCCAATCAAGCATCAGCCGCAGGGGACTGGGTTTCGACCGCTGGGATCCGGATACGACGAAACAATACCCCTCACGTTTGGCTTCGCCGCAAACCTTTGGGCATACAGGCTATACCGGTACCTGCGTATGGGCCGATCCGGCCAACGATTTGATCTACATATTCTTGTCTAACCGAGTTTATCCGCAGGTAAGCGAGAAACTCTCCAATATGCGTATACGGCCTAGAATTCAGGATGTAATCTATGAAGCGATCGCGAAAGGGGAGAATTAATACTTACCTACAATCGGCATGCGGCGACCCATGCCAAAAGCCTTGGGCGAAACCCGCAAGATAGGCGGCGTTTGGTAACGTTTGAACTCCGCCACATTCACCATTTTAACGGTCTTACGAACCATCGCTTCCTCAAAACCTTCAGTAATAATGGCTTCTGGACTTCTTTTCAGCTCGATGTATTGGTACAATACTCGATCCAGCAAATCGTATTCGGGCAGGGAATCTGAATCTTTCTGTCCCGGGCGCAGTTCCGCCGAAGGCGGCTTCACAATACTATTAATTGGGATAATTTCCTTTTCACGGTTGAGGTGACGGGCCAACTGGAACACTTGTGTTTTATAGACATCGCCCAACACACTGATGGCACCGGCCATATCCCCATAAAGGGTGCCATAACCTACGGCACATTCACTTTTGTTGGAGGTATTAAGCAAAATATAACCAAACTTGTTTGAAAGAGCCATTAGTACCAATGCTCTGCTCCGTGATTGGATGTTTTCTTCGGCAATATTGAAAGGCAGGTCTTTAAACACCGGCTTCAATAGCTCTTCAAATGTTTGAGCCGCCGCTTTGATCGGGATGATCTCATGTTGACAGCCCAGGTTATTCACCAGATCAAGTGCATCCTTAATGGAATGATCGGTAGAATATTCCGAAGGCATCAAGACCGCCATCACGTTCTTCGGTCCTAAAGCTTCCGCTGCCAGGGCGCAAACTACGGCCGAATCGATACCACCCGAAAGGCCCAATACAGCCTTGCTGAATCCTGATTTCTGGAAATAATCTTTAATGCCCAATATCAAAGCCTGATGGATCTGCTCAATATCGGTTTGACGGACTTCTGTTTTAGGTGCAAGTCCTTTTATTGATTTGTCATCGAATTCATAATAACGAATGCTTTCGCTGAAATAAGGCAGCTCGTCGAGCACTTCGCCTTTTTCGTTGAACAGCAGCGAACCACCATCAAAAATAATCTCGGTATGTGCACCCACCTGGTTCACATAGAACAAAGGCAATTGATATTTGCGGCAGTTATCGCCCAGTACCTGTAGGCGTTCTTCATCATGATTGTATGCAAACGGCGAAGCTGCGATATTGATCATCAGATCCGGCTGTTCTTTGCTCAACTGCTCCATTGGCTCGGCCACATAAAGCGGATTATCGTTCACATTCCAGAGGTCTTCACAAATGGTAAGTGCAATTTTATGTCCTTTAAAATCGATGCAAGAACTGCTGCGAGAAGGCTCGAAATAGCGGTACTCGTCGAACACATCGTAATTCGGCAGCAGGGCCTTATTGACTTGTGCCTTTACCATTCCATCTTCGATAAAATAAGCCGAATTGAACAAGTCTTTCCCTTTTATTTCGGGATTGCGGGTTGGCAGTCCGATGATACAAGCCATCCCTTTGCTCGCTTGAGCAATCTGCTGGGCGGCAGCTTCGCATTGTTCGATGAAATGCTCGAGTTCGAGGAGATCGCGGGGCGGATAACCACAAACCGACAGCTCGGCAAATACTACCAGGTCTGCGCCTTCGGCACGGGCCTGCTCGATCGCCCGGATCATCTGAGCGGTATTGAATTCGAAATTACCGATGTGGTAATTCAGCTGGGCTAACGCGATCTTCATCGCCCAAATTTAGGGATTCCTTTTAGCATTATTCATCCAAATTGTCATGCTGAACTTTTTAGCATCTTAAGATTCTTCGCTTCGCTCAGAATAACAAAACAATAAACAATCATTTTGCTAATTTCGAACCATGCAACATGCAAAAATGTATCTATTCCTGCTAAGCTGTCTTCTCTTGGCTGCTTGTTCCCACAAAAAGGAACCCGATCTGAGCAATATTAAACTCGAAATAAAAATTGAGCGCTTCGACCAGGATATGCAGCAGCTAACAGCAGCGAACTTAGCCAAGAAGTGCCCTGAGTTACAACAAAAATACGGTTGGTTCTACGCCGATTATATGGAGGGCATGCTGAGCGTGGGTCCGGTGGCCGATACGGCTTATTACCAAAACCTGCGAACCGTAGTCGGTCGGGAAGAATATCGAGTTTTAGCTGCCGAGGTAGCCGCTAAATTTCCTGATCTAAAAAAACAGGAGGAGGAGTTGACCGATGCCTTTAAACGGATCAAATACCATTTCCCGAAACAAAAAATTCCAAGGCTGATTAGTTTCCTATCTGGATTTGCCATACAAACCCCTATTGGTAATGATTATATCGGCATCGGCCTGGACATGTTTTTAGGGGCCGATTCCAAATTTTATCCGGCCCTGGTGCAGAGTATTCCGCAATACATTTATAGAAGATTTACTCCCGAAAACATCCGACCGAGAGTAATTGAAGCTTATCTAAGGGAAGGCATCTATCCTGAAAGCGGTCAGAGTCGCTCGCTACTTGATAAAATGGTGTATAATGGCAAAGTATTGTACCTGATGCAGGAAATCATGCCCGATTTGGCTGACAGTACACTGATTGGCTATACCGATGCACAGTTAACATGGTGCGAAGAGTATGAAAGCGATATTTGGGCGTATTTTATGGACGAGAATTTACTTTTTGAGACCGATTACCTGAAGATTCAGAAATACTTAACAGATGCACCTTTTACGCCTGGCGTGGGCGAAGGGAATGGCTCGGCACCTAAACTGGGCGTGTGGACCGGTTGGCAGATCGTCAAAAAATATATGAAGGCACATCCGGAGACCAGTCTGCAACAGTTAATCGAATTGAGCGATGCCCAAGAACTGCTTAGGATGTCGAAATATAAACCTAAATAGGGAGTTTGATTTGCGTATCAGCAAATTATTGGTGAAAATTTGAGGCTTACTTCAAAATAGTCAACACTGCCTTGATACTAATCACAGAGCCAATGGCCAATAAAACATTGGCAATACCGCTGGCCAGTGAAGAGTCCTGAACAAAACGTCCGAAAACACCGGCCAAGCCGATCACAATACCTACCGTCATTAATTTATAATGGCTGGTTTCGTTCGCGTTATTATTCTGAATAGTTGAAGGAGCTGAAGCTGATTTTTTTGCCATGTTTTTAAATTGATGCTCAAAAATAGGAATCTTTTCTATACAATCACAAGCAAAAAATCTTTGAAAACATTTCTGTTAGGTCGAAATTACGGGAAACAAAAAAGTCACGAACCAATGATTCGTGACTTTAAAATATCATTAAATTGTACCTTACCCATTTAAAGCTGCCGCACCACTCACAATCTCAGTCAATTCGGTGGTAATGGCGGCCTGACGGGCCTGGTTGTAGGATAATTTCAAGGCTTTCAGCAATTCTCCGGCATTCTCGGTTGCTTTATCCATAGCAGTCATACGGGCACCATGCTCTGAAGCATGCGAATCCAATACTGCTTTGTATAATTGGGTTTTGATCGATTTCGGGATCAATTGCTCCACAATCTCCGCCTGCGAAGGCTCCAGGATATAATCTACCTGCTGACTGCTTTGCGCCAGAGCAGCAGATTTAGGCAAGGGCAATAATTGCTCGGTGGTCAGGATCTGTACCGCCGCGTTTTTGAACTGGTTATATACCACTTCCACACGGTCAAACTCCCCTTTCACAAAACCATCCATAAGGGCTTCGGTAATTTTAGACACATTTTCGAAGCTCAGGTGCTGGTATACCTCATTGTTATTACCGATCACGTTGAACTTACGTCTCTCGAAATAATCCTGGGTCTTTTTACCAATGGCCACCACACTCACATTACCTTCACGATGCTGTGCAGCATAGGTGGTAGCCAATAACTGGTTTACCGTTTTGATGACGTTCATGTTGAATGCACCCGCCAAACCACGGTTCGACGAAACGGCCACGATCAATACCTTTTTTGGCTCACGCTCTACCGTGAACGGAGAGGTAGAACCTTCCAGGCTAGCCGAAAGATTTGCTAAAATATCTCTCAGCTTATTGGCATACGGACGTAACTGAATGATGGCATTGGTGGCACGCTTCAACTTCGCAGCAGACACCATTTTCATAGCCTTGGTGATTTGCTGGGTTGAACCCACCGACGCAATCCGGTTTCTTACTTCTTTTAAATTAGCCATTTCAGAGGTTATGTGTTGCAGGTTATAGGTTGCGGGCCTTAAACCCACAACTTACAACCTAAAACTCAATTAATATTTATCTGCCAGTTCTTTCGCTACTTTCTCTAATACACCGGTCAGGGTATCGTCGAATTTACCTTCTTTCAGCGCTTTCAACACATCCGGATGACGCTGTTCCAGCTGCTGCAGGTATTCTGCTTCAAACTCTTTCACCTTGTTTACCGGCACGTTACGCAACAAACCTTTAGAACCCGCATAGATAATCGCTACCTGCTTCTCCACGCTTACCGGTGCAAACTGACCTTGTTTCAAGATCTCCACGTTACGCACCCCTTTATCTAATACCGATTTGGTGGCGGCATCCAAGTCGGAACCGAACTTAGAGAAAGCCTCTAATTCACGGAACTGTGCCTGATCCAGTTTCAAGGTACCCGCTACTTTTTTCATCGATTTGATCTGCGCATTACCACCCACACGAGATACCGAGATACCTACGTTAATGGCCGGACGCACACCCGAGTTGAACAAGTTCGACTCCAAAAAGATCTGACCATCGGTAATCGAAATTACGTTGGTTGGGATATAGGCAGAAACGTCACCAGCCTGAGTTTCAATAATCGGCAAGGCAGTTAATGAACCACCACCTTTCACAATACCTTTGATCGACTCCGGCAAATCGTTCATGTTTTTAGCAATATCATCGTTGGCATTGATCTTCGCAGCACGCTCCAATAAACGGCTGTGCAGGTAAAACACGTCACCTGGATACGCCTCACGGCCCGGAGGACGTTTCAATAACAAAGAAACCTCACGGTAAGCCACCGCCTGTTTCGACAAATCATCGTATACGATCAAAGCCGGACGACCTGTATCGCGGAAGTATTCGCCTATGGCAGCACCCGCAAATGGTGCAAAGAACTGCATCGGTGCAGGATCAGCTGCCGATGCCGCTACTACAATCGAGTAAGGCATGGCACCGTTTTCTTCCAGCGTACGTACAATATTCGCTACGGTAGAGTTTTTCTGACCTACCGCCACATAGATACAATAAACCGGTTGCCCAGCATCGTAAAATTCTTTCTGATTGATGATGGTATCGATACAAACCGCAGTCTTACCCGTCTGACGATCGCCAATGACCAACTCACGCTGACCACGACCGATCGGGATCATCGCATCGATCGCTTTGATACCCGTTTGCAAAGGCTCATTTACCGGCTGACGGTAAATTACACCAGGTGCTTTACGCTCTAATGGCATTTCGTAAGTTTGACCGGCAATAGGGCCTTTGCCATCAATCGGCTGACCCAAGGTGTTTACTACCCGACCCAGCATACCCTCGCCCACTTTGATCGAAGCGATTTTTTTGGTACGCTTAATGGTATCACCTTCTTTAATCTCGTCAGAAGGACCCAGCAATACCACACCCACGTTATCTTCTTCCAGGTTTAATACAATACCTTGTAAGCCGTTTTCAAATTCTACCAGCTCACCCGATTGAACTTTAGTCAGTCCGTATACACGGGCAATACCATCACCCACTTGTAATACGGTACCCACTTCTTCGAGTTCGGCCTCCGATTTAAAGCCCGAAAGCTGCTGTCTTAAGATCGCCGAAACTTCGTCTGGTCTAACCTCTGCCATAATTTTTAGCGTTTATTGTAAATCTTGTTTATACTATTCTTGTTCTTCTTGTCCCGCTTTCCGCTTCAATGTCGCTTGGCGTTTGGCGCATGGCGGATAGCGTTATTCCGCTCTCCGCTTAGCCCTTTCCGCTCCATTTTCGCTGCAATCGGGTTTATTATACTCAGGCTTTCGCCTTTTTAGTTCATTTTTATTTTGTCATGCTGAAC
>JBEDFI010000022.1:0-15927 GCA_041175245.1 Bacteroidota bacterium
ATTTTGAGGCCTTCTCCACACTGAAATTCACAAAATAAAAAATAAGTATCTGATTTACAGTGAATTAGCCCAAGGTTTTAAACAAAAAATGCCCCTCAGAAACATCTGAGAGGCATTTTTAAAACTGATGAAAAATTAGGCTTTTACAGCATTTTGTTCACGGTAATACCCGCTTTTAAGGCGTTCTCCTACCTCACTGAAAGCATCCAGCGTACGCTGTACATCCTCCAGGGAATGCATGGCGGTAGGAATCAAGCGCAGTTCAATTAATCCCTTTGGAATTACTGGATAAACAACAATGGAACAGAAAATGCCGTAGTTTTCTCGAAGGTCCATGGTAATGGCCGTCGCTTCAGACAATTCGCCCTTCAAAAACACCGGAGTCACCATGGTATTGGTCACTCCAATATCAAATCCACGCTCTTTCAACCCTTTTTGAAGAGCGGAGGCGATGGTCCATAATTTTTCTCTGAGTTCAGGATGAGCCTTTAATACCTCTAAACGCTTACGCAAACCTACTACCATTGGCATAGGCAGTGCTTTAGCAAATGTTTGTGAGCGCATGTTGTATCGTAAGAAATTGGTGATTTCTTCAGAAGTGGCAATAAATGCACCAATACCCGCCATGGATTTAGCGAAGGTACCGAAGTAAACGTCTACCCCATCTATACAATCTTGCGCTTCGTGGGTTCCTGCACCAGTTGGGCCCATGGTGCCAAATCCATGTGCATCATCAATTAACAAACGGAAGTTGAACTTTTTCTTCAGTTCAACAATTTCTTTCAATTTACCCTGAGCACCCGACATCCCAAACACTCCTTCGGTGATCACCAGAATACCCCCACCGGTTTGCTCTACCAACTTGGTAGCTCTTTCTAACTGTTTTACACAGCTATCAATATCATTATGCTGATACACAAAGCGTTTACCCATGTGCAGGCGCAAGCCGTCGATGATACAGGCATGAGATTCCGCATCGTACACAATCACATCATTACGATCAACTAATGCATCGATGGCCGACATGATCCCCTGGTAGCCGTAGTTGAGCAGGAAGGCATCTTCTTTACCTACAAAAGCAGCTAGTTCTCTCTCCAATGCTTCATGATGATTAGAGTTACCAGACATCATACGGGCGCCCATCGGGTAAGCCATTCCGAACTCTGCCGCAGCGGCAGCATCTGCCTCACGCACTTCCGGATGGTTCGCCAAACCGAGGTAATTATTTAAACTCCATACCAGGTGTTCCTTACCGCGAAAATTCATATGTGGAGCAATTTCTCCTTCCAGTTTAGGAAAAGCAAAATAACCGTGAGCCATTTTCTGGTGTTGACCAATCGGGCCCATGTGCTTCTTTATCTTATCAAAAATATCCAATGTAATGTAATATTAGGTTTCTTAATGAAAGCAAATTTACGGTTTGACGGGCTATAAATCAATTAAATTCCTGTCAAAATAACATGTTAGAAGAAGCCCCCAGAAATGTTGGGGGCTTTATATTAATCTACATTATCGTGTAGAAAAGAATTGTTGGGTCTAATTTCGGTAATCCCTTCTTCGGTAGACAAAGTAAACCTGGAAACCTGCGATTCTGAGGAATGTGGTACCTGGTCTAAAGACATTTGTTTGCGTTTATACGCAGGTTCGTTCTCCAGTTCTTGCAAACCATTACTTGTACGCAATTTCATGCTGAGGTCTTTCAAACGCATAATCCGCTCTTTCGACTTTCGTAATTGTTCTTCCACTGAGTCATCTGAATGGATGGTTTGGACCTGAATTTCGGATTCTTGCTCTTCTTGCTCAGGTTCAGCACCGAGCTCTGTTTCTATTTCAGGGGTATGTTCTTCGAAACTGGAAGATTCGAACAAAAAGGTACTTTCTTCTGTTTTCATCTCAAATTCGAAAGGTGCAAGCTGACTCTCATTCAGCTCGGCTGATTCGGCTTTAGCTTCAAAAAGTACAGGCTCTGCAAACGATTCTTCCATATAGGTTTCCTTCAATTCCTCTGCAGGAACGGCATCCATTTCGGCAAAGAGATCTAATACACTGGTTTTTAGAACTGGTTCGTTGAAGTCGGTTGGTTCTTCCCGGTCTTCGATAAACGAGTTGACCAGCTCTACGGGTTTTACTAAAGGTGTTTCGGTGGTTTCGTAATATGCACTTGTTTGCTGCTGGACACCTTTATCTACCTGACGTTGCTCACTGGTTTGAAAACCGGTGGCAATAATGGTAACAGAAAGTTTTTCACCCAGACTTTCGTCGGTACAGTTTCCCCAAATGAGATCTGCGGCTAAGCCTGCTTCTTGTTGGATATAATCGGTGATTACGGAAACTTCATCCATGGTTACCTCCTTCGCTCCGGAAGTAATATTCAATAAGATGTAGCGGGCACCTTCTATTTCGTTGTCTTCCAATAATGGAGATGTCAAAGCACCCTCCACGGCCTTCAATGCACGGTTGTCTCCTTCGGCTGCATGGCTTCCCATAATGGCCACTCCACTCTCTTTCATCACGGTGCGTACATCTTTGAAATCGACGTTGATATAACCCGGAATCGTAATGATCTCGGCAATTCCTTTGGCAGCAGTCGTTAAAATATCATCTGCTTGACCAAAAGCAGAGCCAAGTGTGAGGTTACCGAAAATCTCTCTGAGGCGATCGTTCGAGATCACCAGGAAAGAATCTACGTATTTCTTAATTTCTTCCAGCCCATCTTCCGCCTGCATTTTACGGCGCTTCCCTTCGAATGAAAAGGGAGTAGTTACGATAGCTACGGTTAAAATGTCCATCTCTTTTGCCGCTTTGGCAATAATCGGGCTGGCACCCGTTCCGGTACCACCACCCATGCCCGCAGTGATGAACAACATTTTGGTATTACTGCCCAACATCTGCTTGATGTCGTCGATATTTTCAATTGCAGAGTTTTTTCCCACTTCGGGGATCGATCCGGCTCCCATCCCTTCCGTAAGACTTGCACCCAATTGTACCTTATTGGGTATAGGGCTTAATTCTAAGGCCTGAGCATCTGTATTACAGATAATGAAGTCAACACCGGTAATTCCCTGGCGGTACATATGATTTACGGCATTGCCGCCACCGCCGCCCACACCAATCACCTTGATAATAGATGATTTTTCTTTTAACATTTCAAACTGCATAACTATATTCTTTTGTATTTATTATTCCCATGCAACATCTCTAGGGTAATACTAAGCATTTTTACATCGTAGTTTTCCACACCGGCTCCGATTGTGGAAAAAGAGCTTTTGTGTTGAAAATTACTAGAGATAATCCTCGTCCTTAATATCGTCCTTGATGAATTCCTTACCTTTTTTAAGGAGTTTGTCGAACAAGCCGAAGCCTGTTTTTTCTTCCTCCACTAATCTTGGTTTTTCTTCTTTTGAGTCGCCCTCTTGTTTATCGAGAACTTCTTCGGTTGATTGAATACCCTTTATCAATAAACCAATACTAGTAGCGTACATCGGACTTTTTAATTCATCGTAAGTACCCTTCGGTAAAACTTCATTTTTTGCCAGATGTTCGTTGGGGTATCCCACACGGCAATCTAATCCGGTTACGTACTCAACCAGTTGCGGCAAATGCTTCAATTGAGCACCTCCACCAGTAATAATGATTCCTGCAATTAATTTTTTCTCATAGCCCGATGACTTGATCTCATAATACACATGCTCAATAATTTCTTCCATACGGGCCTGTATCACATAGGCCAGGTTCTTGGCCGAAATTTCTTTGGGCTCCCGTCCTCTCAATCCGGGTACGCAAATGATCTCATTGTCTTTATTTTCTTCAGCAAGGGCCGATCCAAAACGGGTTTTGAGCAATTCAGCCTGATTGCGCATCACCGAGCAGCCCTCTCTGATGTCTTCGGTTACACTATTTCCACCAAATGGAATAACGGCCGTATGACGGATAATGCCCTCATGGAAAATGGCAATATCCGTTGTTCCGCCGCCTATGTCTACCAATACTACACCGGCTTCTTTCTCCTCATCACTCAGCACAGCCTCAGAAGAAGCAAGTGGCTCCAGGATGAGATCATCAGCTTCTAGGCCAGCATTATTGACACATTTGATGATGTTTCTGACCGCACTTACATGACCGGAGATGATGTGAAAATTTGCTTCCAGGCGCACACCGGCCATCCCGATTGGATCTTTGATGCCCGGCTCATTATCAACCGTAAATTCTTGAGGCAACACATGGATGATCTCCTCTCCCGGAGGCATCACCAGTTTATACATATCGGCAACGAGCTTATCGATGTCTGTTTTTTGGATTTCGGTGTTCAGGTCTTTACGGGTAAGAATACCACGATGCTGCAAGCTCTTGATATGCTGCCCGGCGATACCAACATTTACCACTTTAATGTCGACATTGGACTGGGTGCTGGCATCTTCCACGGCGGTTACAATTCCTTGTACCGTTTTTTGGATGTTGGAGACCACCCCCCGGGTTACTCCTGCCGATTCGGCCTTACCAATACCCAATACTTCGATTTTACCATACTCGCTGCGGCGACCTACGATGGCACAAATCTTGGTGGTACCGATATCTAATCCAACAACAATGGGTGAATTTTTGGCTGATGTAAGATTTTTTTCCATGATGTTAACGTTATTAATTTTTTATTGTTGCTTGTACTGTTTTTAGTGAATCGGTGCTTACAGAGTCGGCTGGAACGGCTTCAACAATAGGTTCCGGCTGAATACCACTTTTTTTGCAAACGATCTGATTCAAATATTTGAGATTAATAGTTTTGTAGGTGTTCCACCCAACTTTAGGCATAGCCCGTTTATAAAAAATGAGCAGATTCTTGAATTTGCGCTCTAATGAATCGGCGTTTCCTAAAATAATTTGCTGTTCACCAACCCGGGTGGCGAGCTGGATCTCCTGATTTGCATTTACATAAATCTGGTCGATCTGATGGTTCCACAAGGTATCCTGTTGGATGAATTGAGCAGTTTTAAACAGATCTTTCGCCAGTGTAGTTTTCAGTCCGCTGACTCTGGCCTCCAGATCTTCGGCAATAAAGCCATTCGCCACCAATACATTTGCCGTGAAATTGGGACTCACCGGGATTTTAACTCCTTCTGCATCCACATAAAAATCCTGATTTTTGGAGTTAATGATCCGTAACACCGGTTCACGCTGTTTGATTCTTACCCAAAGCACTCCATCCATATCGGCATACACTTTTGCAGCTTTGATATAGGGATTCAATTTGAGGGCTTTCTCCAGGTCCTGCAGATTAATCGAGTGAAGTGGCCTACCAATCAGTTCGCCCCCGCTGTTCAACAAAATACGGTCCACTTCTCGCCGGTTCACAAATGTCTGCTTACCTGGAATGAATATCCTGATTCGCTGGCATTGTTGTACAGTCTTTTCTCGTTCAATAAAACTCATGAGCAGCACCAAGCCTGAAAGACTGAGTATCCAGACAAATCCAATCAAAATTCCTTTCCAGTTAATCCGCTTCATCATCGTAATAATGCATTTTTTAGAGGTTCAACCAAAGTATCTATGTCTCCTGCACCCACGGTAAGCAGTAATTCGGGATGCTCATTTTTCACCCGGTCCAATACGTCTTGCTTACTTAGCAGTTGATGATTCTTCATCTTCATTTTGCTCAGAATCATTTCTGAGGTGACCCCTTCAATGGGGAGTTCCCGTGCCGGATAAATATCGAGCATCCACAACTCGTCGCTCATGCTGAGTACCTCAGCAAAACCATCTGCAAAATCACGGGTACGGCTATACAAATGGGGCTGGAAAACTGTCGTTAATTTGCGATCCGGATACAAGGTTTTCACTGCCGTGATGCAGGCTTTCAACTCTTCCGGATGGTGCGCATAATCATCAATATAGACCTTATTATCCGACTTTACGATGTATTCAAAACGTCGTTTCACGCCTTTAAAATTGGCCAATGCAGTCTTGATCTTTTCAGCCGGGATGTGCAGAATTAAAGCTGCCTGAATAGCTGCCAGGGCATTTTCGACATTGTGTAGGCCAGGCAGAGGCAAGCAGATAGTTGGAATCTGAATATCCTTTGAAATAAAATCAAATACAAAATCGCCGTTTATAATACGTACATTTTCGGCCCGGATAGCTGCCGGACTTTCCACGGCGTAGGTAGTTCCATCCTCCAGGTCCAGACCTGACTTATGAATGAGTTGGCCGCCTTTTTTTAACTGTGCAGCAAAAAGCTGGAAGGAAGCTGTTAAATGACTTGAATCGCCGTAAATATCCAGATGATCCGCATCCATGGAAGTCACAATGGCGATATCCGGGTGCAAGGTGAGGAAAGAACGATCATATTCATCGGCCTCCACTACCATCACCTGATTGGTTCCGAACAAAACATTGCTGTTGTAGTTGCTGGCTATACCTCCCAGAAAGGCTGAACAATCATTACCTGAATCTTTAAGGATATGAGCCACCATACTGGAAGTAGTGGTTTTGCCATGGGTACCCGCTACCGCGATGCAGAACATGCCCTTACTAATGATGCCCAATACTTCTGAGCGTTTTTTTAGTTCAAATCCATTTTCTTTAAAATAATTGAGAATGGCAGCATCTTTTGGGATGGCAGGCGTGTACACCACGAGGGTTTGTTCGTCGTTTTCCTGAAAGGCCAAAGGCACATAGGCTGGATCATCATTGAACACAATGCCGATGCCTTCATTCATGAGGCTGGCGGTTAAAGCTGTTTCTATACGATCGTACCCGCAAACAATGAGTCCTCTTTTATGGAAATATCGGGCAATGCCGCTCATACCAATTCCGCCTATACCAACAAAGTACACCCGTTTAATGTGGTCTAATTCCATGGGCCTCCTTTCCTTTCCATCAAACGGAAAATTTCTTTTGCAATTACTTCGTCGGCATTGTCAATGGCAAGCCCGGCGATCTGCTTACTCAGCATGCTCGACTGTTTTACGTCTTTCAATAAGTCTAAGGCAGTGGGCACCAACGTTTGCAGGGCATCAGCATCGTTCACTAAAATGGCTGCATTTTTGGAACTCAGCGATAGGGCATTTTTGGTTTGATGGTCTTCGGCCACATTGGGTGAAGGCACCAAAATTACCGGTTTCCCAAGTACACAAAGCTCTGCAATAGTTCCGGCTCCTGCCCTGGAAATGATCACATCGGCCATGGCGTAAGCCAGATCCATCCGGTGTAGAAATTCGACGATTTTAATGGATGCGGGCACTTGATGTTCCAGCTCACTCATCACTGCACGATAATAAAACTTACCGGTTTGCCAGATGAGCTGCACCTCGGCATCCACCAATTTATTCCAGTTTTTTTGAAGCGCCCGATTAAGGGTACCTGCTCCTAAACTTCCGCCAGTCAATAAGATGGTTTTCTTCTTGGCCGATAAGCCAAAAAATGCAGCGGCTTCTTCACGTTTTCCGTCAATAGCTACTGACTCTTTTCGAATAGGATTCCCGGTAAGCATCAACTTTTCAGCTGGGAAATATGTTTCCATTCCTTCAAATGCAACACAAATTTTATCGGCTTTTTTTGCCAACCATTTGTTGGTCAGTCCGGCATAAGAATTCTGTTCCTGAATAAGATAGGGCACCTTCAAATTAGCGGCTGCAAATAATAAGGGACCGGATGCATAACCACCCACACCCACGGCCACATCAGGTTTAAATGATTTGACAATGCTACGTGCATGCCAAATACTTTTTAAAAGTTTGAATGGCAGGGTAAGGTTCTTCAATATCGAGTTTCGTTGTATTCCCTGAATGTCTAAGCCAATAATCTGATAACCGGCTGCAGGTACTTTTTCCATCTCCATTCGGCCTTTGGCGCCCACAAAAAGAATTTCTACCCGCTCATCAATGCGCTGCAAGGCTTTGGCAATTGCCAAAGCAGGGAAAATATGTCCCCCGGTTCCTCCGCCGCTAATGATGACTCTTTTAGACATGTTATACTTCGCCGATAATTACTTTTTTACGTTCCTTTTCTTTGTTTTCCTCAATATCACGACTGACACTCAAGATGATTCCAAATGCGATGCTGGTAAACAGGATTGAGGTTCCGCCCATACTCACCAGCGGAAGCGGTACCCCGGTTACCGGACCCAGTCCAACTGCAACCGCCATGTTGGCAAAGGCCTGGATGGTTAAACTGAAGCTTAAGCCGGCCGCTAGTAAAGCCCCGAATGCTTTGGGACTGTAGGTTACAATGAGCACACATCGGTACAGAAAAACCAAATACAAAATCAATAAGGTTACACCACCCACCAAACCGTACTCTTCGATGATGAGTGCATACACGAAATCTGAATACGGGTGAGGTAAATAATTTCGCTGGGTACTGTTTCCCGGTCCTTTGCCGAACAGGCCACCGGTGGCCACCGCAATTTTTGCCTGATTTGCCTGAAATGATTTATCCGGATCTACCTTTTCAGGATGCAGAAAGGTTTGAAAACGTGAAATATAGGTTTGCCTGCGGGGGCCTAAGAAAATTACGGCTGTTAACAGAACCATCCCAGCCAACACCACAATACTAATCTGCTTGATACTGATCCGGCCCATGATCAAGAGCAGAATACTCACTCCAAAAAGCATCACAGCCGTTGACAAGTTAGCCAAGGCAATGAGAATAAAAACCACGCATACCGAACCCATGATCGGGATGAACGCCTTTTTTACATCCTTGATATTTTCTTGTTTTCTGGTGAGTGTTCTGGCCAGAAAAGTGATTAATGCCAACTTGGCCAAATCAGAAGTTTGGAAGGTTTGATTAATGATCGGGATGGTTACCCAGCGGCTTGCTTCATTTACATTAGCCCCGAAAAGAAGCGTATACAAGAGCAGCGGGATGGTGATTACCATCAATAATTTTGAAATCCCCGAGTAGTAGCGGTAATCGAGCAAATGAGAAAAGTACATCAATGCAATACCACCCACAATAAAAATGAGGTGTTTAATTAAATAAGCCTCACTGCCTACCCCCTTTTTGTAAGCAATGGTGCCGGTAGCACTGTAAACGGCCATCAAGGACCAAATGGATAATAGGATTACAATAATCCAGATCCAGCGGTCACCTTTGGTTTTATTAAATATTCTTTCCATTTACCCGTACTTCGATTTAATTAAAGTTCTTTAACTGCTCTTTTGAACTGTTCGCCACGATCTTCGTAATTCTTGAACAGATCGAAGCTGGCGCAAGCAGGTGAAAGCAGTACCGTATCGCCTTTCTTTGCTAAGTGATAGGCAATTTGAACCGCTTCTTCAGCAGTAAACGTATTGACAATTACCTCTACATCATCCTCAAATGCTTCATGAATGCGGTGATTGTCTTTACCCAGACAAACGATTGCTTTTACTTTCGATTTAACCAGATCTCTGAGCATCTGGTAATCATTGCCTTTATCTACGCCACCCATAATCAATACCACATCGGTGTTCATGCTCTCAAGTGCATACCAGGTGGAGTTGACATTGGTCGCTTTAGAATCGTTGATAAACTCAATACCGGAAATACGGGCTACATGCTCCAAGCGATGCTCAATATTGGTGAAATTCCCCATGCTTTCGCGGATGGATTCATTACGCAATTCGAGCACTTTAGCCACAATTCCAGAAGCCATCGAGTTGTAAATGTTGTGCTTGCCCTGCAGGGCTAATTCATTAATTAACATATGAAAAGGGGTTTGTTGTTCTTGATTTAATTGAATGACCAGTTCTTCGCCATTTAAACAGGCCCCAGGCGTTTGAGGCTGGAGAATAGAAAAAGGATACCGCTTGGCGCTTGAGCGATGACGAGCAAAAGCTTTCTGTGTTTCTGCATCATCCGCACAGTAAATGAAAACATCTTTCGGTCCCTGATTCTGAATAATGCGGAATTTCGAATCGACATATAGATCCATCTGATATTCATATCGATCTAAATGATCTGGAGTTATATTTAAGAGCACCGCAATATCTGCTTTGAACCGGTACATGTTATCTAGCATGAAACTGCTGATCTCTAATACGTAGTAATCAAAATTTTCATCGGCCACCTGCTTGGCAAAACTTTGGCCAATGTTACCGGCCAGACCTACATTCAGACCTGCATTTTTTAGGATATGATACGTGAGCAGGCTGGTAGTCGATTTACCGTTTGAGCCGGTAATAGCCACCAGTTTGGCATCCGTGTATCTGGCCGCAAACTCGATCTCAGAAATAATCGGAGTATGCTTTTCCTTTAATTTTTGAATGATTGGTGCCTTATCGGGAATGCCCGGACTCTTCACCACTTCTGCTGCCGGAAGAATTTTTTGCTCCGTATGCTGATTTTCCTCATACGGAATCTTCAGCCGTTCCAGTTCAGCTTTGTAATTATCCGAAATCGAACCAAAATCGGATACAAATACCTCATAACCTTGCTTTTGGGCAAGATAGGCCGCTCCCACCCCGCTCTCGCCGGCACCCAAAATCACGATATAGGGCTGAGTATTCATTACCGTAGCTTGAGGGTTACAATGGTTAAAATGGCCAACAGGATACCCATGATCCAGAACCGGGTCACAATTTTGGCTTCATGGTAGCCTTTTTTCTGATAGTGATGGTGCAAGGGCGACATCAGGAAAACCCGTCGGCCTTCGCCAAATTTTTTCTTGGTATACTTAAACCAGAATACCTGAATGATTACCGATAAGTTTTCGACCAAAAAGACTCCGCACAATACTGGAATCAGCAATTCTTTACGGATCATGATGGCAAAAGCTGCAATAATGCCCCCGATTGCCAAACTGCCGGTATCGCCCATAAAAACCTGAGCCGGATACGAATTATACCAAAGAAAACCAACACAAGCCCCCACAAAGGCTCCGGCAAAAATTACCAGCTCACCCGAGTTAGGGATGTACATAATATTCAAGTAATCGGCAATGATTGTATTACCAGAAACATAAGCCAATACCGCCAGGGTAATCCCTACAATAGCGGATGTTCCGGTGGCTAAACCGTCAATTCCGTCGGTAATATTCGCTCCGTTTGAAACAGCGGTGATGATCACGATTACAAAGAGCATGAACACCAGCAGTGCATATTTTTCGTAGCCCTCGCCTAAAAATTTCAGGACTTTAGCGTAATCAAATTCGTTGTTTTTGTAGAAGGGGACATTGGTTATCGTCGATTTTACATCCTGTGTGTAATACACCTTATTGTTAACCGAATGACTTTGAACCTTTGCCGTGGCTGTAGCAGGCTGGGCAACTCGTTCTCTCACCACAATATCCGGGTGGAAATACATGGTCCAGCCTATGATGAGTGCCAATCCCACCTGACCCATAATTTTAAACCTTCCGGCTAAGCCTTCTTTATCTTTTTTAAAAACCTTGATGTAATCGTCTAAAAAGCCAATAGCACCCATCCAAACGGTGGAGACCAGCATTAAAATCACGTAAATATTATCCAGTTTGGCCAAAAGCAAGGTGGGAACCAGGATGCCCAATAAGATGATAATTCCGCCCATGGTTGGGGTTCCCTGCTTCTCAATCTGACCATCCAAGCCTAAGTTTCTGACCGTTTCACCTACTTGTTTAGCTCTTAAAATTTTGATCAAACGACTACCATACACCGTGGTGATAAGTAAGGACAGGATAACAGCCATCCCCGTTCTGAAGGAGATGTATTGAAACAACCCGGCTCCGGGAAAATCGTATATTTTATCTAACCAGGTGAATAAATAATGTAGCATCAGTTCATCAGATTTAGGGTTTCGGATAAGATGGCTTTATCATCGAAGGGATATTTCACCCCGTTTATTTCCTGATATTTCTCATGTCCCTTGCCTGCCAATAAGATGATATCGCCGGATTTGGCCAAAAGACAGGCTGTTTTGATCGCTTCTTTGCGATCAGTGATGGAAATGGTTTTTTTACGATGGATGGGCGAAACGCCGGCCTCCATTTCATGTAAAATAGACTCCGGATCTTCGCTACGTGGATTATCGGAAGTAAGAATCACTTTGTCGCTTCCCTCACAGGCCACCTTTGCCATCACCGGACGCTTGGTTTTATCCCGGTCGCCACCGCAGCCAATAATGGTAATCACCTGTTCATTTCCTTTTCTAATATCCCGTATGGTATTTAGTACATTGAGCACTGCGTCGGGCGTGTGGGCATAATCCACTATGCCAATCACTCCGTGTGTTGAAATCAAGTAATCAAAGCGACCTTCTGCACCAGTCAAGCGGCTCAGCAAAGTGAGTACTTTTAATTTATCCTGATCGAGCAGCATGGCTGTGGCATACACGGCCAGCAGATTATAAGCGTTGAAACTGCCTACCAGTTTAAACCAGACTTCTTCGTTATCAATATTCAGCAATAAACCATTGAACTGGTTTTCAATCAGCTTAGCCTTATAATCGGCCATGTGTTTCAGGCTGTATGTTTTTTGGTGAGCCCGGGTATTCTGCATCATGACTAAACCGTTTTTATCGTCGGCATTGCTTAAGGCAAAAGCGGTGTTGGTCAATTCGTCAAAAAACTGTTTTTTGGCTTTCAAATAGGCTTCAAAGGTTTTATGAAAATCTAAATGATCGTGAGTTATGTTAGTGAATACCCCACCAGCATAATTTATGCCTGCTATCCGGTATTGGGCAATGGCATGTGAACTCACTTCCATAAAGCAATAATCACAACCTGCATCCACCATGGTACGTAAGAGCTGGTTGAGCGTGATTGGATCGGGAGTTGTATGGGTAGATGGAATGATCTCGTGATTGATCTGATTTTGAACCGTAGAGATCAATCCGGTTTTATACCCCAGGTCCATAAACAACTGAAACAATAAAGTAGCCGTGGTGGTTTTGCCATTCGTACCCGTGATGCCCACTAATTTTAATGCTTTGGAGGGATGATCGAAGAAATTAGCGGCCATAATACCGAGCGCTTTGGCGGCATGATCCACCTTGATGTAGTGCACACCTTCCTTCAATTCACTTGGCATGTGTTCGCATACAATGGCACTCGCACCCGATTCAATTGCCTTGCTGATGAACTGGTGACCATCAGAAATCGTTCCTTTAATGGCTACAAACAGGGTTCCTTCCTCCACTAAACGAGAATCGAAAGCCAGGGCTTTCACCTCCGCATCGGTAGATCCTACCACCTGCTGGAGTGAAACACCGTATAATATGTCTTTCAATTGCTTCATTTAGTTTAATTCTATGACTACCGGATATCCCTTGGCCACCCTGCTGCCTGCAGCCAGGGATTGACGAACCACTTTTCCGCTGCCTTTAGGCACCACCCGCATGCCTGCATTTCCCAAAAGGAACATGGCATCTTTTAAACCCATACCGGTTACATTCGGCACCACTCCTTCGCGGTAATTAAAAGCCGGCTTGTTTTTAGTGCTATCACTGGCAGAAACTCCCAAAGATTTAGCCACCAATTGAGTCGGTGTGGGATCCCCCACTTTAGCAAGCGGTTTATTCTGGCCAGCAAATTTTAATTGCTGAATATTGTTGAACATCTGAGCATCGCTGGCGTATACTTTATCGGCTACTTCCCGAAATACCGGACCTGCTACCAAAGCTGCATAATAGACCCCCTTCGGGTCGTTCAGCACCACAATCATTGAATATTTTGGTTTATCAGCCGGGAAATACCCGCAAAATGAGGCCTGGTAAGAACGATTACCCTTATAACCTTTTGAGCCATCTGCTACTTGTGCGGTACCCGTTTTGCCGGCAACTTTATAGTATGGATTCTTAATCACATCCTTACCGGTTCCGTTTTCTACCACGCCTTCCATCATCTTCTGAATTTTTCCCAAGGTGGCATCTGAACAAACCTTTTCAGTAATTACTTTGGCCTGAAAACGTTCCACCGTTTGGCCTAAACTCTTGATCTCACGGACAAAAACCGGTGCAATCAGTTTTCCGTTGTTCGCTACCGAATTATAATAAGCCAGCATTTGCAGTGGCGTAATACGCATCTCGTAGCCATAGGCCATTTGGGGGAGGGTCAGGTCGCTCCAACTTTTGGATGAAGGATTTTTGATTAATGGCGTTGCCTCTCCCGGGATCTGCAAGCCTAATTTTTTATTCAGACCAAAACTGTAGAGAAGATCGGTAAATCTTTTAGGCTGGCTATGATAATTGGTTTCTACTAATTTGGCGATGGCCACATTGGAAGAGACTTCAAAAGCACGCTTTACTGAGATATTGCCCAATCCACCATGCGACTCTTTAATGGTATGACTGTGAATATTGTACTTCCCATCTCCTGTTGCAACCATGGTATTGGTGTCCACCCGTTTGTCTTCCAACAAGGCCATGTACGAAGCCAACTTAAAAGTAGATCCGGGGTCGAGGCTTTCGTTAATGGCATAATTGAACTTTTCTTTGTAAACCCCCTCTTCGCCGTCTTTGGTAAAATTGGCAATGGCACGGATCTCTCCGGTGGCTACTTCCATTAAAATCACACAACCGTGGTGGGCTTTACTCTTGATTAATTGTTTGAGCAGGGCTCTTTGCGCCACATCCTGAATGTTGATGTCGATGGTAGAGATGATATCCGCTCCGGGCTTGGGCGAAATTTCTTCATCCTTATTTACCGGAATCCAGGCTCCTGCTATTTTCTGCATTAACCTGCTGCCCGATTCACCATCAATATATTGGCTATATGCTCCCTCCAAGCCTACCGGCTGCACATTTTCGTTCTTATAACCAATGGTACGAAGCGCCAGATCACCGAAAGGCTTGATGCGCTTATTTCGCAAATCAGTTTTAAGTCCACCCCCATATCTGAAATTAAAAATGGGGAACTTTTTAATGTCTAATAATTGGCTATGGGTAATTTTGCGTTTGATCAAGGCATTACGGTCTGGTTTCTTACGGGCATCACGCAGTAAACGCTCATATTCAGAAGGGGTTCTGTCGTTGAAATACGTCGCCAGACGGTACGCCAACGAATCCACTTTTTCATCAAAAACATCTTCTTCTTCCAGCTCTCCGGCAAGGGGATCCATACGTAAATCGTATTCCGGAACAGAGGTGGCCAGTAAACTGCCATCTACGGAGTAAATATTGCCGCGAACAGCTTCCACCTTCACCATTCTGGTAGAAATGCTATCTGCCATTTTACGCCATTTCTTCCCTTCTACCACCTGTACATGGAAAAGCTTAAATAGCACGGCAAAGGCTAAAAGAACAATCAGCCCAAAAGCGAAATAAACGCGAATTAAGATATCAGTTCTGATATTCATCTGCGGGCACCATAATTTTTTTAGGCGGCTCTACAGGCTCAATCAGGCCCAGAGTATCTGCCTCTTTTGCTACTTCGGTCTTTGTACTTTTGAGCATCAAGTCTGCTTTTAGCACTTTATAATCTGCACTTAACTCCACCACTTCTTTTCTCATTTTATCGATGTCTCTGATGTTATTCTCGGCAAAATGACGGTTTCCGATGTAAACCATCCCCAAAAAAGCCACAAACAATACAAAAGGCAGCATTTCTGTAGCTGCTTCTTTGGAGACTACTCCTTCAGTAAACAGAACGGTAAAGAAATTACGAGGCAGTTCAGCTTTAGGCTCCTCTGCAGGAACTTCGGCAGCAGGAACTTGGATATCCTCTTCCTCAACAATCTCGTTTCTAAACCGGTTCGTCATCTTAATTTTTTACTGCGATGCGCAACTTGGCACTACGGGCACGGTTGTTCATCTTTATTTCTTCTGTCGAAGCCACCATCGCCTTGCGATTTACCGCAGACAGGGGTTTTAGTTCATTTCCAAAAAAATCCTTCTCCACCTCTCCTTTAAATTTGCCTTTGGCGATAAAATTCTTTACCAGACGATCTTCGAGGGAGTGATACGACATCACCACCAAACGCCCGCCCGACTTCAAAACCTCTACCGACTGCTCCAAAAACTCTTGCAAAGCCTCTAATT
>JBEDFI010000023.1:0-15893 GCA_041175245.1 Bacteroidota bacterium
CCTTATGAAAACGTATTATTATTTCTCATTTGTATTGCTAATCAGCCTAACTGCTTGTAAAAAGGATTCAAACAAGTCCTATCCGAAAGAGGGCTTAATCTCTCATTTTGATTTTAATGATAACCTTAAAGATGAATCGGGCTTTTGGCAGGATGGGGTTAAAACAGGAAATCCTGCATTTGTTACTGGAATTTCTGGCAAGGCCATTTCATTTAATGGAATTGATCAGGGACTAAGTTTTAGTCCGGTAATTCCTTCTGCAGTCAATTCTTTCACCGTATCTTTTTGGTTCAAGGAAAGCTTGAACCCAAAAGGAGATATTATATTCGACTTTCCAGATTTTGACATAGGAAGTAATTTTGTACAACAGAAAGCTTATTTGTTGATGTCTGGATCAGGAGTTACCGCGGCTTCTAAACCAAATCGTTGGAACCATGTTGCATGTATTTACGATGGCGATTCGATGCACATTTATGTGAATGGGCTACCAGGAGAGAAAAAGAAAGTCTTGGAAATCGTTGGCGCTTATAAGGGAAACTTTAGAGTAGCCTTTATTGCTTCTAGTTATTGGTCTGGAAGCATAGATGAGCTTTTTCTTTATAACCGTGCATTAACCGAGGCAGAAATTAAACAACTATACCAATACCATCAATCTCCGTGGCTCTTTTAGTAATGTTAGGATTTTGACGAGGCTTTTGCCTGTGGATATTTCTTGAACCAGGAACCGATTTTGAGTTGAATGACGCCTAAGAAGGCTTCTCTGAAAATTTTCGGACTCATTTTAGAAGTCCCTTCAGTGCGGTCCGTAAAGATAATGGGAATTTCTACCACCTTAAATCCGTGCTGAATGGCAGTAAATTTCATCTCAATCTGGAAGGCATAACCTACAAATTGTATTTTATTGAGTTTGATGGTTTGTAATACGATGCTGCGGTAGCATTTGAATCCTGCCGTGGCATCTTGTATGTTGATGCCGGTAATGAGCCTTACGTACACCGAAGCAAAATACGACATCAGTACCCGGCCCATGGGCCAGTTCACTACATTAACACCCTTGATGTAACGTGAACCGATGCTCAAGTCGGCGCCCTCCAGGCAAGATTGGCGAAGGCGGGGCAGGTCTTCAGGATTGTGCGAAAAATCGGCATCCATCTCGATAATAAAGTCATAATGGTGCTTTAAGGCCCATTTAAACCCATGGATATAGGCCGTTCCCAGTCCCTGTTTACCTTTGCGCTGTTCGATAAATAATTGCTCAGGAAATTCGATTTGGAGGCTCTTAACGATCTCTGCCGTGCCATCGGGTGAGCCGTCATCCACGATCAGGACATGAAACGGGGCATCCAGCGAAAAAACCTTTCGGATAATCTTTTCGATGTTTTCCTTTTCGTTATAGGTGGGGATGATGACGAGGCTGTCTGAACTCACTGGATTAAAAATTATCTTCAAAAATAGCCTTAAATATCAGATAACAAAAAACCCCTGAATTAGCTCCAGGGGTTTTTCATAAAATTCATTAGTCTACTGAAGCCCATGCATCATTTTCTGCAGATAGCGGGTAAGCATAAACAAAATGAGGGAAGCTATTCCAGCCATGCCGACAAATAGCATAAAAAATTCGTATAATCCATTGATCTGGTAGCCGATAAAATTTGTGGTGCTACCAGGCTCAGGGTATAAAGCACTGAGTACGCCGGCAAACTTGTTCGCTGCCGCATTCGCCAGGAACCATACCGCCATCAGTAATGAAGCGAAACGGAAAGGTGCCAGTTTGTTCACCAAAGATAAACCGATGGGTGAGAGGCAGAGTTCTCCTAAGGTGTGGAAGGCATACATACTGATGAGCCACATCATACTTACCTTAACCCCCGGTTGAACCCCTTTCACGCCATAGGCAATGATCAGGTAACCGATAGCCAGCAGGAACAGACCCCAAGCCATTTTAGTGGGAGAAGAGGGCTCAGCATTCCGATTACCGAGTTTGATCCAAAGCCAAGCCACGATGGGAGCAAAGCAGATCACAAAAATTGAGTTGAGTGATTGGAAAATACTGGCTGGAACGGTGAAAATACCAAGGTCGCGTTGGGTTTGTTCGGAGGCGAAAAACGTGAGCGAAGCCCCCGCCTGCTCAAAGGCACTCCAGAAAAAGATCACGAAGAAAGAAACGATAAAGATTACCGCGATTCTCTGTTTCTCTACGAAGGATAAGCCCTTATCCGAGAGGATCATGAAACCGATGGCAAGTACAGAAAAAACGAGTAAATAAGAAAGAATACCATACTGGGCATCGGCATACAATAATCCAATGACTGCCAGGGCAAAGGCTAGTAAAGCTGCATAAACTAAAATTTGAGAAGTTTTGAGTTCTTTTTTACCTTCTGGTACCAAGCCTAAGACTTTACCATCCGGATCTACCAGGTATTTGTCTTTAAGTTGTTTGAAGATCCATACACTCAGTAACATCCCGATGCCGGCCGCCATAAATCCCCAGCGGAAATCAGCTGGATTGCCGGTGTCACCCACCAGTCCGCAAACAATCGGCCCTAGTGCGCCACCCATATTAATCCCCATGTAAAAAATGGTGTAAGCAGCATCTACGCGTTTATCGCCCGCACCATATAATTGACCTACCATAGAGGAAATATTTGGTTTGAAGAAACCATTTCCAGCAATCAGAAAGCCCAATCCTGCAAAGAATAAGGCCGTGGATAATTCCGGTGAGCTTTGGTAGGTACTTCCGCAAAAAAACAAAATAAATTGTCCGAGGGCCATCAATAATCCACCGGTGATGATGGAACGCTGGTTGCCCCAATATCGATCGGCTACGTAACCGCCCACGAGGGGAGTAAGATAAACAAGGCCGGTATAGCTTCCATATAGATTGGATGCTAGTACTTTATCGTATAACATGGCCTTTGTCATGAACAATACCAAAATGGCACGCATGCCATAATAGCTGAAGCGTTCCCACATTTCGGTGGCGAATAAAACATACAGGCCTTTAGGATGTCCTTGCTGTGCAGATGAGTTTTGTGCGCTCATATTTTTTTGATGATGGTTGATTATAAATTATTCAGGATGAAATTGGTCATTTTGGTGTACAACTGCAAGGTGGTATTACCACCGAAAATGCCGTGGTTTTTATTTGGGTAATATGCTTGTTCAAATTCTTTGTTTGCCTGAATTAAGGCTTCTGAGAACATCACACTGTTTTGGAAATGAACATTATCATCTGCAGTACCGTGTATTAAAAGGAATTTGCCCTTTAGTTTGTCGGCAAAATTGATTGGAGAGTTTTCGTCATAGCCCTGCGCATTTTCCTGAGGTGTTCTTAAATAACGCTCAGTATAAATGCTGTCATAATATCTCCAGGTAGTAACCGGTGCCACCGCAATCGCCAATTTGAACACATCAGCGCCTTTTGTGATGCACAAGGATGACATGTAGCCACCATAGCTCCATCCCCAAATGCCGATCCGATTACCATCTACGTAGGTTTGCTTGGCAAACCATTTTGCCGCTTCAATTTGGTCGATGGTTTCGTATTTGCCCAAATTCAGATAGGTCATTTTCTTAAACTCTGCACCACGGGCTCCGGTTCCTCGGTTGTCTACGCAGGCTACGATATATCCTTTTTGGGCTAAATAATTGAACCACATGTTTCTGCCGCTACCCCAACTATCCGTTACATTTTGGCTTCCAGGGCCGCCGTAAACATACATGAATACCGGATATTTCTTTGTCGGGTCAAAATTGGCCGGTTTGATCATGTATCCGTTTAAACTCACGCCTTCTGAGGTAGTGAAGCTGAAATACTCTGTCGGACTGAGCTGGTATTCGGCAATTCGTGATTTCGCTTTTGCATTATCTTCTAATACGCGGATAGTTTTGCCATTATTGTTGTGTAGCGAAACATAAAGCGGGGAGGTCGAATTTTGATGACTAAGGATATAAAAACTGTAATCGGAGCTAAAGGTGGCAGCATTCATTCCGCTTTGCGTACTCAACTTTCTCTTTTTATCACCTTTCAGACTAACCGCGTATACTTCTCTTCGCAGCGGCGAACTTTCAGTGGACTGGTAGTAGATCCATCCATTTTTTTGATCGATCCCGTAGAGATCCGTTACTTCCCAACTACCTTTGGTAATTTGTTTGATTACTTTACCATTCAGGTTATATAAATAAATATGGTTATACCCGTCTTTTTCGCTCACATTGATAAACTGTTTGCCATTTTCCAAAAAAGTCAATTGCTCTTTCTCAATATCCACATAATATTTGTCGGTTTCGGTCATCATGATACGGGTAGTACCAGTTGCGGCATCGGCCATTAAATAATCCAGCTTATTTTGGTGACGATTCATGCGCAGTACGCAAAGTGTATTAGGGTCCTGTGTCCAGCGGATGCGTGGAATGTACTGATCTTTTTCTTCGCCGACTTGCACCGAATTCGTCGTTTGGTTATCCAATTGATAAATATGAATGCTTACCACCGAATTTTTTTCACCTGGCTTTGGGTATTTGTATTTATATTCTGTTGGATAAAGACCTTCGAACATGGTCATGGAAAATTCAGGAACTTCCATTTCGTTAAATTTATAGTAGGCAATCTTCTTCCCGTCAGGGCTCCAGTAAAATGCCTGTGCAAAAGAGAATTCTTCTTCATATACCCAATCCGATTGACCGTTAATGATCTGATTATTCTTGCCGTCCTTGGTGATTTGGTATTCTGAGCCGCTGATAAGATCCTTAATGAACAGATTATTTTCTCGAACGAATGCCACTTTATTGCCATCAGGGGAGAGACTGGCAAATAGTTGTTTACCCAAGTCAGAGACTGCCGAAATTTTCTTGGTTTTAAGATCAAATACAAAATAATTCGCCTTAAACGATCTTCGGTAAAGCGCTTCTTGATCGGTAGCAATTAACACTTTGGTTTCATCAGCACTAAAATCAGTACTCACCGGGAGGGTGTCGCCCTTATAGATCAGGTCTGTTTCGCGATATAGGATGCTGTTTAATTTTCCATCGCTGTAATTATTCTTGGCTACGTACCGCGTTTTTGTTTGCTCATCCGTTTCGATCGATACATAAGTTTTTCCATCCTGCATGGAGCGAATACCGCGAATGCTCCGTGTACTGAAAGTACCTTTCTTGAAGACATCCTCCAGGGTATACTCCTTTTTGGTTTGTGCCAAAACAGCTGTGCTGATAAAGATGAAGAATAGTGCAATTTTTTTCATTTTATAAGATTTTGAGTGTTAATTGGTTTTAATAGTGGTAATTATCGATGTATTACATATTTAAGTAAGAAAATTAATCAAATTGACTTTCCAAAGTAAGCAATATCTTCAAAAAACCAGAGTATTCGTCAAACTTTTAGACAAAAAAACCCAACTCAGTAGGAGTTGGGTTTTAAACGGATTGCAAAGGGCGGTCAGGGAATTCGTTCGATGACCAAGGCACTTGCCCCACCACCGCCGTTACAAATACCTGCCACTCCAATTCTTCCTTGTTCTTGTATTAATACGTTGATTAGCGTCACCACGATTCTGGCTCCCGATGCACCCAGCGGATGTCCGATGGCCACCGCACCGCCGTTCAGGTTAACTTTCTCTGGATCGAGTTTCAGTTCTTGGTTATTGGCGATGGATACTACAGAAAACGCTTCGTTAATTTCAAAATAATCAACTTCATTCAGTTTAATATTTGCCCGCTCCAGGGCTCTTGGAATTGCCTTTGAAGGAGCTGTAGTGAACCATTCGGGGGCCTGTTGGGCATCTGCGTATGCTACTATCTTAGCTAAAGGCTTTAAACCTAATGCTTCGGCTTTTTCCTTACTCATTAGTACCAAAGCAGCTGCACCGTCATTAAGGGTAGATGCATTGGCGGCCGTTACTGTGCCGTCCTTTTTGAAAACTGGTTTCAGACCCGGAATTTTATCAAATTTTACGTTTTTGGCTTCCTCATCCTCACTGAAATAGCTGATTTCTCCCTTCCGATCTTTGATCTCTACCGGGACAATTTCATTGTTGAATTTGCCCTCTGCCTGCGCCCGATGGGCTCGCTGATATGATTCAATTGCGTATGCATCCTGATCTTCCCGGCTGATCTTGCAGCTTTCGGCACAAAGTTCGGCTGCACTGCCCATATGGTAATTATTGTATACGTCCCACAAGCCGTCTTTAACCAAACCGTCAATCAGTTCACCATTGCCTAAACGATAACCATTTCTTGCTTTATCGAGGTAATAGGGTACATTGCTCATGCTTTCCATGCCTCCCGCAACCACTATTTCATTTTCACCGAGGGCAATGCTTTGTGCTGCCAGCATAATGGCCTTGGTGCCCGACGCACACACTTTATTAATAGTAGTAGCAGGTAAATCGGGCAAGCCAGCAAATTTTGCGGCTTGCGTGGCAGGTGCCTGACCAAGATTTGCCGATAATACATTACCCATGTACACCTCTTGCACCATGGCGGGTTCAATACCTGCCTTCTCGATGGCTGCTTTGATAGCGATGGCACCCAGTTGTGATGCAGAAAAGGACGATAAACTGCCTCCAAAGCTTCCAATAGGGGTTCTAATTGCAGAAACAATAACAACTTCTTTCATAGGGTTCATCTGTTTTTGAGATGAACGCAAGTTAGGATTTTCGGCTAAAATCTAAAAGTTGAAATTGAACCAATTGTCTTGTTCTGCCATTTGATTCAATTCTTTCTCAAGGGCTGAGTTTACATTATTTCATTAAATTTGAATTTAATCTGATCACCTTGGCCAAGAAAAAGAAGCGCTATTTCGATTCGTCTACTGAGAACAACCGGTTTGGTCTGAGATACCTCATGATATTGGCGGCCATTCTCTTTATTTGTTTCATACTTCCCAAACAGGCACGTTTTAAATTCGAGTACGATAAAGGAAAAATATGGACTCAATCCGATTTGATTTCACCATTTGCTTTTGCCATTCAAAAATCGCCTGAACACCTCGAGAGAGATCGTCAGGAAATACTTAAAACCGTCAAACCTGTTTATCGTTTAAATGCGGACCGCTATCCTGAGGCCCTAAGGTCTTACGATGCTGAATTTCAACAAAATTATGCTGCTCCAAATCGTGCAGATTATGTGTTGGGCAGAAATTTATTAGCTGAAGTGTATGAACGGGGTTTGCTGGAACCACTCAAACGTTATCAGCGTTTTGAAAAGGATTATAATCTTTTACTTCTCTCCAATCAAACTGCAATGGAGCGGAATATGGCAGAAGTGTTCGATCTCGCTTCGGCCAAACTTTTCATCAAAAATCGTTTGACATTTGTTAATGTAACCGATCCACAAATATTATATAACATACTTATCAGGCACTTAGAGCTGAATTACCTGCCCGATGAACGCTTAAATAAAAAGATTGAATCGGAGGCGCTTAACAATGTAAGTCCCTTTGCGGGGATGGTGCAGAAGGGGGAGTTGATTATCGCCAACGGAGATGTGATCAATGCAGAAAGTTTCCAGAAACTTGAATCCCTTCGTATAGCTTTCGAAGGGGATCCTTTACTGCGAGCCAACCGACAGTGGTTGTTTTTGGGACAATTTTTTATTGTTTCCCTGGTGATCGCCCTGCTGATGTTCTTTCTCGATTTATTTAGAAAAGATATTTTCCAGGATCAGCGGAAGCTTGCACTCATCCTTCTGGTCATCTGTGGCATGCTGGCCATATTATCATGGGCTATTAAGCTTAATATCTCAAGCTTATATTTTATACCGTATTGTATTGTGCCGATTATCATCCGGATTTTATTCGACACCCGCCTGGCGCTTAACATCCATTTATTAGTGGTGCTCATTGCCTCCTTTCTAGTGCCAAACAGTTTTGAATTTGCCTTTTTGCAAATAACTGCGGGCATGACCGCCATTTACAGTATCAAGAAATTAGTAAAAAGAGAACAGTTTCTCATTTCGGCGATTCTGATTTTTATTACTTATTCGGTTGCTTATCTGGGTATCTTATTAATCAAAGATGCGTCATTCTATAAAATTGAATGGGCCAATTTTATTCCATTTGGTTCGAGTGTGATCATTACTTTGCTGGCCTATCCCTTAATTTATGGATTCGAAAAACTCTTCGGTATCACCTCGGAAATTACCTTGATGGAGCTGAGTAATACCAATTCGCCTTTACTGAGAGATCTGGCTTTTAAAGCGCCGGGTACCTTTCAGCACTCCATGCAAGTGGCAAATCTGGCTGAAGCCGCGATCTATAAAATTGGCGGAAATGCTCTTTTAGTAAGGGCCGGAGCCTTGTACCACGATATTGGCAAGATGGAAAATCCGCAGTATTTTATTGAAAATCAAAATACCGGTACCAACCCGCACGATAAACTGCCCTATGAAAAAAGTGCACAGATCATTATCCAACATGTGTACAGAGGGGTTGAGATTGCCAGAAAAAACCGTATTCCGGAATTGTTGATTGATTTTATCCGTACACACCACGGAAATACCCGGGTCGATTACTTTTATCAGTCATTCTTAAAAAATTCACCTAAAAAACAGGTAGATGAGAAAGTTTTCCGCTATCCTGGTCCCATTCCATTTTCTAAAGAAACCGCCGTACTCATGCTGGCAGATTCCGTAGAAGCCGCATCCAGAAGTATCAAGAATCCGGATGCCAGCAGTATTAATGACCTGGTGGAGCGAATTATTGATTATAAACTGGAGCAAAATCAACTCATAGACAGCGATATTACGCTCAAGGATATTCAGCTAATCAAACAGATCTTCAAAACTATGCTTATGGGGATATACCATGTACGCTTGACCTATGGTTTAGAGAAGTAAAATTATTTTTAAAGGCTTCGTTGAATTACTATATTTGCACTCCCCAAAAGGGATATTTAAAAGGAGAGGTGCCTGAGAGGCCGAAAGGAACAGTTTGCTAAACTGTCGTACTGGTAACGGTACCGCGGGTTCGAATCCCGCCCTCTCCGCCATCTTCACAAATAAATCCAAATTTATTTGTCCAGAGCCGCAAAAATCCTATTTTTGCAAACCTTCGAAAGAAGAAGTTCGGGGTGTAGCGTAGCCCGGTATCGCGCCACATTTGGGATGTGGAGGTCGTAGGTTCGAATCCTGCCACCCCGACGAAATAAAAGCCCTTAAGCAATTAAGGGCTTTTTAATTTCATCAAAACCGATTTTTTAAATCTGTTTTGAATTTTTACTTTTGTACAGCTGCCTCCATAGCTCAGCTGGATAGAGCAACGGTTTTCTAAACCGTGGGTCACAGGTTCGAATCCTGTTGGGGGTACCAAACCGGAGTCGTCAGTACTCCGGTTTTTTAATTTCTGATAAATTTTGTTTTTAGTTCTTCCTGTTCGTTTTTGAGTTTCAAGATGTAAACACCCGGTTTAAACTTCATTAAGTGGGTATTCATTAGATCACTTAAGCTTTGGATATTTCCATTTCCCATCAGAACAATCTTTCCATCAAAATCGGTGATGATCAAGTCCCATTCCGATAAGATCTTGTCAGCTGTACTGAGCGCTAAATTGATTTTGTCGGAGACTGGATTGGGATACAGGCTGATTTTTGTACTTATTTTCTCTACCAATGTAGAAGTGATTGTTTGACTGTATGTAATATTTCCCAGGGTATCGGTAATTTTTAAGCGGTAGTAATTAATGCTTCCATAAGGTGGCGGATCAATGGTCTGATACTGCTGAGGAACATCGCTGTTTCCTTTGCTACTTACTTGCACCACATATTTAAAATTTATTCCATCAAAACTTTTTTCCAGCGTAAAACTGCTAATTTGCTGTTCAGAGGATGTTTCCCAGCGGAGCAATACCTGATTAAGCTGATGACTTGCCTTAAAATAATTGAGTTTAAACAGCGTTGATGTTTGATTGGACGCTTTTAGCGGCTCCGTTTTAAAGAAAGCTAGTACACTTGAAGTGATGGCCATGTCGATTACGTTGAATTCGCTCATGCCTACATTGGAAGAAATTCCATAAAATCGTCTCAATGCGGGATATGGATCTGAATCTACTGCACCGGCAGGATATAAATTAGCGGTACTTTGTACGCCAATATCGTAGGGATTACTCATGGCCAGGTGAGCACTTGGCCCGTAAATTGGAATGCCGGGAACCGGTTCTGGGGTGCCGTCATGCCTGGAAGGGTGATGAAGCGGATCCATGGGATACTTACTCCCCACACCCGTGATATAGGTCATGTTTTGTGGATTATTCCCAAGTTGTACATCCAGACTCAAGAGCGCATTCTTCTTATATTTTTCGTTTCCTGTTAAATAATAGGCCATGATCAGGTCCCAAGAGTACCGACTGGATTGACCATACGCCCCCCATCCCAGAAAGACGACGACGTCTAAACGACAAGCGCTCCGGTAGAAGTTATTTTCCAGACGTGGGGAGAGGGTATTCTCGGCATAATTCATCACGGCCTGTTTAATGGTATTCACTTTGTTTTCATCTACTGGGAATGTAGTAGTTGCGTAAGCCATGGATGCAGGTATTTGGTGATGCTGAAATGGATTCCATCCCCAAAATGGAGGATGTGTAGCCCAATAGGTATCAAACAAATCCCGGTAATTGAGGTCTCCGGTAGCTTTGTATAATTCTGCAGCTGCCCAAGCCCGTTCATCTTGGTCGCCTTCCGGATCCGGATAATCCCCTCCACCCATACCTGCCGGTCCGGGGTCATAGCCACCCGCAGGTGCGGCCTCCGGATGGGCCAACAAAAAATTCATCGCCAATTTTGACTGATTCAAACATTGGTTGGCAAAATTGGGTAGAAAGGGTTTAAAAATACGCGATGCCATGGCCATAATGGCTGAAAATTGCCCGGTGGTATTGGTAGTCTTCTCAGAGATATATCGCATTCCTAAATCATCATCGGGCATGGTTGTGGGCCAGTTGAGTGTGGTTACGCGTTCATAAACCCCACCATCAGCGGCCTGCATGTTCAACAGCCAAACTAACTCATGACGAGCTTCATCCAATATATCCGGAATACCATTGCCGCTTTCTGGAATATTCAATTCTCCATCTGCAAATTTCTCCGGATAGAATTGATAGATACTCAGCAGATAATACAAGGCAGATATACCCGGCGTTGCATATTTCCCATAATCTCCGGCATCGTGCCAGCCCTTAGGCATTTGGATGTACTGGTTAATGGGTTCTCCATTGTAAAGGATTGATTTTTGCCAGGAGCTGTGGGAATATCCATCGTTCAGATGACATTCACCATGTGTCCATTTGGGATCTGCATGAGGCTCTTTGATTGCTACTCCGCAGCGTTGGTAAAATAAACCCCGGGCAGTGGTGTAATAGGCCGTATCTAAAACCTTTTCAGAAATCTCAAAATCATAGGAGCGACCAATTCCTGGCACATAAACATAGTATTTGCCGGGCGTGTAAAAACTGCTGAAATCACAATCGAAGATCATTTCTCCACTTAATTTCAGGTCGCTGCCCCTGAAATCGGGGATACTGTTTAGAACTACTTCATCGGTGCCTGATTTCTTGAGTTGAAATACGGCAGGGCTCAGAGGCATTTCGCCTGCATCGCCGATATAATTTCCAATGTAAGCGTATTTGGGTGCCCAATTGAAATAACCCACCTGATTTACTTTGATGGAGTGGTTGATTAATTGGCGATCATTAAACTGGAAGTTTATTTTTTGGGGGCTGCTGAAACTGTTTCCCGCTGGATCTTTTACATTATTGACCGTGAGGATATAGTTCTTACCATTTTTGAGTGGCTTGTTCACTACCAGAAATAATTCATTTTTAAGAAGGGGATTAGTGGAATACTCAGGAAAGTCTCTTACATAAAAATGTCGGCCAATTTTCACAGGAAACTGCGGAAAACTAAATTCGGGATCATCCGGGCTCGTTACATTGTAGTTAAAGACCTGCATTACCTCATTCATGTCGTAACGCCCGCTGATATTTAATTTGATTACCTGGTTGGATAACAGATTTAGAGAATCAACTTTATTGGCTTCAGTATCAAAGGCCATGATTTCATCAGCAAAAAAGGTCAAATCGGCATCAGAACTGGTTTCGAACCGGATATTTTCAACACTGTTTAACTGGAAATCGGTAGTTTTCAGAACCTGGGTGGGTATTTTAACCAATTTATATTGCAGATCGAGCGGTCCGTTGACTATATATGGGCTAATATCGACGATTTGACTAGTATACGGCCATCCGGATAAGCCAAATTTGAGGTTTGCACCAATTAAATCAGACTTAATGTAAAATCTGATTTCGTTATGTGTTGATAAGTCGACCCGCCAGGTGCCCTGGCATTTCAAGTTAATGATACCGGGTTTCCACTTGTTTATGGTGCCTTTAAAAGCCCATTGTCCGGAATAGGGACTCGTTTGATCGGCTGTGCCATTATTAAATATGCACTTTGCTACATCCGGGCTTTCACCATTCCATAATGGGATATGCTGTGCACCTGCAGCGATGTTAAACAGTAGTAATACGGTAAAATTGATGCTAGTTTTCATAGTCTGGTACTTTGTACCATAACTAAATATCAATTAGTAGGAAATTGTTTTATTTCCTAAAAGGAAAATTTTAGTATTGGAGATGATTACCCGAAAAACAGATAACTAATGAATATGGCTGCAATTACGCCAAAAAGATCAGCCAGCAGGCCAGCGGTGATGGCATAGCGGGTTTTTTTAATGCCTACGGAACCGAAATACAGCGGCTGAGCCCTGAAATACGCTAGACAATCTGCCAACAAAAGAGTCTGGACCGAAGGTTTTCATGGAATCGAGCATCATGGCTCTTGATCCGGAGCCACTGAGGGGTTTCATCAAGGCTACCGGTAAAGATTCAGTAAATCGGGTATCGATGTTAAAAAAAGAAAATCCATATTTAAATGCATCGACTACATAATTTAATGCCCCCGAATTACGAAGTACACTAATGGCGGCCAGCATGGCTACCAGATAGGGAATGATTTTAACAGAGGTTTCAAATCCGCCTTTGGCGCCCTCTATGAACGATTCAAAAACATTAACTTTTTTTCGAATAGCTCCTAAAATAAAAACGACTGGAATGGCAAAGAGTAAAACATTGCTCAATACTTTGGATACTTCGCTGATTTGATCCTTGCTGAGATAAGCGGTAAAATACCAAACCAAGAGACAAATGAAGGCGGTTAATCCTGCCAGCCAGGAAATAATTACGCGATCCCAGAGATTTATTTTCTGCCAAACCGAAACGATGAGCATGGCGGCAATGGTAGCCACAAAGGTGGCGATGATGCAGGGTATAAAAATATCGGTTGGATCTTGAGCTCCCATAATGGCCCGTTGCGCAATGATGGAGATGGGTAAAATGGTTAATCCTGAAGTATGCAACACCAGAAACATGATTTGCGCATTGGAAGCGGTTTCTTTTTGCGGATTAAGTTCTTGCAAAGTGCCCATAGCTTTTAAACCAAGGGGAGTGGCCGCATTGTCGAGGCCCAGCATGTTTGCTGAGAAGTTCATCATCATTTGTCCGCTGGCAGGATGATTTTTTGGTACTTCGGGGAATAAACGGCTAAAAAAGGGACCTACTATTCTGGATAAAAAATTAATGGCACCAGCCTTTTCTCCAATATTCATAATGCCTAGCCAAAAAGCCATGGTGCCCACCAGAGGAAGAGCAATATCCATCACTGAGGTTTTGGTGCTGTCAAATAGTCCTTCAACCAATACTTGAAAAATTTCGGTATCGCCAAAAAAAATAAGTTTAATAAGGGCAATGGCAAAGGCAATGATGAAAAAAGAGATCCAGATGTAGTTTAAGGCCATTTGATGCTCGCTTAGGCTTTGTTTTGATAAATATAAAAAAAGCCCGGATGTTAATTCCGGGCTGTTCACAATTATTTTTTCTGTTTTCCTTTTTGTTGTTGCTGGCGCATGTAATCTTCCATGCGTTGCTGGAACTTAGATTTTTTCTCAGTCTGCGGTTTTTTCTTATTCTCCTGAATTTTAGCATGAATTTTTTCATCGTCCACAAACTGACGAATTAAAAACTGCTGGCCGAAGGTTAATAAGTTGGCTAAGAAATAATAGTAGTTTAAGCCGGTTGGATAACTATTCAATACGCCAAAGAAAATAATGGGCATGATGTAGCCAATGTATTTCATTTGTCCGGTAGCACCGCTGATCTGGTTGTTAAAGTAAGTATAGATCAAGGTAGAAGCGGTCATGAGTACGCACATCAAACTAATGTGACTGCCTAAGAATGGGATGTTGAAGCCAAACTTGAAAAAGGCATCATAGGTCGACAAATCGTCCATCCAAAGAAAACTTTGCTGGCGTAAGTCGAAGAGGTTGGGGAAGAAGAAGAAAAAGGCCATGATAATTGGCAACTGCAAGATCATCGGTAAACAACCTCCCAATGGATTAACCCCGGCTTTTTTGTACAGTTTTAAGTACTCTTGTTGTAATAAGGTTGGATTATCTTCTCCTACCTTCGCTTTAATCTCATCCATCTCCGGCTTCAAAATCCGCATTTTGGCCATTGATAAATAAGATTTGTAGGTGAGAGGAGACAATACTAGTTTCAGTAAAATGGTCAAGACCAGAATGATCAATCCATAACTCCAGTTGAATCCTGATAAGAAATCAAACACCGGAATGACCACATAGCGGTTGATGTATTTTAGCGGCCCCCAGCCTAAGTCAACCAAACCTTCCAAATCATAGCCCTGAGCTTGCAGTGTTTGAAATTTATTTGGTCCGAAATAGAAGGCGAGTGGGTATTCATTGTTTGATTGTTTGCCGAGCGGTAATTCGATTTGTGCGCCATAAGATTTTACAATTCCCTGCTCAGCCTGTGTATTTACTGAAAGCTTTGCTTTGTCAAATCCATTTTTAGCGATGAGGGCGTTGGAAAAGAAATGCTGCTTGAAGCCTATCCATTGAATTCTACCATCTGTGTATTCTTCTTCTTCATCTTCACTTACACTCAGACTTTCCACATCATCGCCAATAGGCTGATAGTAGGTTGTTGAATAACGCTGTTCACTGGCCAGGTCTTTCTCCTTTTGGCTGAGAGTGGTCTGCCAGTTTAAGCTGATTTGTTGCTGATTGATCGGCAAAATCCCGTCTAATCCCTGCGTTTTGATGTTTAATCCCAATTGATAGGAGTTTTTACCTAATTGGTAAACATAGTCGATGAAACGGTTTTCATCGTAAGCAAGTCTTAAGGTTATCGCTTCCTGATCGGATGAGGAGAGTTGTTCAAAATACAAATCATTGGTATTGATCTTAGTTCCCGCCGCATTGAAGCTCAGTCCGAATTGATTTTGCTCTCCGGAAAACATTATCAGGGGTTTTCCATCAAAAGTTTTGAAGCCCTTTAATTCTACCGAGCGTACCTTGCCGCCTTTGGTGCTGATACGTACTTTAATCAGTTCGTTTTCTAATACGATTTCTTGTTCTGTACCCTGAAAACTGCTTCCGAAAGGGCCCTGAATACGGGTAGTATCTACTGCCTTTTGGGTCTTAGTAATGGAAGTATTGATATTCGATTTGTTTACTGGTTTTGCGCTGAGTTGTGCAATGGAATCCTGCACCTGCTTCTCTCTTTTGAGTTCTGCCTCAGAAGGTTTCATTAAAAATGTGGAACCAACCAGAATGACCAGGATCAAAAAAAGACCCCAAAATGTATTTCTATCCATGTTTAATTTTTTCGAATGCGATGAGCCTATTTTTTATGACTGTGGGCTAATGCTGCGGCGACAAAGTTAACAAAAAGCGGATGAGGATTTGCTACCGTTGATTTTAATTCGGGATGGAACTGAACCGCCACAAAATAAGGATGATCTTTCAGCTCAACTATCTCAACCAAGTTG
>JBEDFI010000024.1:0-15706 GCA_041175245.1 Bacteroidota bacterium
AAGGGGTTTTAACCGCGGTTAAGAACGTAAATGAAATTTTAGCCAAAGAGTTGGTAGGGATAGATGTATTTGAACAGAACATGATCGATCAGTTAATGCTCGAGATCGATGGCACCGAAAATAAAGGGAAAATTGGCGCTAACGCGATACTGGGTGTTTCTCTGGCTGTAGCGAAAGCGGCTGCACAAGAAAGTCGTCAGCCTTTGTACCGTTACATCGGTGGGGTAAATGCAAATACCTTACCCATTCCGATGATGAACATTGTAAATGGAGGTTCTCACTCTGATGCACCGATTGCGTTTCAGGAATTCATGATCATGCCCGCCGGTGCGGCTTCATTCTCTGAAGCACTGCGTTGGGGTACGGAGGTTTTTCATCACCTGAAGAAGATTCTTCACGATCGGGGTTTATCGACTGCAGTAGGTGACGAAGGTGGCTTTGCCCCCACTTTTGAAGGTACCGAAGATGCCGTTGAAACCATTTTGCAAGCCATTGAAAAAGCTGGCTACAAACCTGGAGAAGATATTTACTTGGCTTTTGACTGTGCCGCTTCCGAATTTTATAAAGACGGAAAATATGATTACACCAAGTTCGAAGGCGCTAAAGGTGCTATCCGCAGCAGTGAAGAACAAGCGGAATACCTGGCTGTTTTGAGCAGAAAATATCCAATCATTTCCATTGAAGATGGCATGGCCGAGGATGACTGGGCTGGCTGGAAATTACTCACCGATAAAATTGGCGACAAAGTACAGCTGGTGGGCGATGATTTGTTTGTAACCAATGTAAAACGCCTACAGCAGGGTATTGACCACGCTACCGCGAATTCTATCCTGGTAAAAGTAAACCAGATCGGCTCTTTAACCGAAACCATCAATGCGGTATCATTGGCGCAAACTAATGGATACACCTCTGTGATGTCGCATCGCTCTGGCGAAACGGAAGATGTAACCATTGCCGACTTAGCGGTGGCCTTGAATTGCGGTCAAATTAAGACCGGTTCAGCCTCTCGTTCAGACCGGATTGCGAAATACAACCAGTTATTGCGTATTGAAGAGGAATTGGGCAGTGCCGCACGTTTCATCGGCAAGGACTTTAAATTTTTGAAATAAAGAGTGTGGATAAGTTCAAAAATCGGCTTGATCCCCGATTTGAACTTAGTTATCTTCGTATAAGCACGTGACGATGAACAAGATCATTAACCTTTTCAGCAATAAATACTTTCTGTCAAGTGCAGCATTTATTGCCTGGATGTTGTTTTTTGATCGAAACGACCTTTTTTCACAATACGAATATCGTACACAGTTGAACAAACTGAAATCTGAACGAGATTTTTATGCCAAAGAAACCAATTTGGTAAAAAATGAGATTGAGGATTTGAGTACCAATCAGGCCACGGTTGAGAAAGTTGCCCGCGAAAAGTACCTGATGAAAAAACCCGACGAAGATATCTTTGTTATAATTCCGGAAGAAAAAAAAGAAGAGAAATGGTTTTTCTCTTCCTGGTTTGAATAAAAAAAGCCCCGATTTCTATCGGGGCTTTTTTATTGATATCATCCTGAGCACAGCGAAGCATCTTAATATGCTTCATTTCATTCAGGATGAGAATTGCTATAACATCCCGCCGCAAACGGAAATCACTTGTCCGTTTACATAAGCACTCATATCAGATGCCAGAAATACACAAACATTAGCCACATCTTCCGTCTCACCGGCACGCTTCAAGGGAATGGCCTGAGCCCAGCCTTCTACTACTTTCTGATCTAAGACATCGGTCATTTCCGTTCGGATGAACCCTGGGGCAACAACATTGGTACGTATATTTCTCGAACCTAATTCTTTAGCTATTGACTTGGAAAATCCAATGATGCCTGCTTTTGAGGCAGCGTAATTAGACTGCCCGGCATTTCCCTGTACACCCACCACCGAACTCATGTTGATAAACACGCCGGAGCGGTTTTTCATCATAATCTTGGAGGCGGCTTTCGTAACATTAAAAATAGATTTCAGGTTTACATCCAGTACTTCGTCCCAGTTTTCTTCGGTCATACGCATGAGTAGGCCATCTTTGGTAATACCGGCATTGTTTACCACAATATCCAAGGTGCCAAAATCGGCAACAATAGCCTCAATTAGTTGTTCGGCCTGATCAAATTTAGAGGCATCAGAACGATAGCCCTTCACTTTTGATTCTCCACTTTGCAAGTCTTTTTCTAAGGCTTGTCCTTTTTCCACAGATGACAAATAGGTGAAAGCCACATGTGCACCCTGCTCTACAAATTTCTCGGCAATCTTTCTGCCTATTCCTTTAGAGGCTCCAGTGATGAGAGCCACTTTTCCAGTTAATAATTTCATATTATGTAAAAAACTAATCCCCGAAAATAAGATTTTATTTCTTTTGGGCAGGGATAAAGCTCATGGAAACAGAATTGACACAATGGCGAGTGTTTTTGGAAGTGAAGCCTTCTCCTAAGAAAACGTGCCCCAAATGTCCTCCGCAGTTGCTGCACACAATTTCTGTGCGCATCCCGTCCGGATCAGGTATTCGTTTTACAGCACCTTTAATTTCATCGTCAAAACTAGGCCAGCCGCAATGAGAATCAAATTTATCTTCCGAACGGTATAAAGGCGCATTGCAACGTTTACACACATAGGTGCCGACTTCTTTATTGGTTAATAATTTACCGGTATAGGGCATTTCCGTCCCTTTTCGAACGATCACACGTTCTTCTTCAGGCGTAAGTTTGTTATATTCCATTTTTTGCACTTTTTTTTGTGCCGGCGCTTGGGCACAGGCACTGAACTGTAGCCCGGCCAAGAATAAGCAGATAAATAGCTGTTTCATAATCCTTTTAAATTTACAGAAATAAAAAAACCCACACATACCTGCGTGGGTTTATATCGTAAGGAAATTGTAAACTTATTTTCCTGCTTTTTTCAATTCTTCGGCCATGGCCGCACCAATTTCGGCAGGTGATTCTACCACACGAATACCACATTCGCTCATGATCTTCATTTTAGCGGCGGCTGTATCATCTGCACCCCCAACAATGGCTCCTGCATGCCCCATACGACGTCCGGGAGGCGCTGTTTGACCGGCAATAAAGCCTACCACTGGCTTAGTACCGTTTGCTTTAATCCAACGGGCAGCTTCCGCTTCCATACCACCACCGATCTCGCCAATCATGATAATTCCATCCGTTTCTGGATCGTTCATCAATAATTCAACCGCTTCTTTAGTAGGTGTACCGATGATCGGGTCGCCGCCAATACCGATGGCAGTTGTAATACCCAAACCGGCCTTTACCACCTGGTCAACGGCTTCGTACGTTAAAGTACCTGATTTAGAGACCACACCTACCCGGCCCTTCTTGAAGATAAAGCCCGGCATGATACCAATCTTGGCTTCATCGGCAGTAATGATACCCGGACAGTTAGGGCCGATCAGACGGCAGTCGCGATCCGAGATATATTCTTTCACCTGAATCATATCTTTGGTAGGGATACCTTCGGTGATACACACAATTACTTTTATTCCTGCCTCGGCTGCTTCCATAATGGCATCTGCAGCAAATGCAGGAGGCACAAAAATGATAGATACATCAGCCCCTGTCTGTTCTACCGCTTCTTTCACCGTATTAAATACAGGTTTGTCCAGATGTTTTTGTCCGCCCTTACCCGGAGTCACACCGCCCACTACCTGAGTACCATATTCGATCATCTGGGTAGCGTGGTACGTTCCTTCGTTGCCGGTAAAGCCCTGAACGATCACTTTTGAGTTTTTGTTGACTAATACGCTCATCTTGAATTATTGTTGCGCAAAACTAAGAGAAAGCCACTGACAAACAAAAAAGAATTGCCAAATCGACCCATTTTTTTGACTTGCTTATTTCAAGCGATAAGCAAATGAAAATTTGATACTGTTTTTAAGCACAAAACGATTGGTAGTGGGGATAAGATAGGCTAAATCAAGTCCAAGATTTTTATGGTTGAAACCAGTACCTAATGCAAAATGTTGCCGGTTTCCTTTTTCCTGATGTTCGTGAAAATATCCGGTTCTTAATGCAAAGCTATCTTTATATACATACTCTACTCCTGTGCCGATGCTAATTTCCTGCAACTCTTCCGAAAATCCGCCGGGTGCATCGGTAAATGAGCTGAGCAACGAGGATACCACCGAGCGATTGGGATCTTTTCCGGCGATGATTTGACCGTTATTGTCGTAAATGGGCGGACTCGGAACCAATAATTTGTTCAGATCGGCATGAATGGTGAGTCGTTGTACATATCCATCCATCAAAAAACTGTAGGCTGCGCCAAGTTTTAAATTGCTTGGTAAAAACTCTGTTTTAGTTGCAGCGTATCTAACCTTTGTGCCGATATTGGAAATTAGGGCTCCAAAAGCCCATTTTGCACCATAAAAGCCCCGTACTTGCTCTTTTTCAAAATATGCAGATACATCCACAGCGAAAGCGTTCGAGGGTTCAACTACCGTGTTATTATTGGAGGCTCCATCGTGAATATCGCTGTGCAAATAGCGTGCAGTAAAACCCATTGAAAACTGATCACTCATTTTCCGGGCATAGGTAAAATCGAGTGTATATTCCAATGGGAAGATGTTTTGGGTAAAATTACCATTGTCATCGGTACCCTCAATTTTACCATAGGAGAGAAAATAAACCGAAAGTCCCAAAGCATCCCGCTCTCCAATTTTTTTTATTCCTGAAAGATTGGCCAGACTCACATCTTTTGTTAAATAAGGCATTAAGGGTTCATAAGATAGCCCCAACCCAGCTTTATAGGGAATAAATGCAATTTTGGAGGGGTTGGCATAGAGCGAATATGGATCGGGCGAGGTGGCTGCACCCACATCTCCCATTGCCGAAGAACGGGCATCCGGCCGGGTGAGGAGGTACGACATCGCGGTAGCAATACTTCGCTCCTGAGCCTGTACACTTAATCCGGCACTGAGGAGCAAACTAAATACTATGGAGAAATTCGGACGCATTTCAAAGGATTATTTAATAATGATTTTACGGGTAATGACATCAGCTCCCAAATAAAAACTAAGCAGATATAAACCAGCGGGTACCTGCACATCGAAAGGTACTTCCTGAAATCCGGATGGATACCAGGTGCCTGGCAAGTCTCTGATGATCTGGCCGGCATTATTAATCAATACAAATCGTATCCAGGCAGGTGCATCCAGATAAAAGGCAATTTTCACCTGATCGACCGCCGGGTTTGGATAGACCTTGATATTAAACGGGATCGCTACCTGCTGAATTAAGGGTTCAGGCTGCTGGAAACCTTGTGTAAGCAGCAAGTCCCCGTTTTGAATGGTTTGCACCACGGCTTCTCCAACGGTTGACTGAAAAGTATAGGAAGCATTTAGTGCAGCAGCCGTACCGCCCGAGCTGATACTGGCACGGTCGGCAATCAGTTGGGCCTTTGATTCTACTGCAATGAATAGGATTACAGCACATAGCATTGGTTTTTTCATCGGAACGGGTTTTTGCCTTAGGTGATGTAGGGCATTTATCGTACCAATTATCGAATTAAATCTGACTGGACTCATTACCTTTCCGATGAACGGCAGCAAAGTAGCGACGAGCGGCGCAATTTAATGGACCAATGCACAGACGCTTTGAAATGGAATGAAAACCTTTTGCACGCCGGTTAATTACTGTACTGCCTTAGCTACGCCTGCCGAAGAAAACTGCAGATCGTATAAGCTCTTGTAATACTGATTTAGTTTTAAGAGCTGCTGGTGGGTCCCGAATTCTTTTACTTCGCCTTGATCCAAGACCAAAATCTGATGCGCATGCTGGATGGTGGAAAGCCGATGCGCAATGACGATCGAGGTCCGGTTTTTCATTAAGCGCAGAATCGCTTCCTGTATGAGTAATTCTGTTTCGGTATCTACAGAGGAAGTTGCTTCATCTAATACCAAAATGGATGGCTGGTACACCAAGGCTCTCATAAAGGACAGGAGCTGAGCCTGACCTGCAGAAAGGGTGGCTCCGCGTTCCATCACTTCATAATTATATTTTCCAGGAAGCTTATTAATGAATGCATCTGCACCTACTTCTTTCGCAGCAGCTTTGATTTCTGAGAGGTGAATATCTGGATGAAAGAGGTTTACGTTGTGTGCCACTGTGTCTGAAAAAAGAAATACATCCTGCAAAACGGTCGCCACTTTCGTACGCAAATAACTGAGTTCATATTCCCTGATATCTACTCCATCCAACAATATGCTCCCTTTGTTAATTTCATAAAAACGGTTTAATAAATTGATGATGGAGGATTTTCCCGCTCCGGTAGCTCCAACCAATGCCAGGGTTTCTCCGGCCTTCACTTTAAAGGAAATATTTTTTAAGACCCAATTTTCATCCTGATAAGCGAACCAGACCTGCTTAAATTCGATTTCGCCCTTGATAAGTTCGGGCTTATAAGTTCCTTCATTAGGACTTTTCTCATCGGTATCTAATACGTTGAAAATTCGTTCGGCTGCCACCATCCCCATTTGCAGGGTATTGAATTTATCGGCTAACTCTCTAATGGGCCTGAATAACATGTTAATGAACATCAAAAAGGCAATCACCAAACCGGGACCTGCTTTCTCCACTTGAAAAAAGTTGAGCAGATTAATGATTTGCGACTCATCAAGGATCATTTGTGCCCCATACCAAACCAGTAAACCCATCGAAATGGCAGAAATGATCTCCACCACCGGAAAAAAAATCGAATAAGACCAATTGGAGGCAATGTGCGCATCGCGGTGTTTGGCATTGATCGTCTTGAATTTTTCCATTTCCTGCTCTTCACGGGCAAAAAGTTGAATTACGCTGATTCCGGTAATGTGCTCCTGCAAAAAGGTATTGAGTTGAGTAACCTGACGTCGGACATCCTGAAAGGCTTTTTTAATAGCCTCCTTAAAAATATAGGTTGCGAGGAGCAACAGGGGCATCGGAATTAAGACCACCAGGGTTAGCTTCCAGCTATAAATGGTCATACAGGCAATGATGGTTACGATCTGCAATACATCACCAATGATGGAAATCAAGCCTTCCGAAAAAATATCGGCAATGGTTTCCAGATCCGAAACGGTTCGGGTAATCAACTGACCAATGGGTGTGCGATCGAAATATTTTAAGCGCAAATTGCTGATGTGATTAAAAATAGCAATCCGCAAGTCGCGAATGACCGACTGACCCAAGCCGTTGGTTGCATAGGTATGGTAATATTGCACCAATGTTTGTAACAAGAGCAGCCCCAACATCAGTAAACTCATATTGATAAGTCCAGCCTGGTCGTTATTGACAATAAACCGGTCGATGGTCTGCTCAATGAGCAGTGGGCGGATGGGAGCCAATATTGCAAGCGAGAGCGTAAGAAAAACCGCGGTTAAAAATACCGATCGGTAAGGTTTAACATACGCGAAAACCCGCGAAAGCAAGTGAAAATCGAAGGCTTTGCCACTAACCTCTGCCATCTTAGAGATATGGATATTTTACTTGAGTGAGGTACAGTCCGCAGGCGGGTACAGAAGCTCCTGCGTTTGAGCGGTCTTTGCTTTGAATGATTTGCTGAATAGCTTCAGGCGGCATATCCTTGTGACCAATTTCTACCAAAGTACCCACAATTGCCCGTACCATGTTCCTTAAAAAACGATCGGCAGAGATATGGAAAACCATGCCATATTCACTTTCTGCCCAATATGCTTCCTGAATCTGGCAATTGTTGGTAAAGGTTTGGGTATTCGACTTGCTGAAACATGAAAAATCGGTGTGTAGCTTCAAAAATTCAGCAGCTTTATTCATCAATTCAAGTTCCGGTTTTTCTTTAAGAAACCATGAAAAATCTTGCCGGAAAGGATTTTTTTCAAAATGAATGTGGTATTCGTAGGCCCGTAATTGGGCATCGAAACGGGCATGAGCATCGGGGGCAACAGGAATGAGCCTTTTCACGGCAATATCAAATGGCAATAGTCCATTCAGACTCTGTAAATGGCGTTCATTAAGCGTAAGCTCGGTATCGAAATGGACGAAATGCTGGATGGCGTGTACTCCGGTATCGGTACGGCCACAACCGATGGTTTCAACCGGATGACGCAAGAGCGTGGATAAAGCCGTATTAAGCACTTCCTGCACCGTAATTGCATTATCCTGTATCTGCCAGCCATGGTAAGCCTTCCCCAGATATGCCAATTCTATAAAATAACGCTGCGCCATGATAGCGCAAAGGTACGGCAAGATGCGCTAATGACAAAGGTTGAAATACTCCTCAAAACCTTATCTTTGTATGAAATGAAAATATAACATGATTCAACGCATACAGTCTATTTGGTTATTTTTTGCCAGCGCATCCTTGTTTGCCTTGTACCTCTTCCCTACCATGCAGTGGATCAGCGTGGATGGACGGTTACAAACAGCAAAAATCAGTGGAATTTATGAATCATTGAACGGAGTTTGGGCACAAACCACTTCCTTTACCTTGCTATCTATCGTGGGTGTATTGTTAGCCATCCTACCCTTCGTGTTAATTTTTCTGTTTCGAAATCGTGCTCTACAAATAAAACTATGTTTTGCGGCCATCGCCTTGGTGTTGGGCTTCAGCTTTTGGCTAGCCAAAACCATCCAAACAGCAGCCCTGACCTCTTCTTTCAACACCGATAATTATGGAATTGGCGCCATACTGCCTTCAGTGGCTATTCTATTTCTCATTTTAGCTGTCAGAAGCATCAGAAAGGATGAAAAGCTCATTCAGTCGGCCGACCGTTTGCGATAAAAGTTTAAGTATCCATTAATTATCCCTACCTTTGCGGCAATTCCGGTAATTAGGCCGGGATGTTAAAAATTATCATGAACCCATTTTTGAACTTGGGTATCCGTCATGATATTGTTAATGCCATCACTGAACTAGGGTTCGAAAACCCTACACCAATCCAGGAACAAGCCATCCCGGTATTACTTTCAGGCAGCAACGATTTTGTCGGATTAGCTCAAACCGGAACAGGCAAGACCGCCGCATTTGGTCTCCCTTTATTAGAACTATTAGATTTTACTAAAAATTACCCTCAGGCATTAATCTTATGCCCAACCCGCGAATTGTGTTTGCAAATCACCAATGATTTGAAAAACTATTCAAAAAACATCGATAATGCACACGTTGTAGCCGTTTACGGTGGAGCCAGCATATCGGATCAATTGCGTCAAATCAAAAAAGGCGTACAGATCGTCGTAGCCACACCGGGTCGTATGCTCGACATCATTAACCGGAAAGCGATTAATTTTTCGCAAGTTAATTATGTAGTGTTGGATGAGGCCGATGAAATGCTCAACATGGGCTTTCAAGAAGATATAGACGAGATTTTATCGACCACACCAGCCGATAAAAAGACTTGGTTATTTTCGGCAACCATGCCGGCCGAGGTACGTCGTATTGCAAAGAAATACATGGAAAATCCCTTCGAGTTAACGATGGGAACCAAAAATACGGGCAACGTCAACATCGAACACGAATATTATGTAGTGAAGGCCCGCGATAAATACGCTGCTTTCAAACGCATCGTGGATTTCAATCCTGAAATTTTTGGAATAGTTTTTTGTCGTACCAAAATTGAAACGCAGGAAATTGCCGAAGCCCTTGTAAAAGATGGCTACAATGCCGATTCTTTGCATGGCGACTTATCGCAGCAGCAACGTGACCGGGTAATGAAGCGCTACCGCGAGAAAAATTTACAACTATTAATCGCTACCGATGTAGCTGCCCGTGGTATCGACGTGAACAATGTAACTCACGTAATTAATTACTCGCTGCCTGATGAAATAGAGAACTATACTCACCGAAGCGGCCGTACTGCCAGAGCAGGAAAAACCGGAGTGTCCATTGCCATCATCAATGCCAAAGAATTGGGTAAAATACGCCAGATTGAGCGGGTGATTGGTAAGCAATTTACCAAAGCAGAGATCCCAACCGGATTTGATGTATGTGAAAAGCAATTATTCGGATTGATTCATAAAGTACACAACGTAGCTGTAAACGAAGATCAGATTGAACAATATCTTCCCCGTATCATGGATGAGTTCAAAGACCTTGATAAGGAAGAAATCATAAAACGATTTGCTTCTTTAGAGTTTAACCGATTCCTTGAATACTACCGAAATGCTCCTGATCTGAACGCCAGTGCAGAGTATGAGGACCGTGGCCGCGATCGCGGGGAACGTGGTGAACGTTTTGGCCGTACCGGTTACAAAAGTGATTATACCCGTTTATTTATCAATTTAGGTTCAGTAGATGATTTCACCCGTGGCGACATGTTGGGTTACATCTGCAATCAAACCAAAATTAGCGGAAAAAGCATTGGGAAGATCGACCTGAAAGGGGTTTACACCTTCTTTGAAGTAGAAAACGAGGTGGTTGACAAGGTTCAGTCGGGGTTTAAATCAGTTGATTTCCAGGGCAGAACTGTTCGTATTGAAATGGCCGGCGACCGGGATAGTGGTGGAGGAAATAGCCGTGGTCGCAGTGGCGGCGGCGGGTATGGTGGTGGATTTGGTGGTGGCAAACGCCGCGATTCATCCGGTGGTGCTCGTCGCGAAGCTGGCCAGCGTGGTGGTGGCGGTGGATTCCGCGACTTCTCCGGTAAACGACGTGAAGATCGTTCGGAAAGAAAAAAACGTTATTAAACAAGAAAGGCTCCATCTGGAGCCTTTCTTGTTTCTACTTGGTGTTGGGTCTTTTCATAAAAATCTTATTCCCCTCCTTGTTGATGTAATACCTGCGGTCGTACTCATCCACATACACGGTTTCACCTTTAGGTCCTTTCACGTTCTTAAGCGAACAATCTTTTAAACTTGCAAGCACTTTAGCGCTGGTTTCTTTCGTTTTCCGACCGATGACAGCTGTTGTTGTGTCTACTTTTCTTTTCCATTTAGTGGTATCTATTCGCTCGGTTCTGCGGGTAGTATCACGAGGAGGAAATTTGGGGCGGATGGTATCTGTACTTAGTTCCGGGCTTTCTTTACCCGCGAAGGGCCTGCTTTGTACCCACGATAAAGAGACCATACATAGTATACTGCTCACCAAAACAAGATAAATGCTTATTTTTTTCATAGATTTTGTATTAAAGTAATGATTATTCGGTCATATCTCCCGGTTGGCGGGTGGAGGCAGTGGGTCTGGAAGCCGTACCCTGATGGTAAGAAGTCCTAACATTTGTGTCAGGCCGGTCATCCTGTCTGAACTGTCTGAGGGCATCCGCCCATTTTGTTACCTGAGCGGTTACATCGTCAAATACACGGGTACCGTCTTTTCTTCTTCTAAATAGCAGAACAAGTGCAGCTGCCACTCCGGCAGCCAAACCAATTTTTCCTAAATTTTTCATGGGCTATAATGTGTTTTATTTTTGAAATCAACAAAAACTTAGCCAGTCCGGTTTTAAGAAAATCCGGTTTTAAGAAAATAAATAAGAGATTTTGAAGCAGGAGCTTAAGGCAACAACTTGAATTTTGTAACCTTGAACCGGCCATTTTCCAAGCGGCCCATCACCTCGGCTTTTCGAATCGCGTTACAAAAACCTGTTTTTCCGTGGGCATCACCGTGTTCATCGATGCTGGTGCCATCTACATAATAGGGCTTACCATCAATTTTTACGGCCAGCGCACAATCATCGCCCTCCATCCCGAATTTACAAATCCCGCAAGAAGCCTCCACTTCTTGAGCGGTTTCGACGGCAGGTATTGGTTTTGTGGACGACTGGCAAGCATAAATGGCCAGCATCAGGCTTAACATTGCAATTTTAACACTCGTTCTCATATAGTTCAATTTAGTTGTTCTGCTAATAAACGCATCTCGATTAAAGGAGAATTATTTTCGTACAGGATGGCATACACTGCCCTGCATATAGGTAGGTGCACTTTATGATTCCTATTTATCTCATGTAATGATTTTACAGCATAATACCCTTCGGCAATCATGTTCATTTCCAACTGGGCTGATTTAACGGTATAGCCCTTACCGATCATGTTCCCGAAGGTGCGGTTGCGACTAAACTGGGAGTAGGCCGTAACCAGTAAATCGCCTAAATAAGCAGACTCATTAATATCACGGTCAATCGGGTGAACCTCATCTACAAAGCGACTGATCTCTCGAATGGCATTGGCAATCAAAACAGCCTGAAAATTATCTCCGTAGCCCAGCCCATGACAGATCCCGCTGGCTACGGCATAAATATTTTTCAGTACTGCTGCATATTCAGTACCATAGATATCTTCAGAAACGTTGGTTTTGATATAACGGGTGCTCAGTAAGCTGGCAAATTCAGCGGCCGAATGTGAATTTGGAGAAGCAATGGTTAGGTATGATAATTTTTCCAGAGCCACCTCTTCAGCATGACAGGGGCCACTGATGACCAGAATATCCTCCAATGGAATTCCATAGTGTTGATGCATGAATTCTCCGATAATCTGGTTGTGTTCTGGTACGATGCCCTTTATGGCCGAGATGATTTTTTTTCCCTTGAGATCCTCCGGCTGAATAGAAGAGAGTGCATCTTTGAGAAATGCAGCTGGCACACAAAGTATGATCCAGTCTGATTCTCTGATAATTGATTTTAAATCATTACTTACCTGCTGCTCAGGAAGCTTAATTTCTACCGAACTAAGGTATCTGAGATTATGTTTGTAGGCTCTTACATACTCCACAGATTCAGCACAACGCATCCACCAGAATACCTTTTTCTCACTCAAGTTATCGGTGAGCATTTTAACGATGGCCGTTGCCCAACTGCCACCACCAATTACAGCAATATTTTTAGAGTCAGACATGTGATCAAACAAAAATCCCCCTCCCAGTTAGTTCACTGAGAAGGGGACAAGTTATCAATTTTTAATGAAATTAATCTTTCTTATCGCCCGACATTAATTTGTCTTTATCGGTCTTTTTCACCTGGCTGCCGTCTTTCAGTGTTTTTGAGATGGCAGTAAACGGATAAGCGACTACTTCTTCGCCCGCATTGATGCCGCTCAAGATTTGAATGTAGGTATCGTCCTGTATACCAGTTTTTACCTCAACCTGCTTCACCTTTCCATCCTTGTATACAAATGCATATTCTTTTACAGGGGCGTCAGTCTTTTCTTTTTTGTCCTCCGCATTAGCATTTTTTTGATCCGATTCATTGGATGATTTTTTCTTATCCTCGTCACGAGTAGTAACGGACTGGATAGGAACCGTTAAGCCTTTTACCTGATTGGTTTGAATATCAACCGTTGCCGATAAACCCGGACGAAAGGGAGAAGATTTCTGATTTCCTGATTTTAAAGAGGCGTAAGACTCGGGAAGGATCCGAACTTTCACGGTGAAATTAGTTACCTGATCAGCACTACCTCCTACTACATTGGCAGAACTGGCAATCTCAGTTACAAGACCTTTAAATTTTTTTCCTTGAAAGGCATCTACCTCAATATCAGCCGGATCGTTCAGAGAGACCCGATTAATATCGCTTTCATTCACATCCACACTAACTTCCATGGAGTTAAGGTTAGAAATACGCATAATCTCTGTACCTGCCATCTGGGCAGTTCCAACCACACGCTCACCCAGTTCGACCGAAAGTTTAGATACTACCCCGTCTACCGGTGCATAGATGGTCGTCCTGGCCAAGTTATCACCAGCTTCTTTCACCACTGCAGAAGATTGTTGCACACCGTAACGAGAACCAACCACATTTTGCTTTACGGCTTCTAAATTTGCTTTTGCACCGTCGTATTCCGCTTTGGCGGCATCAAATTCTGCTACAGAAATTACTTTTTTCTGGAATAACTCCTGATTACGTTTAAACCGGGCCTCAGTATTAATAAAATTGGCTTGTGCCTGTTTCAATTGCTGTTCAGTAGCGGCTAAGTTCGCTTTCTGACTGTTTAAGGAAGCTACCGCACGGTCGTAGCCTGATTTTAAGATATCAGGGCGCACTTTACACAGAAGCTGACCTTTTTTCACAACATCTCCTTCTTTTACTGATAATTCTACCACCTCACCTGAAACTTCAGAACTCAATTTCACTTCAATTTCTGGTTGTACCTTTCCACTTGCCGAAACGGTTTCGGTAATGGTACGTTCTTCCGCTTTCTCGGTTGCCACTTCCGTGATGTCTCCCTTGCCAAACCAACCGAGCTTATTGCCCGTAACCGCGATTACGAGTAGTACGCCAGCTGCGATGAATACATACTTAAGGGTATTTTTTTTCTTTGCCATATCTTGTAAAAATTTGTTTGGGATTAAAAGTTAATGGGTTTGCCGAGGTAAAAATCGATGACCTTCGTTCTGAAAATCCATTCGTATTTAGCCTGAATTAAGTCGAATTGTGCTCTGTTAAGATTTATCTGAGCTTGATTAAAATCCAATGAATTCACCAGACCGACCTGATAACGTTGCTGAATCACGTCGAAAGCAGCTTCTGAAGAGCTGAGTGCACTTTGTGCAGACTGATATCTCTTTTCTGCCGCTTTTACATCAAACACAGCCTGGTTAATGATCTTGTTCAGGTTATTTTTGGCTAATTGTTCGGATAGACTTGCATTTAGGAAGTTTATTTTGGCCCGTTGCACCGTACTACGAGCTTGGTAGCCATTCCAGATCGGGATGCTCAGGTTAAATCCTACACCCCGGTTATAGTTATCGGTCATCTGATCTCTCCAAGGAATTTTCTCAAAGGCGGGAGGATTGCTGCCCACAATAAAACGCTGGCGACCGCTTGAATAACCTGTACTTAAACTACCTCCGAAACTCAATCGTGGATAGTAACTGCCACGTGCTACATTTACCGCTTTTTGGGCGGCAAGCTTGTTAAATTCGGCTACTCTAATATCCGGATTATTGGATAAGGCCGTTTGAAAAACCTCCTTCACCACGTAATTACTTTCAGTCATATTGACCATACTAATCATGGGTTTAATCACCGTAAACGTATCGGCCGGATTTCGCTCCATGAGTTGGGCAAGATTTAAATAAGCAAGATCCGCTTGATTTTGCGCATTCGTAAAATTGAATTCTGCAGTGGCTAATTGAGCTTTCGCTTGTGAAAGATCTGCCAAGGCTCTGTTGCCCACATCGAACAATTTTTGTTCGCGGTCTAATTGCTGGGCAGCAATTTCAACTTGTTGTCGGGCAGCTTCGGCTAAATCCTGCGTATTGAGTACTTGTAAATACGTGCTTACCACGTTTAGGGTTAAATCATTTTTTGCTTTTTGAGCCGAACTCTTGTCAGCTTCCAATGCATATTTATTCTGAAGAATTTGGTTTATCCGTTGAAAACCCTGGAATAGCAAAACCGAAGAATTTAAGTTCCCATTGGCAGAGGTAACGCTCTGATCAAATGGCTGACCAGATAACTGGTCGAAGGTTCTACCCAAACTGTAATTATAATTGGAACTTGCGTTTAAACTAGGACTTAGGCTCCATTTAGATTGTTTAAGATTCTCCTCAGATAAGGCTACACTAAATTTTGCCTGCTTTAACTGAATATTATTCTGAAGCGCCAGCTCTACCGCCTGCTCCAGACTGATTTTTTCCTGGGCAAACCCCTCTGAAGCACCAAGCACCAAGATGCAGACAGCAGCTGGTAACAATCGCAGAACTGATGATTTAAGGTTAAATTTTAGTTTCATATTCATTCATTAGTCTTCCTTTTTACAGGTAATTCATCTCA
>JBEDFI010000025.1:0-15631 GCA_041175245.1 Bacteroidota bacterium
GATCAGAACCAAGAGTAAAGAATGGTTTGAACAGGTTTATCTGCCTAAGGTGAGTCCCATTACCTTAATTGCTTTATTGTTTACCATCGTGGTAATGTTCAGTCTTAAGGGTCAACTGATTGTGCAAATTCCTTTTGATGTATTACGTATTGCTCTGCCCCTCACGATCTATTTCAGCATGATGTTTTTTACGGCCTTTTATTTGGCCAAGAAAGCGGGTATTGCTTATGACCGTTCCACCTCGCTGGCATTTACAGCCGCCGGTAATAATTTCGAGTTGGGCATTGCGGTTGCCATCGCCGTGTTCGGCGTAAATTCGGGTGCGGCTTTTGCAGCGGTGATCGGCCCGCTGATTGAGGTACCGGTATTAATTTTATTCGTCAATTGGGCATTGAAGCAAGAAAGCAGATTCAAGTCATGAAGAAAACCTTCCTTTTTGTTTGCATAGAGAACAGCAACCGCAGTCAGATGGCACAGGCCTTTGCCCACATTTGGGGCGGTGAAGCTGTGGAAGCTTACAGCGCAGGCTCCAAGCCATCCGGGAAAATCAATCCGAAAGCGGTTCAAGCCATGGCCGAAATCGGATACGATTTATCGAAGCACGATTCCAAATCATTACAAGATATTCCGAACATTCTATTTGACCATGTGGTAACGATGGGTTGCGGCGATGCTTGTCCATGGGTGCCTGCCAAACACCGACTCGACTGGCACATCCCAGATCCAAGAGCAATGGAACCTGAAGCGTTCAACGAAGTGCGGGATCTAATCTCCGGCAAGGTAAAAGCATTGATAGAAGAAAACGAAGGATAAAATTAAGGGCTTCAGTTTTCACCGAAACCCTATTGAACAACTTCTTTAAATTCCTACGCTAGTATTACCCAGATCAGGTTCAATGGATATATTCTCAGTTTCCTAAGAAACACTCCATTTAAAGAAGCGTTCAAATAAATAACATGAATCGGAATATTTGGTTTTAAAAATTATTTTTCGCTAATGACTCCTTGCTGACCTTATGACGCAAGATTGGTGCCTAAAAGCGATATATTTGCAGGCAAATGAGTAAATACGGCAGAATATTGGTCGCCATGAGTGGTGGTGTAGACAGTTCGGTAGCATCGGTGATGCTGCATGAGCAGGGCTATGAGGTGATCGGACTGACGATGAAAACCTGGGATTATGCCTCAGCCGGAGGCTCCTCTAAAGAAACAGGCTGCTGCAGCTTGGATAGTATCAACGATGCCCGCTCCCTGGCAGTTGCTTATGGTTTTCCTCATTATATTCTGGATATACGAGATGAATTTGGCGATTTTGTGATCGATAATTTTGTGGATGAATACCTGGCCGGGCGGACGCCAAATCCTTGTGTATTGTGCAATACGCATATCAAATGGGAGGCCCTACTGAAGCGTGCCGATAAGCTGGATTGTGAGTTTATTGCAACCGGACATTACGCCAACATTCGATCACAGGATAATGGTCGTTATGTGATTTCAAAAGGTAAAGACGAACATAAAGATCAGAGTTATGTACTTTGGGGTGTTTCGCAGGAAAACCTGGCCCGCACTAAATTCCCGCTGGGCAGCTTTGCCAAGTCAGAAATCCGCCAAATGGCCTTAGACATGGGGCAGGTGGAATTGGCGAATAAATCGGAGAGTTACGAAATCTGTTTCGTACCTGATAATGATTACCGTGCCTTTTTACGCCACAAGGTGGAAGATCTGGATGAACGAATAGGTCCCGGAAACTTTGTGTTGAGTAATGGTAAAGTGGTGGGTCAGCATCAAGGTTACCCGTTTTATACCATCGGACAGCGTAAGGGTTTAGGTATTGCCTTGGGGCAGCCGATGTTTGTGACCCGTATTCTGCCCGAAAGCAATGTAGTAATGCTCGGGACTGAGGAGGAATTACAACAATCTTCGGCAAAGGTACGCAGCCTGAACCTAGTGAAGTACGAAAGCATTACCGAACCGCTGGAGGCGGTAACAAAAATTCGTTATAAGGATGCAGGTACCTTGAGCACGATTGTTCAAGAAGGCGATTTCCTGCAGATTGATTTCAAACATGCGGTTTCGGGCGTAGCTCCGGGACAGTCGGCAGTGTTCTATGAAGGCAGCGATTTGCTGGGCGGTGGATTTTTGATGTAAATCCTCTTGCCATGTTGGGTGGAACAAAGCACATGAACACCTGACCGAAGATCCTTCGCAATATAAATGACGAAACCTGCTCAAATCTAAACCCGATTGAAGCGGATACCGGCCGGTGGCTAAGGCCTGAGGGTATGAGCGGAAAGCGGGACTGTTGAGGAAAATGTGTTTTCTTTTGCTTTTCTAAAAACATCTCAAAAATTTTATCGTTAAAAAGGACATATTTTGCATTCCTGAGTTTAATGTCTTTATTTGCACAAAATTCATCTGCTTCATGGCAAAAAATTTACTGATTGTTGAGTCTCCGGCAAAAGCCAAAACCATTGAGGGTTACCTGGGAAAAGATTTCCTGGTGAAATCGAGCTATGGGCATATCCGCGATCTGGTAAAGACTGATGATGCGATTGATATAAAAAATCAATTTGCTCAGAGATATGAAGTTCCTGCTGATAAAAAGGCGGTGGTGAGTGAATTAAAGAAATTAGCCAAGGAAGCCGAAATGGTTTGGCTGGCATCGGATGAGGACCGCGAGGGGGAGGCTATTTCCTGGCATTTATTTGAAACGCTGGATCTGAAAGCGGACAAAACTAAGCGAATTGTATTTCACGAAATTACCAAGCCGGCTATTTTAAAAGCGATTGAAAGTCCGAGACAGATCGATTATAATTTAGTAAATGCCCAACAGGCTCGCCGGGTCTTAGACCGTTTGGTGGGTTTTGAGCTCTCGCCGGTGTTGTGGAAAAAGGTAAAACCTTCTTTGTCTGCGGGTCGTGTGCAGTCGGTCGCGGTACGCTTGATTGTAGACCGTGAGCGTGAAATAAATCAGTTTAAACCGGAAGCCGCTTTTAAAGTGGTCGCTATTTTCGGTACCGGCAAGGCCAAAGAATTGTTTAAGGCAGAGTTGCCACAGCGTTTTGCAAAAGAAGCAGAGGCTGAAAAATTTCTTCAGGACTGTTTAAATGCTGCTTTCAGCATAAGCAGTTTGGAAACCAAGCCGGCAAAACGTAGTCCGGCGGCGCCTTTTACGACTTCTACTTTACAACAAGAAGCCAGCCGTAAACTGGGTTTCTCGGTCTCGAGAACCATGACGGTGGCTCAAAAATTATACGAAGCCGGTAAAATCACGTACATGCGTACAGATTCGGTGAACTTATCTGATACGGCGCTGGATGCGGCTTCTAAAGAAATTAGAACATCATTTGGCGATCAGTATCATCAACTTCGGAAGTTTAAAACCAAATCTGCAGGTGCTCAGGAGGCACACGAGGCCATCCGACCAACCTATTTTGAGGTGCATACCCTGAACGGAGATGCGGCCGAGAAGCGCTTGTATGAACTGATCTGGAAACGTGCCATTGCTTCGCAGATGGCAGATGCGGCGTTTGAAAAAACAACGGCTAAAATTAGTATTTCTACCCGTGATGAGGAAATGGTAGCCCAGGGTGAGGTGATGAAGTTTGATGGTTTCCTGAAAGTATACATGGAATCGAACGATGAGGAGGATGAAAACGAGGTAAATCTGGAAGATAGTTCTGATCAGGCTATTTTGCCGCCCCTGAGTAAGGGCCAGGCAGTAGAAATGCGTGAAATGCATGCCACCGAGCGGTACTCCCGCCCTCCTGCCCGTTACACGGAAGCCAGTTTGGTGAAAAAATTAGAGGAGTTGGGTATTGGTCGTCCCTCCACCTATGCACCCACCATTTCTACGGTACAAAACCGCGGTTATGTAGTGAAAGAAGACCGGGAAGGTAAAGTCAGAAATTACCAGGTATTGAGTCTGCATGCCGGACAAATCAGCAAAGCGACTAAAACCGAAAATACCGGTGCTGAAAAATCGAAGCTCTTCCCTACCGATATCGGCGCCATTGTAAACGATTTTCTGGTAGAACACTTTAAAGGGATCGTAGATTTCCACTTTACCGCTAAGGTGGAAAAAGAGTTTGACGAAATAGCACAAGGCCTTAAGGACTGGACGAAAATGTTGGAAAGCTTTTACGGTCCGTTCCATTCTGAAGTAGAAAACACCCTCCAAAACGCTGAACGAGCCAATGGTGGACGAGAATTGGGAATTGATCCGACGAGCGGCAAGAAAATATCGGTTCGAATTGGTCGATTTGGGCCTTTTGTACAGATTGGCGATGCGGAAGATGAAGAAAAACCACGATATGCCAGTTTACGCAGCGGGCAGATGCTGGAGAGTATCAGCCTGGAAGAAGCCATGGATCTGTTCAAATTACCTAAGAAAGTAGGTTCTTTTGAGGACCTGGAAATGGTGGTGGCCATTGGTAAATTCGGCCCGTATATTCGCCATAATGGTTCATTTTATTCCTTACCTAAGGAGGTAGATCCTTTTGATGTGGATGAGCCACAAGCCATTGAGATTATTCAGGATAAGCGTAAACGCGATGCCGAAAAACTGATCAAAGTGTTTGATGAAAACCCAGATGCCCGTATCGAAAACGGTCGTTGGGGGCCTTACATCAAGTTTGGTAAACTCAATATCAAAATTCCTAAAGACAAGACCCCGGAAACTGTTAGCTACGAAGAGGTGCTTAAATTGGCTGAAATTGCCGAAAAAGAAGGCCCTAAAACTGGTGGACGTCGTTTTGCCCGTAAAAAATAAACCGATCTGATGAAACAAGATATTCTTCATCCAAGTGTGGAAGGTATTTCTATTGCTGTAGTTTTAGAAAGCGAAGATCCGGTTTCGAGACACTGGAACGTGTATCTGGTGAATCATCGTAAAGAAGCCATCGAACGGGTATTGATTACTTCTAAAGGTTATGGCACCAAGGATGGCAAGGAAGTAAAAACCTCTACCCTGCGTCATTCGATTGGTACACTGGAAGCGCAGTGTTTTAGCACCATTGAGGCGATTGACGAGCAGGTATTTGGTCTGAGCAATGAATATTGGCTGAGTTTTTACATCGGCGATCAACTTTATGATAAAAAATTCATCTTTCTGCCCGAAAGCATCATTGAGAGCAATCTGATTCGTATTCCCCTGGTAAATAAGGCGGGCGTGATGATCGGGCAATAATTTAGCTTTCTTTTCGTATTATCTGTTAATTTTACAGAGATGCTCAATCAAATCGATTTACAACAAATCTTAGTGCTGGACGTGGAAACCGTTCCTCAATACGCTTCCGCTGAAGAAGTTCCTGCCCATTTGATGGAACTTTGGGCGCAGAAAACGCAGTATCAGCGGCGGGACGGTGAAAGTGCAGAAGAATATTATCATCGGGCCGGGATTTGGGCCGAATTTGGAAAGATCGTTTGTATTTCGTTCGGTGGATTTATCCGGAAGCAAGGCGAATATGGCTTCCGCATTAAATCATTTTCCGGTGACGATGAAGTAGAATTATTGCAAGGTTTTATTGATTTACTGAACAAACAACCTGCTGAGCTGGTCTTGTGTGCACACAACGGCAAGGAGTTCGATTTCCCTTATTTGTGCCGCCGGATGCTGATTAATGGTCTGAAAATTCCTAAACAATTACAAATAGCCGGAAAAAAGCCCTGGGAGATCAATCATCTTGACACCATGGAGTTATGGAAGTTCGGCGATTATAAAAATTATACCTCCCTCAATTTGCTATCGACCGTACTGGGCATTCCCAATCCGAAAGATGATATACAGGGCAGTGATGTGCATTGGGTTTACTGGAAGGATAAAGATTTAAAGCGCATCCAAACGTATTGCCAAAAAGATGTGTTAACTACTGCCCAAATCTTACTCAAGTTTAAAGGGATGCCCCCTTTGTCGGAAAACCTGATATCTTTTGTTTAAAAAAGGAGAGCATGTAAGAATCCTGCGGCCGTCAATTGGATGGTTAGGTTATCGAGCCCGTGGCTGCTGATGGCTTCTACCAGGGCGGCTACTAATCCACAAAGCAAGCCAATCCCAATTACTGACAGTAAGGGTAATGAAGTAATTTGCAAAATAAAATAGGCTGCAACCAGGCTACTGACTCCAAAAACTGCGACTGAGCCTTCGATACTTCGGGTCGCCCTCACGCCAAACAAGGTGGGCACGGTATACTTATTTTTCCCCCAGGTGGTGCCTACCGGCTCCCCTATGGCATCGCCCCATCCGCCAACAAAATAACCGATAAAGGCCGTATGTGGAAAAAATATATTAGACAAGATCCCGCCCGTCGCGGTAGCTAATAAGGGCAAAATGATAAATTTCTTCTGGTGCGGTTCATCGGTTTGTCGGGCCAGCGCCTGATAAAACCAAAGCCGATCGCCTAAAAACACTACCAAGAGCACCATGAGGAATACAAATCCGCCTAATAAACTGACTGCCTGCAAACCATACCGGAATTGCAGAAGACCGGCCAGGGAGAAAATGATAAAATGAAAAATCTTACGGGTAAAAGGGATGCGAACCTTTTTCTTTACCCGTAGCCATCCGGCGAATGCCGCAGCCAATACGGAAATGGAACTAATGGGGAACCAAAGTCTGTCGATCAGCTCCGCTGAGGGCAAAAAAGGATGCAGGAGTTCGGATATCATTTTTGATTCAGATTGATGGACTGTTCCTGTGTGTGTTTAGCAAATGTTTTCAGGAAATATTGTGCTTCTGGACTTATGATATTCCAGTGGTGTACGACCAGTGGTTTTGGAGATTGTTCAATTAATTTGATGACTAATTTTGCCTGTTCTTTTAAATTAGGATGTTCCATGTTGATGGCAGAGTTTTCAAATCGGATATCGCTGCGCTTGAGGAATTCACGTTCCTCCAGGATTCGCTTTTTATGATCTAAATTAGTTGAATCCATCAGATTAATAACAGTTTTAACTTCAGATGCCAAAAAGAAAGCGAGAAATTCTTCTTTGGTTGGATAGGGTGTGAAATAGACACCCGCCCTCAAGCGAAACAACTCTCCCCGCTCAAATTTTTTCTTTTCTTCGAAGGTGCGGTTAGCACTGAGTTTTTCTACTTTAACAGCCTCCTCTCCAGCCAGTTTGATGAGTAGATTTTTAACGAGGTTTACCCGGTCTTTTCCCAAATAACAGTGTACATAATACCGTTCCTGCTTGTTACGTGCCAACTGCTCGATTGTTCTCAATGAAGCTTCATTATCACTTACCCAGGGCAACATAGATGCTTTAATTAAGCGGATCCCGTACTCATCGGCCAACTCCTGCTCCTGGCTCATCAATCTAGGTTCAAAGGGCAGTACCGCCGGATGCAGTAAGGAAATAATGGCAGTATACCCTTCTGCCTTTAATGATTTCATCTTTTCTTCAGTCGGATAAGGGCCAATGGTGAATTGTTCGGAAACTTTCGTGTTTTGCTGATCATTGATCAGATCAGGCTGCAGGAATAGTAAAAGTGCCCCAAATGCCGTAAAAAATGGGATTACAGCACTCATAACTTTTTGAACTTTATGATTTGACCTGAGCTGCCAGTGAAAAATAAGCCGACTCAGCCAAAAGGAAAGCCCGATGAGCAGGATGATCAGAAACAGTACCCCGATATTTTCAATCGTGGAGCCCAGAGACTGATCCCGGATGAAATTCACCCACCAGCGTACCGGCCACAATAACATAAGGGTTCCAAGCGTGAAACCAGTGCAAAGCCAAATGAACAGAAAAAAAAGGAAATCGAAAGGACGGTTTTTCATAAAAGGTTGTGTTAAAGATAAGAACAAAGAACCAGATGGCATGTGATTATACATGTCTAAACGCATAAAGGATCCTGGGAAGTATAAGCATGTTAAAAAATGATGAATTATTGTCTGATTGGCCCGATTGAACTGATTTTGTTTTAACTTAGATAGCGATGACTAAAAAAACCAATCACTTTAAAGAAGTACTTAGCCGTTTAGTCTTGGAAATTTTCCAAAAATCTGCTAAACAGGCACTTAATCATAAACAAGTAGCGGCAAAACTCAAATTAAACGATCCGGAGGCTCGTGATACCATTCTTCAAATTCTGAGAGAAGAAACGTTTAAAGGGACACTCCGGGAACCTGAACGCGGAAAATTCCAGCTAAAAGAATTAAAAACGTTTGTTACCGGAAAAGTAGACATGACCTCTGATGGATCGGCCTTTGTGGTGACCGAAGACGAGTTTGAACCCGATATTTTTATTGCTCCCCGTAAGTTGAGAAATGCCCTGCACGGCGATACCGTACGGGTATATGTATACGGTAAACAAAAAGGCGGTCGTAAAAAAGATGGCGAAGTGGTGGAGATTCTGGAACGGGCCAAGATGGAGTTTACCGGGATTGTGAAGCTGAGTGAACGCTTTGCATTCTTCGTGCCCGATGACCGGAAGATGCTGCATGATATTTTCATTCCGCTAAGCGACCTAAATGGTGCAAAGGATAGTGAAAAAGCTATCGCCCAAATTACCGAATGGCCTGAGGGCGCAAAAAATCCGATCGGTCGCATCAAACACGTATTGGGAAAACAAGGTGAAAATAACACCGAAATGAACGCCATTCTGGCAGAATATGGATTCCCCTTGGCTTTTCCCGAAGCGGTGGAAACGGAAGCAAACGCCATCCCAGAAGCCATCACGAGGGCGGATATTGCCAAACGCCGCGATTTTAGGAACATACTCACCTTTACCATTGATCCGTTCGATGCCAAAGATTTCGACGATGCCATTTCCTTCCAGGTTTTAGCTAACGGGAATGTGGAAGTAGGCGTACATATTGCCGATGTATCACATTATGTAAAACCGGGTTCTCCGCTAGATCGGGAGGCTTTTGAACGCGGAACCTCCGTTTACTTGGTAGACCGGGTGATTCCGATGCTACCTGAGCGCCTTTCCAACGGCTTGTGCTCTCTGCGGCCCCATGAAGATAAATTATGTTTCTCGGCGGTTTTTGAGCTCGATGAACATGCACATATCCAACAGGAGTGGTTCGGTAAAACCATCATCCACTCCGACCGACGTTTCAGTTACGAGGAAGCCCAGGAGGTAATCGAGGGAAAACGAGCCGATTACAGTAAAGAAATATTGCAACTTAATAAATTAGCATATTTATTGAGAGAACGTAAATTCAAACAAGGGGCCATCAGTTTTGAATCGGCCGAAGTGAAATTTAAACTCGATGAACAAGGCCGCCCAGTTGGGGTGTATGTAAAAGAGCGTAAAGATGCTCATAAACTCATCGAAGATTTTATGCTGCTGGCCAACCGCCGGGTGGCCGAATTTATCGCTAAAAAAGGCAAAGGCAAGCAGAAATATTCTTTTGTATACCGGGCACACGATGCCCCAAATGAATTGGTATTAGCTAATTTCGCACAATTTGCCGCTAAATTTGGCTATAAAATAGATACCAATACCGACCGGACGATTGCCAGTTCCCTAAACAGTTTGCTGGAGGATGTGGAGGGTAAACCCGAACAAAATGTGCTTACTCAATTGGCCATACGTTCCATGGCAAAGGCTATTTATACCACCAAAAAATCAAGCCATTATGGTTTGGCGTTCGAATATTATACCCATTTCACCTCCCCCATTCGCCGCTATCCGGATGTGATGGTTCACCGTCTGCTGGAACATTACCTGGAGGGAGGCAAACCGGCCAATGCCGATGAATACGAGAAATTATGCACCTATTCCTCTCAAATGGAGAAAAAAGCAGCAGATGCTGAACGGGCCTCCGTTAAATACAAGCAAGCGGAATACCTGAAAGATAATGTGGGTACGGTTTACCAGGGCATTATTTCGGGAGTAACGGAATGGGGCATGTATGTAGAAATTATCGAAAATAAATGTGAAGGAATGATCCGATTACGCGATATTAGCGATGATTTTTATATTCTCGATGAGAAGAATTACTGCATCATCGGACAACGTAAAAAGAAGAAATACCAATTGGGCGATACCGTCAGCATACAGGTCAAAAAAGTAGACCTGGCCAAAAAGCAGATCGATTTCAGCCTGGTAAATACGGAAGAATAGTAGCCTGAGCATGCACAGCATTAAAGCATTACAAGAAAAAGTAGCCCAAGCCGTAGCCAAACAATCTTACCCGGCACACCCCGCAGAATTGTATGAACCCATCTCCTATTTAATGGAATTGGGCGGTAAGCGTATGCGTCCGGTATTGCTGCTCATGTCTGCCGAATTGTTTGGAGGCGATATTGAAGAAGCAATCGATTCATCGCTGGCCATTGAGGTATTTCATAATTTTACCCTCATGCACGACGATATCATGGACAAAGCGCCTCTGCGAAGAGGAAAAGCTACGGTTCATGAGAAATGGAATGCGAACGTGGCCATTCTTTCCGGCGATGTGATGCTGGTAGAAGGCTATAAACTGATCGGCGGACTGGAACCAAAATTACTCAAACCTGTTCTCGAGGTATTTAACGCCACGGCCGTGGGAGTATGTGAAGGCCAGCAAATCGACATGAATTTTGAGAATCGGGAACAAGTCAGCATCGGAGAATACCTGGAAATGATCCGCCTTAAAACCGCCGTATTATTGGGTGGAGCACTCAAAATCGGCGCCATTATCGCGGGAGCCAAGCCCGAAGATGCAGAACACATCAGCCAGTTTGGCGAAAATCTGGGTATTGCCTTCCAGCTGCAGGATGACATCCTCGATGTGTACGGCGATCCGGAAAAATTTGGCAAACAAGTGGGTGGCGATATTCTGGCCAATAAAAAGACTTATCTCCTGATCAAAGCTCGTGAGCTTGCATCGGGAACATATGCTGCGGAGTTAAACAAATTAATAACTGAAAATCATCGTCCTGAAGAAAAAGTACAAGCGGTGACCGCCATCTACAACGAATTGGGCATCCGCAACCTGGCCGAACAAGCGATGCAGGACTATGCTGAAAAAGCGCTTGCTCAGCTAGACGCCATCCAGGTTCCTGTGGAACGTAAAATAGCACTCAGGGAGTTTGCAGAGCAGCTTTTGGTAAGAGAACATTAAGAGTGGTTCTCCGTTTGGAGTTTTCAGTCTAAATTACATCTTTTGTCATGCTGAGCGTAGCGAAGCATCTTACGATTCGATTTTAAGATTTCTCGCTTCGCTCGAAATAACAACTAAATAAAAAACAAAAAGCCCTTCGGAACACCGGAGGGCTTTTCAATGAAGGTAAACTCCAATTATTTTTTAGCAGCTGGTTTCTTAGCCGGTGCCTTTTTCTCTGCAGCAGCCTTAGGTACAGCAGCTTTCTTAGGCGCAGCGGCTTTTTTAGCTGGTGCTTCGGCAACAGGAGCAGCTTCAACTGCTACTTCGGCTACCACAGGCTCTGCTTTTTTAGGCGCAGCAGCCTTTTTAGGTGCAGCTGCTTTAACTTCTGCGGGCAAAACCGATACGTATGATTTGTTGTTTGCTTTCTTACGGAAAACAACGGTACCATCAATTAATGCAAACAAGGTATGGTCTTTACCTAAACCTACGTTTTTATCTGGATGGTGCTGGGTACCACGCTGACGTACAATGATGTTTCCGGCAATTGCTTCCTGACCACCAAAGATTTTGATACCTAAACGTTTACTATGCGATTCGCGACCGTTTCTGGAACTACCGGCCCCTTTCTTGTGTGCCATTTTTTTATCTTATTAAAGAATTGAAACCAATTCTGAATGAATCCCTAATTATAATTTGATACCAGTGATCTGGATTTTGGTGAACTGCTGACGGTGACCGTTTTTCTTTTTGTAACCCTTACGGCGTTTCTTTTTGAAAACAATCACTTTATCTCCTTTTAAATGAGACACGATCTTAGCCGAAACCACAGCACCTTTCAAAGATGGCGTACCAACCTTGAATTTACCACCGTCTTCAGCCAATAATACATTGTCAAATTCAATACTAGCGCCCTCATCTCCTTGTAATCTGTGTACAAAAAGGTGCTGGTCTTTAGCAACTTTAAATTGCTGTCCGGCTATATTTACTATTGCGTACATGGTGAATTAATTAGTTTTTACTTAATGAGGGGCAAATATAGTGTTTCTTTTCAAAAGAAACCACATATCCTTAAATATTTTGTAAACCAGACGATCTACCCAATGCGCAGCTTCAGCCCCGCTTTCCGCTCCATCCCGCCGTAGCGGAAAACCGCTTCAATCGGGTTTATTTTGACCGTTTTTATCCTGATCTGCCGGCTAGCGTAAAAGAAAGTTAAAAACTCATCGAAAGATGCTTCATTTCGCTCAGCATGACAAGGTGGAGCACATCAAATAAAATCAGCCCGCACAAATAAAATATAGTAAATCACACGAAAAAAAATTAGGACATAATTACCTATATATAAGTTTGTTACCACAACTATTTTCTACTCAAGGCTCAAAATCAACCATTCGTCCTAGAAATTAAACCGACCGTCGCTTATTGGTTCTCTCATAAACAAACTATTAGTTAATTGATTAAAACAAAAAATAAGGTCATGAAAAAATTTAGACTCGCCTATGCACTGTTTTTAATGCTGCTGGCATTCAACATGGGATGTAAAAAGAGTGGAGTTATAAAACCTGAAGAGAACATAACTACCTCCAATCAGGTTGAACAACAATCAGAACAAACAACCAGTTCTTCCACTGAAAATCAAAGCCTGCTAAAAGAAATTGATTTCGACCCCAATTACGATGTGTACGTTGGCGGATCCTATCATAATGGCCAGCTTAATCAAGCCTGTTATTGGAAAAATGGACTCTTAAATCCTGTTGAATATGAAAACAGTAACAGTTATGCTTATGACATCAGCATAGAGGGACCGAACATTTATTTGGTAGGGCAAATGCTTAGCAAGCCCTGTTTATGGAAAAACGGCAAAAGAGAAAACTTAAATATTAGCAATTGGGAAGGTTATGCCACAAAAACTATAACAAATAAAGACAAGGTGTATATTATTGGTCGTATTCGGCAAAACCCCCAAACTTACTATTTGCCGGTATTATGGATCGTTGATCAAAATTTACAAATTGAAGAAATACTATTGGAGAATATGCCCATTCAAAATCAATCAGCAAATGCTTTGGATATGATAGGCGACGAATTGTACATCACCGGCATGTATCAACAGGTTCCTTGTTATTGGAAATGGAGCAATGGGTTATTGGATAGAATACAGATTGCCACTCATTTTGGAACCGCAAGAGGTATGATTTTATACAATGGTGACGAATATATTTTCGGAAATTATGATGTAAATTCCAACAATACTTATCAATGGGGATATTGGCTAAATGGCCAATATCAGCTGCTTAATTTGAGCAGTTCAATGCCAAATTACACTGTCATTTCATCAACAATTAGTGCAAACGGCAAAATTTTCAGTACAGGTCATAGTTATTTTCCAAACAATGCATCTACCTATGCCAGTTTTTGGAACGACACAGGTAGTATCGCTCAACAATTATCGAACGAAGAATCTGGAACATCAGACATAGAAGTTCTACCTAACGATGATACGTATATCAGTGGCAGATGGTTCAACATAGCTTGTATTTGGAAAAATGGCGTGATTTATAAACTTGATACGCCATACTCACATGGAAGAGGAATAGAAGTGGTTGTAAAATAAAACAAGAAGCCCCGCTAATTAGCGGGGCTTCTTGTTTTATTTATTCTGCCTATCTTCCGCATCATTGATCGTTTTTGAAACGGTCTCGATCAAAATTTTAGCAGCTTCCTGCAATTTTTCATTTCCTTGGTAATCCAGATCGAAATACACCGCCTTGCTTTTTCGCTCATAGTTAAATTCCAAATAATATCGCGGCGCATTGGGATATTTTCGCTCCTTGGCGGTCATATCTGCCGGAAAGTTCCAGAAACCCATATCCACTGCCTTCCGGTGCAAATACAATAAATCGTCTTTAGTCAGTTTCACATTTGATTGCACCAGTGAATCTTGTTCATTCACATATTGATACACCCCCGTCTTACTGTCGTACTGATTGACTAAACTATCGCCCAAACCATATTTGAGGGTGATGGACTCCATTTCGGAGAATTTATAAGGTGCATTTTTGATCATGATCCCATAATAGTACACACAATACAAAATGAAAGGCACCGTGATACAAATGGCTAAAAAGATTCGTTTTTGTTTATCTGTCATGGTTAAACTTATTGGTTTGGTTCCACTAATTCACCCTCCCATTTACTGATTACCGCCGTGGCCACACTGTTACCTACCACGTTGGTAGCCGAACGGCCCATGTCGAGTAAAGGATCAATCCCTATTAACAAAGCCAAACCCGCTTCCGGAATATTGAAGGTGGCAATGGTACCGGCAATCACTACCAGAGAGGCTCTGGGTACGCCGGCAATTCCCTTGCTGGTGAGCATTAAAATCAACAACATGGTGAGCTGTTGATCAAAACCCAATTGAATGCCGTAGGCTTGCGCAATGAACAAGGAGGCAAAAGTCATGTACATCATAGAGCCATCCAGGTTAAAGGAATATCCCAATGGCAAAACAAAACTCACAATCTTGTCTTTACATCCAAAACGCTCCAACTGTAACATGGTTTTAGGATAGGCCGCTTCGCTGCTGGCGGTACTGAAAGCCAGTAAAACGGGTTCTTTTAAGTTATTGATGAGTTTAAAAATTCTAGTTTTTAGAATGGTAAAACCAATAAAAATCAACAAAAGCCATAAAATCAATAAGCCAAAATAGAATTCACCGATAAAGATGGCATAGGTTGACAAAATACTTAATCCCTGTTTGGCAATGATAGCGGTCATGGCCCCGAACACGGCAAAAGGAGCAAAATTCATCACATAACCGGTCACCTTCAAAATCACGTGTGCAAACGCATCCATGGCTTTGATCACTATTTCCCCTTTTTCGCCAATGGCAGCTGTTGCTACACCGAAGAATAGCGAGAAGACTACAATTTGCAAAATCTCATTATGAGCCATGGCCTCGGCAAAGCTTTTTGGAAAGACATGTGAAATAAATTCTTTCAGAGAAAGTGCTGCCTTCTGAATGCCGGTATCTACATTGGCATCCGGTAGAGGTAAATTCATAGTCTCACCTGGCCGGAAAATATTTACCAGCACCATACCTAGTGCCAGAGAGAGCAGCGTTGCACTTAAAAACCAGAGCATGGTTTTACCCCCGATACGGCCAACGGCTTTAATATCACCCACCTTGGCAACTCCCACCACCAATGTGGTAAACACCAAAGGGGCTACGATCATTTTTATCAGTCGAAGAAAAATATCACTTAAAATGGTGAAGGGCTCTAATTTTTTCTCCCGAATACTTTCCTGCTCCTTTCTGATGGATAGCTGCTCTTTGCGAGCAGCAGTTAGCTGGAGGTAGCTCACCGAGCTAGTATCGGGCATTTTAGCTAATTGTGCTTCAATTTTCTTTGCCTGGTTATCGGCCTTGATAATTTGTTCGTTATATTGGCCTAACCAATTAACATTAAGCAGATATCCAGCAATAATGCCTGTAATTAAGGCGATAAAGATGAATAAGGTAAGTCTGTTTTTTTGCATAATCTGGTTTAAAGAGACGTAAAACTACAATAAATAATTTATTTC
>JBEDFI010000026.1:0-15498 GCA_041175245.1 Bacteroidota bacterium
CCACACTTTTGAAAAAATTCATCCTCAATTGAATGAAACTCAGGATGCTGATGATGCTGATTGGTAATAAAATCCAATAATTAAAAGTTTTAAATGGCGATACGGTAGTGGAAACAGTCCAGATGGTTTTACTTAAGGAGAGTGCATTATTCCAGTAATAGTACACCGCCAGGAAAAAGAAAACCGTAAGAAAACCCAGAAAACCGAGTATCCATTCTCTCCAGTTGAAAGGCCTGAAGATCAGCAAGCTGATCCAGATGAGTGGCAGCATGAGGGCGAACGGAGTATAGATGAGGGTCCCCAAGGCAATCACCATCCCTGCATTGTAAACAAGGGGTCTGATTTCTTGCACCCGATACATTTTAAAAAACTGATTTAGCAGCCAGATGACGAAAAAATTAAGTATCTGTACCGGTCCGAAATAAGCAAATGAGTCGATCGTACTTGCACATACCACAAAAAGCAAGGCCGGTAAAAAACTCGCTTTAGCAATCAGGTTATGTGTATTTACCACAGAATTGAACCAAATTGCCTGCACCACCAAAACACTCAGGCTGAGAAAAAAATGAATCCCTGCGCTGATGTTGAGAGAAGGGGGATGCAGGAGTAAGAGGTGTTGGTACAATTGATGAAAAGAAAGATCTGCCGAGGCAATCGCATCATCCCAGGCGATGAAACGTAAAAACAAGGCAACAAAAATAAGGATGGGAATATTAAGGGGATGAAGGCTCCTGAATTGTTTGATCATGTGTTGAATAAAAGATCAAAACAAGTATAAGATATTTTCTGCTAAGGAATCAATTTCAGGTTTAATTCCTAAAGAGACAGTACTTCCTCGTCGTCACGATCTTCCATCTTCAAATCGTATGGACTGAACCAAAATCCGACCAAGAGCAGTACCAATGCAGCAAAAATCAGTGGGGCAAGATCCGCAATCATTTTTATTTACTTTCTGCAAAGAACGCATCCGAATGTAAATAAATAGTTAAGCTGGGATTAATTTATCTGGTAACTGAGTGCAGCTTGTATTCGATAAAGTTGTTTTAGATGATGTTTAGTATGAATTTGGATAAAGCTCAGCCATTGAGGGGCAGTAAAAAGCCCCATCCGTGGATGCTTTGCTTTTTGCGTCGGCGAAGCCTGAGCAATCTGTGGAACGAGTGCTTGCAGATTTTCTCTGAATTTTTGTACTTGATCAAGTGCCTCTACTTTGCTGATCTTTTTTACCATGGCTGCAATGCGCTCGGGCGCTTTGATCTTGACCGGAGGAAAAACTCCAAAAAACAAGATCAAACGACCAACAAAAGAGGCTTTCTCTGAAGATTCAATCCCCTTCCCCTGAATGCAATGCTGTATAGCGAGTAAACAGGCATGGTTTGCAGAAAAAATATGGGAATACACTTCTGAGTAAGACCAGCCCCCCGCTACCGGACTCCGTTGAAATTCCTCTTCAGACATCTGATTTAAAAACTGTTCAAACTGATCCATTAGGCTCAGTGTTTGGTGAGATAATTTTTCGTTGCTCATAATAGTTGTTTTAACTCACTCAGGTGATGTATTTGATGAGGAATATCTTCAGGTTTTTCTTTTTTATCCGGGTTGAAATAAATGGCATCCATCCCAAAGTTTAAGGCTCCACGTACGTCGGCCTCGAGGCTATCGCCAATCATCAAACTATGATGGGTTTCTGCTCCTGCCGTACTCAAAGCGTGCTGAAAAATTGCAGAATCAGGCTTATTGAAACCAATCACCTCAGAAATAAAGATGTTACCGAAATATTGAGCCAGTCCGGTCAGTTCAATTTTTAATTCGGTCGATTCTTTAAACCCATTGGAGATAATGTGTAATTCGTATTTGTCCTGCAAATAGCCAAGGGTTTCATGCGCCTCCGGAAAAAGATTGGTTTTAGTGGGACAAATACGTACATAATCATCTTCAAACTGATGGGGTATAAGATCAGGGTGCAAGCCTAAATCGATAAAGGTTTTACTAAAACGGGTTTCTCTGAGTTCTTCTTTCGATATTTTCCCTAAATGATAATCGGCCCAGAGCTGATGGTTATTGAGCGTATAGGTTTCAATAAACACATCGGCCGAGTGGAGGCCCAGATTTTTTAAGCCGTAGCTGAGGTACAACTCCTGCAGGGTTTCCTCTGCATTGCGGTCAAAATCCCAAATGGTATGGTCGAGATCGAAAAATAAATGTTGATAGTTCATGTGCCCTTACAAAGCTGCACATTTAAACCTTCTCTCCAAAGGCCAAATCGCCGGCATCACCCAAACCAGGCACGATGTACGATTTTGAAGTCAGTTCTTCATCCACATCGCCCAGCCAGATCTTGGCCTTTGGCAGATGCGCCTGTACATGAGCCAAGCCCTCGGTACTGGCGATGACGGACACAATGTGTAGCTCTTTCAGTGTGTACTGGCGCATTAATTCCTTACAACACAGCACAATACTTTGTCCGGTAGCCATCATCGGATCGGCTAAAATCAAGGTTCGTCCCTTGAGATTAGGCGAAGTAAAATACTTGAGCTCAATCGTAAATTTTCCAGTTTTATGCGTTTTCCGAAAGGCCCCGATAAAAGCAGAATCCGCACCGTCAAAAAAATTGAGTAAACCCTGATGGAGTGGTAATCCGGCACGTAAAATGGTCGCCAATACTGGCAGCTCCCTTAACAAGGGAGTGGTGGTGGTGCCTAAGGGAGTTTCGATATCGCTCTCGCTGAAGCTCAGGGTTTTACTAATCTCATAAGCGAAAATTTCACCCAGCCGTTCCAAATTTTTACGGAATCGCATGCTGTCCTGCTGAATTTGGGCATCACGCAATTCAGCCAAAAAATGATTGGCGAGGGAAGAATGTTGTGTTAAAATGAAGGGCATAGCTAAATTTACAATTTTATTAAACTAATTCTGCTAAGCAGCATCGTATCTTTACCTCAGATGGATTTTAAGCTCACTTCCGAATATGTACCCACCGGCGATCAGCCCGAAGCGATCAAACAATTGGTAGAAGGGGTACGTAGTCAGGAGCATTACCAAACGCTGTTGGGGGTTACCGGCTCGGGAAAAACATTCAGCATTGCGAACGTTATTCAGCAAACACAAAAACCTACACTCATCCTAAGTCATAACAAAACGCTGGCAGCCCAGCTTTATGGTGAGTTCAGGCAATTTTTTCCTGAAAACTCAGTCAATTACTTCGTTTCCTATTACGATTATTATCAGCCGGAAGCGTATATTCCCTCCAGCAATACCTACATCGAAAAAGATCTTTCCATCAATGAGGAGATCGAAAAATTACGTCTGCGGACCACTTCGGCGCTTATGTCAGGAAGAAGAGACCTGATCGTTGTTTCTTCGGTATCCTGTATTTACGGAATGGGCAACCCGGAAGATTTTGCGAATTCCATCTTCCGCTTTGCGGTGGGCACCCGCATCAGCCGGAATGCCTTTTTACACCGCTTGGTTGAAATACTTTACGCCCGCACCACTGCCGATTTTAAACGGGGAACCTTCCGGGTGAAAGGCGATACGGTAGATATTTATCCGGCGTACCTGGATATTGCTTACCGGGTTTCCTTTTTTGGTGATGATATTGAAGAGCTCAGCAGCATCGACCCGGTATCAGGGAAAACCTTGGAAAAAATAAGCCATCTCGCCTTGTTTCCGGCGAATTTGTTTGTAACACCGAAAGACCGGATGACGCCCATCATGTGGCAAATTGGAGAAGAACTGGAACTGCGCAAGAAACAGCTATTGACAGATCAGCGCAATTTAGAAGCAAAACGATTGGAAGAGCGGGTCAATTACGACCTGGAGATGATGCGGGAGCTGGGGTATTGCAGCGGCATTGAAAATTATTCCCGCTTTTTTGACGGACGAGAACCGGGCATGCGCCCATTCTGCCTGCTCGATTATTTTCCGGACGATTATCTGATGGTGATTGATGAAAGTCATGTAACGGTGCCTCAAATTAGAGCCATGTATGGCGGCGACCGCTCCCGTAAGCTCTCGCTGGTAGAATACGGCTTCCGCCTGCCGGCAGCGCTGGATAATCGCCCGCTGAATTTTAACGAATTTGAGAGTTTAGCCCCGCAAACCATTTATGTGAGTGCCACTCCGGGCGATTATGAGCTCGAGAAAACAGAAGGTGTGGTGGTTGAACAGGTGATCAGGCCAACCGGGCTGCTGGATCCGGTGATTGAAATCCGACCGGTAATCAATCAGGTAGACGATTTACTGGACGAGGTGGACAAGACGGTGAAACTGGGCGACCGGATTTTGGTGACCACACTAACCAAACGCATGGCAGAAGAGCTGACCAAGTACATGACCAAACTGGGTATCCGGGTACGCTACATTCACTCTGAAGTGAAAACCCTGGAGCGGGTAGAGATCTTACGCGGCTTGCGTTTAGGGGAGTTTGATGTATTGGTGGGGATTAACTTGTTGCGGGAGGGATTAGACTTGCCCGAAGTATCATTAGTTGCCATTTTGGACGCCGACAAAGAAGGATTTTTGCGCTCGGAGCGTTCCTTGATTCAAACCATTGGCCGGGCCGCCCGAAACGACCGGGGCAAGGTGATCATGTACGCCGACTCCATCACCAAAAGTATGCGGGTTACCATCGATGAAACCAATCGCCGTCGCGAAAAGCAGATTGCATACAATCTGGAGCATGGCATCACACCAAAAACCATCGGCAAATCCAAAGAAGCAATACTGGAACAAACTTCTGTGGTGGATTTTAAAGGCGGGGCACCAAAGGCTTATATCGAACAGGATCATGCAGCCAATATAGCGGCCGACCCCATCGTACAATACATGAGCAAACCTGAATTGCAGAAGGCCATCGATAAAACGAAGAAAGAAATGAACGCCGCAGCCAAAGACATGAACTTTTTATTGGCTGCCAAACTTCGGGATGAAATGTTCGCGTTGGAAAACATCCTGAAGGAAAAAGTATAGCATCCATGAACGGACAAAACAGAAAAGATATCTATCCGGGTTTATTGGTAGATATTATTTTAAAAAAGGATCAGCGCAGCGGTCAACATACCAGAGGGATTGTTAAAAATTTACTCACCAGTGCTCCATTTCACTCCAGAGGCATAAAAGTGAGGCTGGAAGATGGGCAGGTGGGACGCGTAGTGGAGATCATAGAAGAAGATGATTTTTAAACTGAATGAAACAGACTGCCAATAATTTCATCTAAATTTGCATCAAAATTCACTCGATGGGGCTTTTACAAAATATTTTATACTTCCTGCTTGCGATTTGGATCCTCCGTATTTTACTACGCTTATTATTACCCGTTATTTTCAAACAGCTTCTTAAAAAAGTACAAAAACAAGCCCAAGCAAGCTATACCCGCACCGAAGAACAGAGTCGGGAGGAAGGCGCCATCCATGTAGACCACGTACCGCCCAAAAGAAAAAGTAGAAAAGCTGAACAGGCCGGTGAGTTTGTTGATTTTGAAGAGATCAAACAGGATTAATTTTTACTTCCCGCAATTCAAAAACATTAAAGCTCCGATAAACGGGCTTTAATTTATGCTTTTTTCTATTTTTGGAATTCATAAAGAAGAAAAGCATGAATAACTGGTTTAAACGCAACGCCACCCATCTGATCATTATCGGAATTTTCATTACCCTTTGCCTGGTATATTTTAGTCCGGCACTACAAGGGAAAGGCTTGCTTCAAAACGATGTGTTGCAGGCTCAGGCCATGCAAAAGGAAATTATGGATTTCAAAGCCTTGGATGGCAAAGCGCCCTTGTGGACAAATTCCATGTTTGGCGGGATGCCTGCCTATCAGATCTGGGTGCAGTATCCATACAACATCACCACCTACATTATATCCTTCTTTAAAACCATTTTTCCCAACCCGATCGATACGGTATTGCTGTATCTTTTAGGTGCCTACCTGTTGTTTAATGTATTAAGAGTAAAACCTTGGTTGGCGGCGGCCGGTGCCATTGCCTTCGCGTTCTCATCCTATAATTTCATCATTATTGAAGCGGGACATAGTAACAAGGCCCTGGCCATCGCATTTTTTGCGCCCATATTAGCCGGGATTATCCTCACGCTTCGCGGAAGATTTTGGATGGGAGCAGCCATTACAGCCATCGCACTGGCGCTGGAAATAAGGGCCAATCACATTCAAATGACCTATTATTTGTTCATCGCTATCCTAATCTTTATAGGAATAGAGATCTATCATGCAATCAAACATAAAAATCTAAAAAGTCTGTATCAGCCTGCTCTTTACTCGGCGGGAGCCCTTCTAATTGCAGTTGCAGTAAATGCTGCCATGCTCTGGACAACCTACGAATACGGTCAGCAATCCATCCGTGGCAAATCGAATTTAACCTACAGCAAAGCCCAGCCGAGCAATGGCCTGGATAAAGAATATGCCTACCAATGGAGTCAGGGAGTTGGCGAAAACATCACCTTCCTTATTCCTAATTTTTATGGTGGGGGCGGTGCCAGCCAGTTAGATGAAAAATCAGAGGTAGTAAAAGTGCTCTCCTCCAAAGGGGTACCCTCCGAACAAGCCCTTGAATTTGCCAAGCAATTGCCAAGTTATTGGGGAGAAAAACCCTTCACTTCCGGTCCGGTATATTTTGGTGCCATTGTATGCTTCTTATTTGTGTTGGGGCTTTTTATCGTGAAGGGACGGATGAAGTGGTGGATTATTGGAGCAAGTACCTTAAGCCTGTTGTTATCCTTCGGAAAAAACTGGCCCTTGGTTTCAGATCTGTTCTTCGACTATTTCCCGCTCTACAATAAATTCCGTGCCGTGGAATCTATCCTCGTGATTGCCGGGTTCTTATTCCCGATACTGGCCGTGCTGGCGGTGAAGGAATTAACAGAGTTGGAACAGGATAAGCAAAAACTCCAGAAAAAATTCATGTATTCGGTTTACATTACCGTGGGATTGATTCTCTTTCTGCTGGCCTTGCCCGATTTGTTCTTCAGCTTTACCTCCTCCACGCACAGCGGCTTAATTGAACAATTAACCCAGGTAACCGGTGGTGACCGCAATTTTGCCGAGTCGATTGCGCAAAGTCTGGTAAAAGACCGTATTAGTCTGGCCAGAAACGATGCCTTTCGCTCACTGATCTTTGTACTGCTGGGTGCAGCCCTCGTTTGGGCAATGATTAAAAATAAATTGAGCCAACAACTGGCAGTTATTTTATTAGGGATAGCCATTCTGGTTGATTTGTGGAGTGTGGACCGCAGATACCTGAACAATCAAAATTTTGTGGAATCAAGTGTTTTGAAACAACAATTTGAGGCGAGAGAAGTTGATCAATTCATTTTGAAAGACACCAGCCTGGGTTACCGGGTATTGGACCTAAGTATTCCGACCTTCTCGAGTGCCAATGCGTCGTACTTCCATAAAACGGTGGGTGGTTATCATGCTGCCAAGTTGAAACGCTATCAGGAAGTGCTGGACAAGCAGTTCAATAATTCGATTAATGAAGATGTATTGGATATGCTGAATACCAAGTACGTCATTCTGAACGATCCGCAAAGTCAATCACAAAAGATGCAAAACCGTGCAAGCGCCTGCGGCAATGCCTGGTTTGTTCCGAATGTTACTTTTGTGAAAGATGCCGATGAGGAAATGACTGCCATCAGCAGCTTTAATCCCAGAGCTGAAGCATTTATAAGTGACGAATTCAAGTCCCTGATTGACAGCAAAAAAGTAGGCTTTGATCCAAATGGCATGATCAAATTACTAAACTATCGTCCTGATCATTTGACTTATGAGTATTCAACCGGCAAAGACATGGTGGCTGTATTTTCTGAAATTTGGTATGACAAAGGCTGGAAAGCCTATGTAGATGGCGAAGAAATTCCTCATTTCCGTGCAAATTATATTTTAAGAGCGGCTGCATTACCCGGCGGAAATCACAAATTAGAATTCAAATTTGAGCCAGCGTCTTATTATACCGGTGAGTGGATTTCGCTCTTTGCATCCATTTTGCTTGTTGGCGGATTGGGATTTGCCATGTACAGGGAGCAGAAAGAAGCCGCCTGAATCGATTAAATTGAGATCGGCATGCGAAAGTTCATTGGCATAGGTTTATTGTTCTTGACTGTTCTTTCTTGTAAGAAGGAGCGTGCCAAAGAGCTCGAGGGGAATCCGGATACGGAATTCAAGGGTGTAAAAAAGGATAGTATTAATCCGATTTTTGCCATTAATCGCCTCGATTCGGTTTCAGCAATTAACAAAACAACTTCCTGGTTCACAACCAATAAATCCTTTGATCGCCTTTTCCAAGTGAATGCATCATTATACTGGGGGTTTGAACTCAAGCCTTCTGGTGAACTGACGCCTTACAATATGTCGGTGAGCAACACCTTCTCTCCATCCAAGTCTTACTATTGGAACGATCTAGGAACCTACATTTATACCGATCTGACGGGAGACGGACTGAAAGATCTTTGGGCCTACTATTGGAAAAACCCTTGGCCAACGAATGCTCCCGGTTTGCATTTATTTTCTGAATACGAAAAAGATCCAAAGACCTACGACCTGCAGGTTGGACTCGTTCAGGTGAGGAAAAATGTGGTAACAGATTTAAATAACGATAAAGTCCCTGAATTGGTCTTGTTTTCATCGGGATATGACGGACCCCCTTTCCCGGGAGACGCCATCGGCATTTTTCATGTGAAAGAGAAACGTTATCAGTATCTCCGGGAGGATATCGGATATTTCCATGGAGGGGCAACTGGAGATATCAATAACGACGGGCGCATCGATATCGTGGCCTATTCTGGCGGCAGTATGGTGATCCCCATTCATCCGACAGCCTACCTCAATCAAGGTGGCAGCAAATTTGTCTTATCGAATCATATATTTAAGAATTTTAATACCTCCGATGATAATTACTATACGGTAGAATTATTTGATATTACTAAAGACGGAAAACTAGATCTGCTGCTTGGTGGGCAAAATAAATTATTACTCATTCCCCAAGAAAATGGTCAATTTAATAGAAATAGCGCCATCTCCTTGCCCATTGAATCTGGCTTAGAACTGATGGATATCGCCTTTTTTGACTTCAATAAAGATGGGCAAACCGATATTCTGACCATGAGTAATAAATCGGGGTACAACGGGTATGGCCTCCGCTTGTTCCACAACGACAATTTACAGTTTAAAGATATGACCAGCGCATATTTTGATGTGGCTACAGGTGTTGGCACCAATGCCTGGATCAAATGGATCCACCTATTCGATTATGATAAAGATGGAGACCTGGATGTGGTAGCTGACGGTTTGTTTGGCGATCTCAATGGAAATAAAGGTCGCCGTATCTGGTGGAAATATAATGAAGGGCAATTTACTCAAACGCATGAGTAGTACGCTCAATCATTGGTTTTTCCTGTCCGTAGATAATAACTGATCAAGTTAAGGGAAATGATCAAATGGTTAATCACGTTAGGTAGCAGACCATAATGCTTACTGAAAATTTGAAACCGCTCCACCAAACTTTGGCGGTGTCTTTTTTTCGACATGCCTCCCACTAAGTATTTAGCTACATAAGCGTTCACGTTCACTATTTTTTGAGCTTTTTTCGCTGCTTTAATCACCCAATCAATGTCAGCACTCAATTGATAGCGGAGATCGTACGGCTCGGTCAATGCTCGTTTAATGTAGATGGCCTGATGGCTCACGCTCATCCCTAGACGAAAACTTTTCCAAGTAAACTCAGCAGGCACCTGATGACGCCGGCGGCCGAGGCTCTGCCAGTTTTCGTCATACATTTCGGTTTCACCGTAGTAAATATCGGCGTCCACAGCCGTGGAGAATACTTTTTCAAGGGTATCCGGAGCGTACAACTCATCGCCCGAGTTCATGAACAATACATAATCGCCGCTCGCTATAGCAAGTCCCTTATTCATCGCATCGTAAATCCCTTTATCCTTTTCAGTTATTAATTTCGATAATCTTGACTCATATTTTTTTAAAATATCCAGCGTACCGTCGGTAGATGCCCCATCAATCACCACATACTCAACGTTTCCGTACGTCTGGTTCAGAACCGAACACACCGTACGTTCAATGTCCCGAACATTATTATACACGATGGTGATGATGCTTAATTTTGGCTGGAACATGTTATTTCAATAGAGATTCGTACAATGCTAGATGCTTTCGGGCAATAATTGTTTCTGAAAAATGGCTTAAAACCGTATTTCTGGCATTAAGATGCAAATTTTCTTTGTCCGGGTGGTTTCGAACCCAATGAATGCCTTTTGCCAAATCGGGAGCAGACTGATACTCGGCTAAATACCCATTGTATTCATGTTGCACCATATCTGGAATCCCTCCAGTGCTAAAGGCCACAACCGGAGTTCCGCAGGATAGACTTTCCATTACGGTATTGGGCAAATTATCTTCCAAGGAAGGCAATACAAACACATCGGCCGCTCGGTAAGCCAGCGCCAGTTGTGCTTCCTCCTCAATCGTCCCTAAAAAATGAACCTTCATCGGAAAATCAGGCATATTCTGAACATCTCGATTTCCAAAAATCAATAATTCACATTTTTCCTGATCCGACAGATGGTTCAGCGCTTCCAACAAATACGGAGTTCCCTTATGTTTATCATTTTTTGAAGGCATGAACCCACTGAGGATAATAAATTGATCGGCTGACAGGCCCAAACGCTTTCTGGCCTCGAGTTTATTATGCGGTTTAAACACCTCTGTGTTTAGGGTGTTCGGAATCACCTGAATGGGTCGGTCTTTTAATAATTTACTCCGCTTCACCGAATCGGCCATCCAGCGGCTGGGTGCAATCACGTGAAAGTCCAGACCTTCGTATGCCATTGATTTGGCCTTCCATATGCGATGAGAGAGGTCGTTTGGGCCAGAGGATTTTATAATGGGGCAATTTCCGCACTCCTGTTCAAAATTTGTACAAGAATAGCGTACATGACACCCTCCAGTGAAGGCATTACTGTCGTGGAAAGTCCAGACAATAGGTTTGTTTAATTTTTTCAGCTGCGCAATATCTTTGGGGCGCATAAAGGCATGATTAAGCCAGTGCAGGTGCAGAATGTCTGCGTCTTTAAGGGCAGGATACTGAGAAAGGTCGTTTCCAAAATAAGGGATACTAAAAGGGGTATGTTGGGCTTTCAAAGAAAGTTTGGTCAATAAACGCTCAGCCAGGATTTGAAAGGCGGTAAAATACTTTGAAAAAAACCGCTTGGAAAAATTAGTTGCTTTGGGGCTTTGCTCAAAGGAATAATTTACCCACAACTCAGCCTCGATGCCTTGTGTTTGCAGCGCCTGCACTAAACGTGCAGAAGCCCGGCCGGCACCGCCATTATGTTCGTAGGTATTGAGATGCAGTACTTTCAAATCGAATCAAAAATACATATTTATCGCATCCATATTGTTATTTTAGCATGATGACAAATGAGTTGACCGACCGGGCTTTTTGGACGAAGTATTGGGAAGCTAAAAATGGCCTGGCGATCCGAGTTCCGCCAAACTATTTGTTTCATGAGCAGCTTCGCCGGATTGTACAAGAGGGGCAGGTCCGAACAGCGATTGAGTTAGGCGGTTTTCCGGGCTACTATACTATTTTCCTGAAAAAGCACTTAAGTATGGAGGCTTGTTTGCTCGATTATTTCATTCATCCGGATATCATTGCTGAATTGTGTGCGGAAAATGGGATGAGCCTGAATGAGATAAAAATTATCGAAACTGATCTGTTTAATTATCAGCCTAAAGAAACCTACGATCTGGTTTTGTCCTGCGGATTGATTGAACATTTTAAAGATACCAAGGATATCATCCGGCGGCATGTTCAATTTTTAAACCCCGGTGGCACCTTATTCATTACGCTTCCTAATTTCAGGGGTTTTAATGGCTGGATTCAAAAAACATTCGATCGCGACAATTACGAAAAACATGAAATTTCCTGCATGGATCCCGCCTTGTTGAGGACAATTCTCGAAGACTTGGGATTAGAAGTAAAACAAGCAGTTTTTTATGGAAAATTCAGTGCATGGTTAGAGAACTGGAATCAGCAAACTAACCTCACGAAAGTGTTTTTTAAGTTGGCCTGGTTTGCCGGAAAGGTGTTCACCAAAATCATTCCATTCGAATCGAAAGCCTTGTCGCCCTATCTCCTGATCGAAGCAAAAAAGCCTTAAAATCTAAACTGCTGTTTCAAGAACCGAAGCAGGCGTTGCCATAAACTTCCCTTGCGCTTGCTCAAGAATTGTTTGATGTGTTCGTATGCTGGTTTGTTTTCTTCCAATACGTCCGGAAAAAAGGTAATGGGTTTAGGATGGATGCTCACATTGTAAATTTCATTAATTCCTGAATGCACTCCAGTCCCATCGTGGCCAATATTGCTCACCAAAGATTGAGCCGGGTTTAAGGTGAGTCCGTCTTTTAAGAAAATTGAAGCGTACCAGCGGATGGCCCATGAGTTGTTCCGGCCCCATTTCAATTCACGTATCTGTTTCCAGAAATTCATATTGCTTTCAATAGAAAACTGGTGCTTCATTTCCGGACTGAATTGCGTCATCAGATCATTTACGTCAGCATTGAAATGCTTCCAGGCTCTCGCCCAGGTCGCCCAGCCCCAACTGGTTGCCGCCCGGTAGAAAAAGGTCTCAGGCAATTCTTCGGATGATTGTGAAGCTAAAGGATACATGTATGCGCCAATGTGCATCACCCTTTCCTCTTGTTCGTACCGAAGAAGCGCCTCATTGAAATACTGCAAGGTGTAAGGCGACGTGATCAAATCGTCTTCGAACACAATGATCCTTCCATATTCATTGACCAGCTGAGTAACCCCACTGATGATGGAATTGGCCAAGCCCATATTTTGCGGGCGCTCAATGATCTCAAGCGATTTAAATCCCTCTACTTTACGAATCAGTTCCCGAACCTGGTTCACCTTCGCCTGATCTGCAGGGCGCTTGGGACCATCCGAAAAAATAAACAATCGTGAATCGGAAGCCAATTGGTTTTGTTGCAGAAATTTAATCGTTCGGCGGGTGTGTTCCGGACGATTGTATACGAATAAGGCAATGGGGGCAAATTTCTGCATGTTAAAAGATCTGCAAATCGTTTTCTTTAGTGGTTAAAACCGTATAGGCATTGGCCAGCTTTTCTTCTATTTTACGCCCAGCAAACCTAGAACAAATTTTCTTGAGCTCAAATTCGAAGCTGATCTTCAAACGAGTAAACCAACGATTCGGTTTTTGCTGATTGATGAATCTATTGAAACGGGTCACTTCCGGATGGATGAGGGAACTGAGATCGGCCAGCACGTTAAAGCCTTCCGATTTTAGTAGAAATCTGAGTGAGGTGGGCGTATACATATTGATGTGTCCGTAGTCCAGGAAATGTTTCATTCGACCATCTACCCCATACCGATAATCTCTGGGCACCTCGATTAGCTGAAACTTGGACACCCGTTTAATTTCTCTTAACAGGATACGTTCGTGCTCCACATGTTCCAGTACATGCGAAAGAATGACCAGATCAAACATATCATCCGGAAATGGAATCTGATAACCATCAAACTCCTGAACCGATTTAAGCGATTTGATCTGCCTGGATTGAATATGGGCTACCCCGCTTTTCGAAATTTCCAGGGCATGCAATTCGGGAGCGAAGCCCCATCGGTCTAAATAATACAAAATGCTTCCGTCTCCCGCACCCAGCTCGAGCACTTTTTGAAAAACACGCCCCTTACAAAGCTCGATAATGTGTTCCGCCTTGTATTTGGCCCCCAATAAGCGCCATTGTTCATCATGCGACTGATAAAATTGATCGTATGCCGATTTAAGCCCTTCGCTGATGAACTTTTCTGCCATGTTAAATTCCTAAACAGTTAGCTGATCTGTAAAATACAGAGGTAGTTTTATAGTAAAACAATCCAGGCGAAATTCCGCTGAAGCTAAGTTCACGGAAACCAGATTTTTTTAAAAAATCGATCGCCGGAAGGTAAAAATCGCGTTCCGAATCGTCCAATACCAATACGCCAGTTTGGCTCAAGGCCGGCAAGGCATTCATACAACAATTCACCCGATCGCGGCCATCTACAATAATGATATCGTACTGCTTTCCGGTACTCACCGGCATCTGGCTGTAAGCGCCGTTGGCTTCCAGCTCCGCAAAAATCATTTCGGCATTTGCCGGTTTTTGAGCGCTGATCTTGTTCAACCATTCTTGATCGTGCTCAACCGAAACTACCGCCTTCGCCCGCTTTGCATAAAATAAGGTGGAGCTCCCCGATCCGAATTCAAAGACCAGGTGTTGGTCAGAAATTCTGTCCTTTATAAAATCAATAAAGGAATACGTTACCCATGGCAAGGGGTCTCCATGAGCATCAACCGATGATTGATTGTCATAAGAGTCGATCCAACCGATATCGGCCAAATACCCTTTGGTGCCAAATGACAAAAGGGTTTTCAGCTTTTTCCAATTCAGCAGGCTAAGTATCGAATATTTGGCTTTCAATGTTTTCTTAGTTTTTGGATGATGGATATGAAAAATAAAGACTTGAGCATGAGCAGGCCTTGTTGCCGGGTTTTTGGAATGAACAAGACAAAAAAGGTAGAAATACCATAAGCAATTAAAGTGGCTACAGAGGCTCCCCAGCCCCCATATAGAGGTATGAGCCACAAGTTAAGCAGTACGTTTACCAGCGCTCCCACAGCGGTTCTGGTGAAGGAAATCATGGTATAACCCTCCGCCAATAAATACTGGCTGCTGGCGCTGCCCAGGAAAACAAAAATCCCCGACCAAATATGAATGGAAAGCATGTCGCCGGCGCCAGAGTATTGCTCTCCATACAAAAAAGCGATGATGGAATTGGCACTAAAACTGATGAGGAGGGCCACCGGAACGCTGATACCCACCAATAAATCGTACAAGTTTTGCAAACGTTTATGGTAACGCTCCGGATCTGTTTTACGGGCATGGATAATGGCCGGAAATACCGAAGTGACAATGGCTACCGGGATAAAATACCAAGACTCACTGATGCGTGCCGCAGCACTGTAAATACCCACTTGCTTACTGCCCAAAGATTTCAGCATCACCTGGTCAATTTTCATATAAATAGAAATCATTACGGCAGTTAAAATCAAGGGCCATGACTGGCTGATCAAATTTTTCGCCCGTTCCCAACTGAAAATCCAGGCACGCAGTTGAAGACCCTGACGCTGATACATCCAAACTAAACCAAGAGCTAAAAGAGTACTGTCTACACACAATGCCCAGGCAAAATAAAGCACCGGAGCAGCCCAATACACGAGGGTGATTTTTAAGGCCGCTGAAAGCACCAAACAGGCATTTTGAACCAAGACCACTTGTTTTGATTTTACCTGCGACTGAAAATAGGAATCGATGATATTGAAAGACTTAAACAAATAAGCCGAAGCACAAATACTGACCAACAAGATGAGTGAATTGCTGTCCGGATTACCACTTAAATAATGAAAA
>JBEDFI010000027.1:0-14615 GCA_041175245.1 Bacteroidota bacterium
GCGTTCATCTTTAGTATGATTAATGTTTCTTAAAAATACTATTTAAACCTAAAATATGATGAGTGCGACCCCTAAAAATTATCAAAGTATCTTGGAGGCTGTCTCCGATCTGGAAGGCAGGGGATACGACTATAATTATCAGTACAAAGAAGGAATGCTGCACTGTGACCGAAGCAAGAGCACTTATTGCCCGGCCGATTTACTTATTACGGAGGTGTACCGCTTTGAGGGCATGAGCGACCCGACCGACAATTCGGTAGTGTACGCCATTGAAAGCAAGGATGGGAGTAAGGGGGTCCTGGTAGATGCCTACGGAACGTATTCAGACGATGCCAAAAGCCGCTTTCTGGAACAAATTCCGGTTAAAGACGCCTCTACAGAATGACTGCCTATTGTTCCGGACTGCTGGTCCAATCTGCCAGGCCTTCACAATCCTTGAACGTTTCGTCAATCTTAATGAAGGTAGATTTTCGGCGTTTTGCAAACCAATCACTAATCACCCGGCTTACTTTGTCTTCATAAGCCGTCTCTTTTATTTTGGGATAATCCTGTTCCAGATTGGCTGTATGGGGCCCGATCCTCGACTTCAGGTAGACAAAGCGGTACCCGACTTTTCCATCCTGGGAACTGAAATAGTTTGGCTTCGAGTAGCTTCCAACTTTCATGGTATCAATCGTCAGGAAAATCGTCGGGTCTAATTTATCGGTAGGAATAAAGGTGGTTCTGCTCTGCACGTTTTCAGCGTTGAGCATCATCCCCCCATTAAACTTAGTATCGTTATTATCTGAATAGAGCGATGCCGCCGTAGAGAAGTCGATTTTTTTATCGATCACCGATTGATATACACTGTCTATCTTCGCTTTGCATCGTTCTAAACTGGCGGTGGTAGGGTCAATTTTGATCAGGATATGTCTTGCCCGTACCTGCTCCCCCCGTCTTTCCATCACTTCTAATACGTGAAATCCGAATTCAGATTCGAACACCTGCGAAAGTTCTCCGGCTTTGAGTTTAAAGGCAACGGCTGCAAATTCTTTCACCAGCATGGTCCGGTCCATGAAGCCCAAATCACCTCCTTCGGCTGCCGAACCCGGATCCTGAGAATACAAGCGGGCCAGGGTCTCAAAACTTTCTCCCCCTTTAATGCGCAACCTGAGTGCTTCCGCCTTGTCGCGGTAGGCTTCTTTTTCCTTTTTGGTCAATTTCGGGTACAGGGAAATTTCCCCAATCTCTACTTCCGTATTATAATAAGGCAGGCTGTCGCGTGGGATGGATTCAAAAAACTGCCGGATCTCCAGGGGGCTGATGCTTACCTTTTCGGAGATGTTCCCCTGCATTTTATTGGCAATTAATTGCTCCCGGATGTCCGGACGAATTTCATCTTTATATTGGATGATTGAACGATTTAGAAACTGCTCCAAGCGCTCTTGTCCCCCTGCACGACCAATCATGCTACGCATACGTCGGTTAATTTCATCGTCAACTTGCTCTTCTGTCACCATTACCGAGTCGATCACTGCTTGTTGCGAAAGTAGTTTTTGAGTCAATAGCTGTTGAAGAAAATAACATTTTACCGATTCGTTCGCCGGGTTTCCCTGTGCCAGGTACTGGGCGTACTGCATTTCTATATCAGACTGTAAAATAATTGATCCGCCCACCACTGCCGCTACTTTGTCTAAAGGCAACTTTTGTGCCTGCAGGCTGGTGATACTTACCATCAGTAAGGTGGCAATGCTGCCAAATAATTTTTTCATACGATCGGTCTTCTTCCCCAAATTTGAATCTCACAAAAATATCAGATATAATGGATTTCCGCCCTACTAAATTAAAATATCTCCGATGGTGTCTGATTCAGTTGTACTAAGTTAAGCCATGTTGCTTTTTCCTTCTGCCATTTAACTATTTTTAACAAAATTGGTTTAGTACATTTGCCTGATGTCTGAATTATTGACAAAAGACCCCCACGCACTTTCCTTTTTGTTCGAGGAAGACTTGTATCAGATCAAAACCGGTACTCAGCTTGCCCAAGTGAAGGAGGCTTCCGAAGAAAAACAAGCTTCGTCGGCATTCGATTATTTGGGGGAGAACAACCGCTTTTTTCTGCTGCTGCTGGATGAGCCCTCAGCGAAGTACCTTCCGGACGCTCAGCTGGAGGTATTGAAGAAAATTTTGCAGGCAAAAGGCCTGGAGCTGAAAGATGTAGCCCTACTGAATTTGAGTTCCACCCCACAGGCCGATTTTAAATCGCTCAAAGACTTTTTCAGCTGCAGCCGGATCTGCCTGTTCGGTATTTCGCCCGATCGATTAAGCTTGCCGGCCTTGCCTTCTAACGAACCTGCCGAACTGGAGGGTGTGAAAATTCTGGCAACGTTCAGCATGTCCGAACTCATGCAAACACAACATAAAAAAGTGGCGTTCTGGAATGCCATGAAAAACTTTTAAGATGGTTCCCGTATTGGTTTTCGCGACACATAATGCTCATAAACTGGAGGAAGTACAAGCCATGATCGGCGAGGGCTTCTTGCTGAAAAGTTTAAGCGATATTGGTTTTCAGGAAGATATTGAGGAAACCGGTACCAGCTTTGAGGCCAATGCTGCCATTAAGAGCAAGGCCATTTTCGATCGTTTTGGCTTGAATTGTTTTGCCGACGATTCGGGATTGGTGGTGGATGCCTTAGATGGTGCGCCGGGAGTGTATTCGGCCCGCTATTCAGGCAGCCGCGATGCTCAAACGAATTTAGAATTGGTACTTCGAAACATGCAGGGCAAAACCGAGCGTTCGGCCCGTTTTGTATCAGTTATTTCGTTGATCTGGGAAGGGGAGCATCAGTTGTTTAAAGGCGTAGTGGAGGGAACAATTACCGAAAGCGCTGCAGGTGTCGGCGGATTTGGCTACGACCCCATTTTTGTTCCAAAAGGTTATGCCTGCACTTTTGCCGAACTGGATGCTGAAGAAAAAAACCGCATCTCGCACCGTGGACAGGCCATGCAGCAATTGCTCGATTTTCTGAAACAGCAACTTTAGTTATTTTTTCTTCTTTTTAGCCGCTTTTGGCTTGACCGTACCGGTGGCCGGCCTGGGCGATGTCGTTTTTTGGGTCGCTTTTGGGGCCGGAAGTAAAGAGGGCAGGATGGATTCTTTTGAAACGGGCCGGTCTTTGGGTTTCCAGATAAATCCCTCCAATATTTCCTGATCTTTATCGAGGTCCTCAATAGGGAAATATACCATCTCCGGTTTTTTAATGAAGAAGATATCCTGGAGTTCATTATCGCCAAACAAGATCTTGATGCGGCTGCTCACCGAGCGGTTCATACCGGTATAGCTGCTGTCTTCTTTGGCATAGTAAACACTCTCGGCATTACCGTCTACAAAGAGCTGGTCCAGCTTGCTGTTTTTAAAATAGCCGGTCATTACCTTGCCCTTTACCTGATTGAATTTGCTCGAATCGGCTTCAGTATTCACAATAAAGGCTTTGTGCTGCAGCAACATGCCATGCAGCTTCTTGTTCTTTAGCTGCAGGTAAACCGTATCTGAATTGAGCTGGGAGCCCTGGGTCCAGATCATGGGATTCTGGTAGCAGCGCATCACCGAATCGCCGTAACTGAAGAACAAGGAATCGGCCTTGGCCTGCAAATCAGATTTATAGATGCGGGCCCGGTGATAGGCCGAAATGGTCCGGATCTTGGTCGTATCCAGCCGGGTGGAATCGATTGGAATCTTTTCAGCCTTGGCTGTATCGGTCTCCTTCTCTGATGCCTCCTTTTTATTTTTTCGGTCTGATTTTTTTGGCCGTGGTTTCTCTTCGGTTCCACTGGCCTCTACTTCCGGCTCCAGGGCTTGCTGACGTTCTTCGGGAATCCCTTCTTCCTCCTTCATGAATTCCACATCTTGTTTCACCTCCAGGGCTTTTAATGCGGGCAGGTCACGGCGGTATATCACCTTGCTGAATAAGGTATCGGCGGTCAGCCAGATCGAATCTACCTTGCCCGAGTCGGACTCAGCGGTGAGAATCACATGTGCATTCTTAGTCACCAGGGTGCTTTCGTCGGCCTTTTTATAGATTCCCAAATCGCCCTTCAGGATAATCTTTTCGGCGGTATCGATGAAAATGATGTTCTTTACCGCCCGCCCGAATCCTTTTTTGCGGTCGTAAAACAAGCTGTCTCCGGTTAAGGATTTGCTCCCCTGAGTATATAAATTATTTTTCCCGAAACGGGCCTGATCATATTGGGTATGGTAATCGCCGTTTTCGGTATAGAGTGTATCGTCTTTGCCGTAAATATGGGTAGGTCCGTAAAAGTAAGCGATCTTTGTACCGGTATTATAGCGCAGGGTATCCGACTTAATGAGGGCATCGGGACTGGTGACCACCACATCGTATCGGAAATAACTGTCTCTCGAATTCGAAAAGTAATAACCGTTCTTACTGGTGAGCACATTTTTCCCATTCACAATTTTACCTCCTCCGGTATAGCTGCCTACTTTGGTAGCCATGTTGTAGGTCATGTATTCGGTGCTCAGGGTGGCATCGCCGTCTACGAGGCGGACCCGGTTGGTGAGGATGGCTATTTTGGTATTGCCGTTGTAATTGAGCAAGTCGGAGTACACCACCGTGCCATTGCTTTGGGTGATTACTACCTTACCAAAGGCATCGAAGGTGTTCTGTGCCTGATTGAAATAAGCGCTGTCTGCAGCCAGGGTGGAGTTGTCTTGTGAAAAAACCGGGCGCATTACTTTAAGGACATCCACATCGGGCATGCCAATGATCTTTTGGGAGGAGACCAGTTGTACCCGGTTCACTTGCTGTGCTTGTGCTCCAAGGCAGATCCCAAACGAGGCAATAAGGAGTAGCAAGTTTTTCACCTCACAAAATTAGTTTTTTGGCTAAGGATTTTAATAAATAAATTTGATTGATGTTAGCTGCCCGGTCTTTCCAGGATTTTATTGAAAAAAGTCAACTCCTTGCTCCTCAGGATCGGGTTTTGTTGGCCATTAGCGGCGGTAAGGATTCGGTGCTGATGGCTCATTTGTTTCATACGCTGGGCTATCGCTTTGCGTTGGCGCATGTTAATTTTCAGCTTCGCGGAAAAGATTCGGATGCCGATGAAGTATTTTGCAGGGAACTGGCCCATCGCTTTGCGGTACCTTTTTACAGCACCCGTTTTGATACCAAGGCTTATGCGGCGCAAGAGCAGGTGTCTATTCAGATGGCCGCCCGCGATTTACGGTATACCTGGTTAGCCGACCTTCAAAAGGAACACGGCTATACGCTGATCGCTACGGCACATCATCAGAATGATCTGGTGGAAACCATGCTGATCAATCTGGTGCGGGGTACGGGCGTAAGCGGCCTGCATGGCATTTTACCCAAACGGGGATCTTTGATCCGACCCATGCTGGCCTTTACCCGTGCAGATATTGACCAAGTGGTGGAGCGGGAAGAGATCCGCTACCGCGAAGATGCTTCTAACGCCTCTGCCACCTATGTTCGCAATAAGATCAGGCTGGAGGTTATTCCGGTCTTAAAAGCCCTGAACCCTTCGTTGGAAGCTACGTTTGAGGCCAGCGCTCAGCGCTTTGCCGAACTGGAAGAATTGCTGCACGAGCGGGTCTCCGCCTTGAGTAAAGAACTCTTGGTAGCGGATGAATCGGGTTCGTTCCGGATTCCGCTAGCTGCGCTCAAACAATTAAGCCCTCTCCGCACCCTGCTCTTCGAGCTGTTCAGGCCTTTTGGCTTTTCGGCCGCCGTGTTGGAGCAGCTGATTGCCGCTTGGGAGGGTACATCGGGTAAGGTATTTGAGTCGGGTACTTATCGGCTGCTGCTGGATCGGGAGACATTGATTTTATCGCCGCTGGAGGATACTCCAATTGCGGATACGCTGATTACCGCAGCGGAGGGGGAATGGTTTTGGCATACCTGCCGCTTTCGCTCAAAATTGACGTCCCGGGAGGGCTATGTTTTACAACAACATCCGGCCATCGCCCAGCTGGATGCCGATCTGCTTCAGTTTCCGCTTAGGTTGCGAAGCTGGCAAACCGGAGATCATTTTCAGCCTTTCGGGATGCGGGGGCAAAAAAAGCTGAGCGATTATTTTATTGAGCAGAAGATCCCCGTCCATCAAAAAAAACACATCGCTGTATTGGAAAATGGGAATGGGGATATTTTATGGATTGCCGGGAAACGCCTGGATGAGCGCTATAAAATTGGCGAAGACACTAAAAAAGTACTTATCTTCGAACAAGTTCAAGACTATGCCGACTGATACTTTATTTGTAGAAAAACAATACCTCGGACGTGATTATAACCGGATCAGTATCCGGATGGTGATGGCGCTCTTCGCTTTTGCGGCCTATTATTTTTCGGAAAACGAGCAAACCGCCGAGCTTTTTCTGGTGGTGGGCTTCGGGATCTTGATCATTTCGCTGATGATGATGTTTTTGATGCATTTCAGAACTACGGTCAAAAACCAATCGGTTATTTTAGATGGTTTATGGACAACCAAATTGGTGAAGATCGACCTCCACAGTATTGAGAAGGTGGAGCGTCAGCCTTACAGCAAATACTTGATCAGCAATCCGGTGTATAATTTGCATAAGAACGGGACCATCCGCTTTTATGCCGGGGGCCGGGATGCGGTTTATCTGTATGATAAGGATGGCTTTACTTATGTGATTGGTACGCAACGGGCCAATGACTTGTACCATGCCATTAAAAAAGCGATGAGCTAAAAAAACCCGACCAGGTGGTCGGGCTTCAATCTGATTATTTCTTTAATCCAATTTCCCGCAGGCGCTCGTCGAGGTATTCGCCGGCTGTGATGTCGGTGTATGCTTTTGGATGATCGGCATCGATGCAAGAATCGAGGCAGGTTAAATCCATGTCTGATTTTGGATGCAGGAAGAAAGGCACGGAGAAACGCGATGTTTTCATGAGTTCTCTCGGCGGGTTGACTACCCGGTGGGTAGTCGATTTCAGTTTATTATTGGTTAATCGCTGCAGCATATCGCCCACGTTCACCACAATGTCTTCGCCGTGTGCTTTTACGGGGAACCATTCTCCATCGCGGGTGAGTACTTCGAGTCCGTCGGCACTGGCCCCAATCAAGAGGGTGATGAGGTTAATGTCCTCATGGGCACCGGCCCGTACGGCTTCGGCGGGTATGCTGTCCGGATCTTCGATCGGGAAGTAATGAATGGCTCTTAAAATGGAGTTTCCATTGTGTACTTTCTCGTCGAAATAATGGGTCGGTAAGTTGAGGTAATCGGCAATGGCATGTAATAACAGTTTCCCGGAGGCTTCGAGGCGTTCGTATACTTCGCGGGTAATGCTGTTGAAGCGGGGCAATTCGGCCACTTCTATATTATCCGGATATTCACTTTTTACGGGATCGTGATCGGTCACGGTTTGTCCGCGTTGCCAAAATTCTTTTAGATCGGGAGTGTGTGCGTCTTTTGCTTTTTCTCTTCCCTTGCTGGTATAGCCACGCTGACCGGCCAGTTCGGGTTTTTCATAGTTTAATTTTACGGTCTCCGGCAGGGCGAAGAAACGTTGTACTTCCTGGTATAGTTCATTGATGAGCTCAGGAGTCATGCCATGGTTGGCAATGGTGGCGAAACCGGTTTCCTGGTAGGCTCTGCCCAGGTCGTCTGAAAATTTTTTCTTCTGTTCGGGGCTGCCGTAGATGTAATCGTTTAAATCGAGGCGGGGGATGTTTACTGCTGCCATGATCGTATAATTGGTTTAACGAATATACAATGTATTGTGAATAAGCTTGAAAATTATCTTCGAATAATTGTTTAATTGCTTGCTGGAGAGGCTTTTTTTGTTTTCCACATCTTTAAGCATAGCGCCCGGGACCAGGAAAATTAAATTTTAGATTTTTTTTGAAGAATTGCCCAGACCTTCTATATTTGCAGTCCCCAAAGGAGGCTTAGCTCAGCTGGTTGAGCGCATCCCGATATACATCGGGAGAGTCACCTAGGAATAAAATATAAAATGGAGGCTTAGCTCAGCTGGTTCAGAGCATCTGCCTTACAAGCAGAGGGTCACTGGTTCGAATCCAGTAGCCTCCACAAATCCCGAAAGAAATTTCGGGATTTTTCGTTTTAAAGGGTATGTATCAGGTGTACATCCTTTTTTCTCCTTCCAGGAATCGATATTATATTGGTTCTTCGAGTCAATTAGCACAACGTATACAAAAACACAACACTCAGCATGCGGGCTTTACGGGTGGTTCTGGCGATTGGGTTTTAAAATTTGCTGAATCGTTCCAAACTAAGGAGGAAGCGCTCCAACGTGAAAAACAAATCAAAAAATGGAAAAGCAGGGTGCTTATAGAGAAATTGATAGCTGGTTCATAGCATCCCGATGATTAATCGGGAGGGCTAAGGTTCGAATTCTTAGCCTCCACATCAAAGAAAACCCTTCAGATGATTCTGAAGGGTTTTTTGTTTTTAAGGGTTAATAATTTTGTTAACTCCTTACATAACTGTGAGATGGCGGGTTTATTGTATGTTGGAACGGGGGTTAGTGTTGGAGGTGTAAGGTTTTGGGTAGTGGGTGAGCATACTCAAATTTCTACTATCATTCTGTTCGTTCACACAAAATAACGCAATTGCTAACACATGTGTTGATTTATCCGTTAAATTTGATCATCAGCATCCTGTTGAAGGGAAGGTTGAGGGTAATTTGATTATACTCCTTTAAGCTTATTAATGAAAAAGCTTTTGCTCTTCTGCTTAGTGATACCGGTTCTTTCTTTCGGACAGATCCCCGTTCGGAGTGTCGAGAAAAACATCTTTTCCATGGACACCAGCTTTACCAGGGAAGCTTTGTCTAAGGGGTATTTCATTTCTTTTAATCGATGGATGCGAGCAGCGGATTTGAATAAGGATGGGAAAATGGATCTTGTGCTGCAAGCCTACCAACATTCGAATCGTGGAGGGATTTTAGCCGTTTTACTGAATCAATCTACTTCTTCGAATACCCGATATGTGAACAGTTTTACCGGAAATTTATATACTGAAGGGGATCCGGGATTATTTGATGTGGGCGATGTGAATGGCGACCAGTTGCCGGATATTTTAGTGCCTACTCAGAATTATCATGGGGAGCCCGCCGCCAAAGAATCGAGCTGGTATCCGGATGGGGGCGATCATAGCTATGATAAACTGTTTTTAAACAAGGGGACTTCGTTTAAGAAGATCCTGTTTCCTGATAATTACAATACGGAATCTGCCCGTTTACTTAATGTTAGGGGCGATAAAAGTAAGGAAATACTGGTTTCTAATTATAGTAAACCGCAGGACACCGACCCCAGATTTTTGGATAGAAATCTGCTGTACCGTTATGAGTTGATTGATGAGCAACTTCATAAACGAACTACCTTCAGGGGGGACGATACGAGTAGCTTATTCATTAGAATTGCTCAATCGGAGGAAATCGGTGATCAGCTATTTTTTGTATTAAACCATTATTCCCGTAATCGTATTGACTCTATTTCTGTGATTTCTTTTGCCCTGAATGATTCCTTATCAGTTTATAATCAGCCTAAATTAGTTGGTAAAATTATTCCAAGGCAAGTGAGGAAAGGCGACTATACGTATTCATACAGTCCGGTAAATGATTTTGGGGTTCACATCGCTGATTTGAATAATGATGGCCGGTATGAGGTGGTCACGCATGAGTTTTCACAAATAAAAAATGCCAGTGGAGCAAATGTTGAGGTTGATATCGGTATTGCGCATACCCGGATTCAGGTGTATGATAAAACCGGGAACATTTCCGATCAATGGCTGGATCAGAGCATTCAATATGATCCGCTCAGAGTTGCTCATGGGAATGGGATCAGTTTGGCAGATTTTAATGGGGATGGCCTTCCGGATATTTTACCTGTAAATGGTTGGGGCTGGTGGAGATGGGATAATGGAGATCCGGGCATCAGAAAAGAGTTAGAGCATAAGCGCATCTTATTAAATACGGGGAGTAGCTTTAAAAGTTTCTCGCTAGCTTTTGCCAATGAGGGTGATTTGCAGCGTGTAAAAAGCGGGGCATTTTTTTATCCGCTCTCCAGCTTAGCTTCCGGTTCTTCGGATATTCTTTATATTAATGAGGGAAGTGCATTTTCTAACTGGGAGAATACGAACGGAGTGATTAAACTTGATTTTTCTCAGTTTAAATTCCCCTGTGAAACCAATAAGCCGGCTATACAGCTGGCCGAATCGTTCAGTTTTTGCAGCACTACAGATTCTTTGGTTTTAAGAAGCGGTGCGGCAGCGGGAATGAGTGTAAGGTGGTATCGTGGAGATACGTTGATTAGCAGCCTAGCGGATCTGACTGTAAAGTCGTCTGTTTTGCTGCGCTTAGTGGTCACGAATTTAGGGGGCTGCTCCGGAGAAAAAAGTATAAATGTTACAAGAATAGAGAGTCCGGCCGCCGGCATTACGGCCAGCGGCTCAACGACAATCACTCAAACGGGGAATGTGGTATTAAGTACGAATACCGGTACCGGTTTGACTTATCAATGGTTTAGAGATGGCCTGGCGATCAGTAATGCGACGAGCAGTTCTTTTACGGCCAGTAGCGGAGGCAGCTATACGGTCCGGGTAAGTAATGCCAGCGGATGTGAAACGCTTTCTGCCCCCCTGATGGTTAACAGGGTATTCATGCTGCCGGTGAACAACTACCAGGTAAGTACCGAAGGGGAGACCTGCCGCACGAGCGATAACGGGAGGATCCGGATAGCCGCTGTGCAGAACCTCAGCTATACGGCTACGCTAAGCCGAGCCGGACAAGTGGTGAAGACGGCGAACTTTAGCAGCTCCGCAGAACTTAGCGGACTAAGTGCCGGAACGTATAGTTTGTGCATTAGCATCGCCGCTGAGGCTGATTATAAGCAGTGCTATGAACTGAGCATTTCCGAACCTCAGGATCTCTCGGTCTACACCCAACTGAACCCGGTAAGCAATACCTTAGCGCTTAACATGAGCGGCAGCGATAGCTATACCATTACTCACAACGGAAAGACCTATACCAGTCAAGAAGCCCGGATGAGTCTGGCGCTGCAACCAGGATGGAATATCATACAAGTAAACACCAGCAAGGCCTGCCAGGGCAGCTATACCGAAGAGATCTACATGAATGAGCATGTTGAGGTGTTCCCGAACCCCTTTAGCAGTATGCTGAACCTGAAGATTCAAAACCAGGAAGGTAAAGAGCTGCTGATCAGAATACATAACAGCTCAGGTAATACCGTATACCAGGGCATGCACCGGGTGCATAACAACCTGATTAAACTTGACCTAAGCCAAATAGACGACGGCTACTACTTTGTCATCATCGGTAAACAAAGCTATAAAGTGATCAAACACTAAAAAGAGCCTTTGCCCAATTGTGGTGCAAAGGGCAATACCTTGGTCTTAGGGAAGTTTGATTTTTAGATGGATTGATTTACACACATCCCTGCGCCAGCATGGCATCGGCCACTTTTACAAAGCCGGCAATGTTTGCTCCTTTCACATAATTGATGTTTTTGCCTTCTTTGCCAAATTCAACACAGGATTGATGGATATTTTGCATAATGCTCAGTAAGCGTTGGTCTACTTCTTGTCTGGTCCAGCCCAATCGTAAGGAGTTTTGGCTCATTTCTAAGCCTGAGGTAGCTACCCCGCCGGCGTTTGAGGCTTTGCCCGGAGCAAATAAGATTCCTTTTTGAATGAATTGTTCGGTGGCTTCGAGCGTGGTGGGCATATTGGCGCCTTCGGCTATAGCAATCAGGCCATTTTTGATCAGTTCTTGTGCAGATGCCAGATCAAGTTCATTTTGTGTAGCGCAGGGGATGGCGATGCTGCAGGGGATGATCCAGGGCTTTTTGCCTGCATGGTATTCGCAGTTATACTTATCGGCGTAAGCTTTGATCCGGCCTCTTTTCTCATTCTTCAAATCCATTAAGAAAGCCAGTTTTTCTGCATTAAAACCATCTTTATCGTAAATAAAGCCATCAGAGTCGGAGGCGGTGAGTACCTTGCCGCCCAGTTGAATACATTTCTCAATGGCATATTGTGCTACATTACCCGATCCGGAAACGGCAATGGTTTTCCCTGTTAAACTATCTCCACGTAGAGCCAGCATCTCCTGGAGAAAATACACGCAGCCATAACCGGTTGCTTCGGGACGAATCAATGAACCTCCATAGCTTAATCCTTTTCCGGTTAAGACCCCGGTAAATTCATTGGTGATTCGTTTATATTGTCCGAATAAAAAGCCAATCTCCCTGCCTCCAACACCGATATCTCCAGCAGGAATATCGGTATCGGCACCGATATGCCGGAAGAGTTCGGTCATAAAACTCTGGCAAAATCGCATTACCTCATTATCCGATTTTCCTTTTGGATCGAAATCGGATCCGCCTTTTCCACCGCCCATGGGCAGGGAAGTCAGGCTGTTTTTAAAAACCTGTTCAAAAGCGAGGAATTTAAGGATACTCAGGTTCACCGAGGGATGGAAACGTAAGCCACCTTTGTAAGGCCCGATTGCACTGTTCATTTGAATCCTGTATCCGCGGTTGAATTGAATTTTTCCCTGATCATCTTGCCATGGAACCCGGAACATCATCACCCGTTCCGGTTCTGTGATGCGATCCAATATTTGTGCTTCCTGATATTTTTTGTGGTCTTGTATAAATGGGAGAAGTGTTTCGGCCACTTCCTGCACCGCTTGTAAAAACTCGGGTTCATTGGGGTTCCGGGCCGTTATACGACTCATAAAACTTTTTATTTCCATGTTTGTACTCATAGTTAGCTGATTTATAGTTACAAACTATCAAATAATCCTTTTTATTATTTTTCCTTAGTTATTAATATTTGTTGGTAAGTGAGCAAAATGTCCGGGTATTTCGTTTATTTTGGGCTTTAGCAAAGCATTTTTTATGTCAGTTTCAGGAGCACCGAACGAGAAAGCAGCCTTATTTCAAAAAATTGAAAATCAATTGCAATCGCAAGGATTTCAGATTGATAAAGTGGATCAAGATCGTCCTTGGGGAGGTTTTTTCGTGCTGAATGAGGAGCAGGCACAAGCTTTTGCCAATTATTATTTTGCCGGTTTGGATGTTGATCAGTTACGAATATCTGGAAAGCTGAGTCCGAAGATTTTACTGGTAGCTCCCAATACCCGCTTATCCTGGCAATATCATTTTCGGCGGGCAGAAATCTGGACGGTGGTAGAGGGTACCGTGGGCGTTAAAACCAGTTCAACCGATGAGGAAGGCGAGCTGCGTACTTTAGCACAGGGTGATACAATTACCTTAGAGCAAGGCGAGCGCCATCGTTTGATTGGATTGAACGACTGGGGCATTGTAGCTGAAATTTGGCAGCACACGGACGCATCCAACCCCTCTGATGAGAGCGATATTGTTCGTGTACAAGATGATTTTGGCCGATAAAACTATTTATACAAAACCAAGTAGCTCCAAGGTGCCAGACTAAGTACATCTTCACCTTTAAGGTTGTAAGTTTTCTTGCTGAAAAGCTCGGTATATCTGCCGCTATAATGCTTATTTTGAAGTTTTACTTGTTGTGTTTTTGGGCTGAAATTGATAATGGATAATACCGCCTGTTGATTTTTCTCCCTGATAAATGAAACCACCTCCTGCGGTTTATCATTATCTATTCGTATCATTTCGCCACCCCATGATCCGTTCCACAAGGCCTGATTGTTATGTTTAAGCTCAAATAATTGTTGGAATAGACCATAAAATTCATGGTCTTTCCAGTCAATTTCATCCTTATCAAAGAATTTTAGTGATTTGTTCAAGCCTGCTTCCTGCCCGCTGTAAACCAGTGGCATGCCGTTTACGGTGCAGGTAAATACCATCGCAGCCTTTAGTCCCTCCCCAAAATTTATGAATGGGGTATTATACCAGGAATTCATATCGTGGTTGTCTGTGAAAGTCATACGGTAGCCATTCTTGGGGAAATAATTTACATCGTGGGCCATGTATTCAATCAGTCCACCAAGGTTTCCCCTCCCTTCAGAAGCTTTCTCCAATTCTTTGAATAAAGTCCATGAATAGGTCATGTCGAATGCTTTTTTATGTAAATCTCTCGATTCCCACTCGGCGAGCATGAACACAGGTTTAATTTCATCTAATTCGCTCCGTACATTTTCCCAAAAATCAAGCGGAATAAAGCCACCTACATCACAACGATAACCATCCACATTACCCTCTTTTACCCAATATTTCATGGCATCGGTCATATATTTTCGCATCTCAGGATTGTTATAGTCGAAATCAATCACATCGCTCCAGTCGTACCAGGGTGTGGGCTGAAACTGTCCGTCCTTGGTCTTCGTATACCAATCCGGATGCTCTTTTGCCAGGGGATTATCCCAGGCAGAATGATTCGCAACCCAATCCAGAATAACATACATCCCCATACTATGAATTTTATCAACTAATGATTTAAAATCATTCATATTACCATATTCTGGATTCACCCCGTAGTAATCTTTTACAGAATACTCGCTTCCGAGGGTCCCCTTCCTTTTTTCTGCTCCGATTGGATGAATAGGCATTAACCAGATGATGTCGATCCCCATCTTTTTTAAGCGTGGGAGGTG
>JBEDFI010000028.1:0-13861 GCA_041175245.1 Bacteroidota bacterium
CATATAGATAAATCCATAGTATATCTATAAAATGCCAGAAAATAGACGTCACTTCCAAGCGGAATAAATTACTCAACTGCGGAATATTTCTGAACTTCCCAAACCATGCATTGAGCACCATGATGAGCCCGGCAAGTACGTGCACCAAATGGGCACCCGTGAAGATATACAGAAATGATTGTGAAGCATTTGGATTTACAAAGTAGATGCCCTGCTCGATCAGGTATTGCCAGGAGTAAAGCTGTACACCAAAAAAAGCCAGCCCCAAGAAGATGGTCAGTAAGAGATAGCTTTGTTGTTTTTGAAACTGCAGTCGTCTGGCAGACAGATAGGCCATGTGCATGGTGATACTGCTCAGCACAATCAACCCGGTACTCCAAGTAAATGCTTGAGGTAATGATATTTTAATACCCCTATCTACACTTCCGGCTGTATACACAATAAACCCGCTGGTTAATGCGGCAAAGAGCATAAAAGAGGAAATGATAAAGAGCCAAACAAGAAACTTTTTGGCTTTCAGATTGGATTTGTCTAGTTCAATGGTATTGGCCATAATAATCAGGGGATAAAATCAAACAATAAACTTAGCTGAACGATGGGCAAATATACAAAAGACACATACATCATTTTTCTGGCGGATGTAATATCTAAGCGGCGATAAAACTGTACGGCCGTATACAAAAAATACAAACCGCTAAGGACTGAAATGCCTGCTACCGTTAATCCACCAAAATGGTAAATGGTAGGCATCAAACTTACCGGAATAAGGATGACGGTACTCAGTAAAATGATGAAAGCGCTCCATTTATCAGGACGGGTGCTGGGCAATAAACGGAAGCCTGCTTTTTTATAATCCTCGTCTAGCACCCACGCAATTGACCAGAAATGAGGGAACTGCCAGGCAAACTGAATCAAAAACAATACCACAGGAATCCAGGATATTTGCGGACTGGGAAAGGCAGCGAAATAACCGATCAAGGGAGGCAATGCTCCGGGAATGGCCCCCACCAAAACAGCGATGGGCGAAGTTCGCTTCAGGGGTGTATACACAAAGGCATACAGAAAAATTGAGAATACCGATAAAATACCCGTAAGAAAATTGAGCTCCACTAAAATGAGTGTACCCAAAATACCCATACCTAAACTTAATACCAAAGCCTGACCGGTAGTCATGTGGCCGGCCGGCAGGGGGCGGTCGGCTGTACGTTTCATGAGTTTATCGAGGTCTTTTTCAATAATTTCATTAAATCCGTTGGCGGCGGCGGTTACCAAAAATCCGCCTATGGTTAGAATCGCCCAATTCCACCAATCCACATGACCCTGTTCTTTGCTACCGATCAAAAACGAAATGGAAGCAGAAAAAACTACCAGAAAGCTTAAACGAAGCTTCACCAGTTTCACGAAATCGCTGATAAAACTACCCAACAGCTACCTCCACTTTCTCCTTTTGGCCACGATTTAGGGATAAAAACAAATAAAACTGCGCACTGAATAACAGGGTAGCCAAGAGGATATGTGCAGCCTGTGCTGCAGGTGGAAGTGCAAGATAGGAAAGCAAAACGCCGATAATGAGCTGAAAAGTGATGATATTTAAGGTGGCCATCATCATCTTGAACGACTCCGTTCCCTTTGCATATATGCGAACAACGAAACGGAGGAGGAGGAAATTTGCACCCAATACCAAGATCGCCAAATCGCGGTGAAAATTAAATTTCAAACCCACTTTTGCTACCCAATCTTCCCGGTTAAGTTGATTCATGGCCGCTGCAATGGCATCGATCTGCTCCCGTACCTCGGTCCCCAGAGTCACCTGTATTAAAGTGAGGAACAAGGCAAAACCGGCAAGAATACGAAGCAGTAAAGGAGCTTTAAAGGGAAGTTTCAACTGTAAGTTTCGGGCATCGAAATACGTGTAGATGGCGATGGCCACAATCAAAAATGCCACCAGCATGTGTACGGTTACTACCCAGGCCAATAAATTTGTAGAAACCACAATGGAGCCCAACCAAGCCTGGAAACCAACCAAGATTACGTTCAGTAAACTGAGAAAAAAGATCCGTTTACGGGTTTTAAGATAGCTGAAGGAAAAAAGTACACATCCCAATAAAAATACACCGGTCAAAGCCCCAATCAAGCGGTTAATGTATTCGGTCCAGGTTTTTCCAGCATTGAATTCTTCGGGTTTTAAAATGGATTGATCATTTCGGATACGATCTGCCAGATCCCCATAACCCAATACATCTAAAGTATTGGCAAACTTTTGATTCTTTGCTACCCTGCCTGCCACATATTTTTCTTCATAATCAGGAGCTAATTCGCTTACAGAGGTTGGTGGAATGTATTGATCGAAGCACTTGGGCCAATCGGGGCAGCCCATTCCCGAACCGGTGCTTCGTACCACCCCACCGGCCAAAATCAACACGAACAAGCTGATGATGCTGATCAGGTTAATACGGATAAATCTTTTTTCGGCGTTGTTATACATCTTTAAAAAAATTAGGGTATCTGATAAGTTCAAAAACTTAGGCCAGATACCCTAAAAATGATTCGTTAAAAACAATTATGCTTTTTGACGAGCAGCTGGTTTTTTATTTTCTTTCACCCATTTCTCCTGGATTTGTTCTGCTTCCACATTACCCTCAAAGTCGTGTGGTAAATTAGAACTCATGGTTTCAGAGAATGGCGTAGTTTGCGGGATAAAATCTTTATCATGCCCCGGTTTACTGTAATCGTATGGCCAACGGTGTACGGTTGGAATTTCTCCAGGCCAGTTTCCATGTAAATGCTCTACCGGAGTAGTCCACTCAAGCGTATTGGATTCCCAAGGATTCTGGGGAGCCTTCTTTCCAAAAAACATAGAGTTGAAGAAATTGTATAAAAATGCGATCTGAGCCAATGCAGCAATAATCGCTGCCCATGAAATGAAGGTATTTACCGTTAACCATTCTTTCATGAATTCAAACTCGGTAAATGCATAGTAACGACGCGGAACCCCATCTAACCCCATGAAGTGCATGGGGAAAAATACCAGGTAAGCACCGATAAAGGTTAACCAGAAGTGCAGATAACCTAATTTTTCATCCATCATTCTGCCAAACATTTTAGGGAACCAGTGGTACACTCCGCTCAACATGCCGAAGATGGCAGCAGATCCCATTACCAAGTGGAAGTGGGCCACTACAAAATAAGTATCGTGCAGGTTGATATCCAAGGCAGCGTTTCCTAAGAAAATACCGGTTAATCCACCAGAAATGAAGAAGGAAACCAATCCGATGGCAAACATCATGGCTGGTGTGAAGCGAATATTTCCACGCCAAAGGGTGGCCAGATAGTTAAATGTTTTTACCGCCGATGGTACCGCAATAATCAGGGTGGTAATCATGAAAACTCCGCCCAGGAATGGGTTCATACCAGTTACAAACATGTGGTGACCCCATACAATGAACGATAAAACGGTGATACCAATTAGAGAGTACACCATGGCGTGATATCCAAAGATCGGCTTACGCGAATTGGTGGCAATTACTTCAGAGGTAATCCCCAGGGCAGGCATCAATACAATGTAAACCTCCGGGTGACCCAAGAACCAAAACAAGTGTTGCCATAAAATTGGGCTACCACCTTGGTTAGGCAAAATCTGCCCTTGTAATACAATATCTGATAAATAGAAACTGGTACCAAAACTACGGTCGAAAATTAATAAGACCACCGCCGAAACTAATACCGGGAAGGACAATACCCCCACGATGGCGGTTAAGAAAAAAGCCCAAATGGTTAAAGGCATTCTCCACAGATCCATTCCTTTGGTACGCATATTCAATACGGTACTGATATAGTTCAAGGCGCCTATCAAAGATGAAGCGATAAATAAGGTCATGCTGATCAGCCACAGGGTCATCCCCAAACCCGAACCTGCAATAGCTTTCGGTAATGCAGATAAGGGCGGATAGATGGTCCATCCGGCACTTGCTGGTCCACTTTCAACAAAGAAAGAGCCCATCATAATGGTACAGGCCAGGAAGAAAAACCAGTATGATAGCATATTCAAGAATGGCGAAGCCATGTCTCGTGCACCTAATTGCAAGGGAATCAACAGGTTACTGAAGGTACCACTTAAACCGGCTGTTAACACGAAGAATACCATCATGGTACCGTGAATCGTTACCAAAGCCAGGTAAAAATCAGGTTTAATACGTCCACCTTCTGCCCACTTTCCTAGGAAGGTTTCCAAGATAGGGAAAGACTTATCGGGCCATCCCAACTGCAATCGGAAGAGTACAGAAAAGAACATGGCGATTACTCCCATGATAATCCCTGTAATCAGGAATTGTTTGGCAATCATCTTGTGATCCTGAGAGAAGATATACTTCGTCAGGAATGTTTCATGATGATGCCCATGATCTTGGTGTGCGGCGGTATCGTGAATTGCTGTGCTTGCCATAAACGTTTATCTAATTATTTAGTGTTAAATGCCATTTTATTTGTTTCAGCTGCTGCTTTTTGGGCAGCCATCTGCATTTCTTTCTTCACATCATCGTTATAGTACAGAGGCTGTTGAGCAAGCCATGTTTGATAATCTTGTTCAGAAACAACCTTAACTTTTACCTGCATGTTGTAGTGACCAGATCCACAGATTTTCGCACACAGTAGCACGTAATCGAAACCAGGATTATTAGTTTTTTCACGCATTTCCTCGGTAGTATACTTTGGTGTGAATTGGAAAGACGTAGGCATGCCGGGTACAGCGTTCATCTGAACCCTGAATTCCGGAATATAGAAACTGTGTAATACATCTTTGGCACCAATGGTAAAACGCACCGAGCGGCTAACCGGCAATACAATTTCACCGGCAAGTTTGTCGTCCCAACTTTTTTGGTCCCGGTAGTCGATGCCCAGATTGTTGGTTGGTGTGATCAATTTATAATTTCTCAAACCAACTTGGTTATCAGCACCTGCATAACGCACCGTCCATTTAAACTGTTCGCCGGTTACTTCGATACTCAGGGCTTTTTTCTGATCTTCTTCACTAATATTAGTAATTCCTCTCCAAGTAAAGAATCCCAACAAAACCAACACAGTTAATACGATGGCAGGAACTACGGTCCACAAGCGCTCCAAAGCGTTATTGTGCGGGTAGTAATACGCCTTCCGTTTCTCAGAGCCGACATATTTGTAAGCAAATCCGAATAAAAGGATGTGGGTAATGACAAATACAATGGTAGTGATGACCAAGGTTACGTTGAACATGAAATCTATACGCTCTCCGTGTACCGATCCAGAAGTATGATTAATCATGGCACCTTGGTTGGTGTACGACCAATAAGCACCGTATAAACCTACCAACAAGGCAAAAGCAAATAATATACCTTGTATTCGGTTCCAATTAATTCCCTCCGATTTCCCCTGAATAGAGCGTGTTAGCTCATAAGCTCTCAGAGCTTTCCCTATTATGCCAATGAACACACAAAACAGGAAGAATAAAAGTGCATAGTATGCAAATGATTTGTAGGCCGGGCTGAAATCGGTTTCCACTTTTCCAATCTCCACTTTATTACCCTGACCATCCCCTAAATTCCATGACAGTTTGGTGGTATCAACATCAGTACTGATCAGTGTAGGGATTTTTGGTCCGGCAGTAGTGGCACTTGCACTATCGGTAGCTGCGGTAATTGACACGGCAGTACTATCCTGATTTTGTGCTTGCGCAAAGCCAGTTCCCAATAAGGCTACTAACAGCATCATGCTGAAAAATGTCGGTAAACTAAATACTTTTCTAAAACTCATTTTCTTATCAAACAATACTTGCAATTCGTTTTTTAAATATGGTGATTCAAGCTTTCCTCCAGGAATGGATGTTTTGCAGGGATCAAGGGTTTTTTACTCAAAGCGCTCAACATGAGATATACAAACAAACCTGCAAAAGCTGCAGCGGTACCAATTTCAATGATACCAAAACCACGGTGCTCAGCAACTGTTCCAGGCATGATCATCATGTAATAATCTAACCAATGTCCACAAAGCAGGAAGATTGAAACAAAGATCAACACGCTCTCTTTACGTTTGGCATCGCGGGTCATCAAGATCAACAATGGAGTTACAAAGTTCATGACTATATTGAGCCAGAACCAGGGCTTAAACTCAGGCTCCCAACGTTTATAAAAATATACCGTCTCTTCAGGAATGTTGGCATAATAGATCAATAAAAACTGAGCAAACCAAACATAGGTCCAGAAAATAGAGAAGGCAAAAATGAACTTACCTAAATCGTGCAGATGGCTATCATTGATCCAGGTAAGATAACCGGAACGCTTCAAGTAAATCACCGTAAGGGTAATCACACATAAGCCACTCACCCACATGGCGGCAAAATTATACCAGCCAAACATGGTAGAAAACCAGTGAGCTTCTAATGACATGATGGTATCGAAAGCCCAAATTGGTGTAGTGAAACCGAAAATTACCAGGAAAACAGCTGAGTAGCCGATGCTTTTCTTATAGCTATTTAATCCGCCTTCCAAATCTTCACGGTTAGAAAGTCTGGTCAATGCCAGAGCAAAGAAACTGTATATGGCAAGGAAAACAACCAATCGGGTTAAGAAGAAAGGTACATTCAGGTAAACTGCTTTTCCTGCGATAATAGGATCATAACTCGGACTATTTGGATCGGTCAGTCCATCAGCATGCCAGTGATGATATAAGTTGTGGGTGTATAGACCCATAGCCACTACGGCAATTAAGAATACCGAAGCAATTGGTAATACTTTGGCAAAGGCTTGTGGAATACGTAGCAATCCGACAGACCAGCCTGCTTGTGCAACAAACTGCAATGCCAGAAAGAAGGCCCCTGCTGCGCAAACACAAGTGAAGTAGTAGGCCATCAATAGCAGATTGGCAAAGGTGCGCTCAGCATGGCCAGAATAAAATCCGTAGGCAATAGCAGCAGCACCCAATACTATAGCCGCTACGCTCCAGGTCTTGGCTTTACCTGTAAACTGGTATTGTTGTGAGAAATTATGTGTTGTAGTGTGAGTTGTTCCCATGTGGATATTTGCAATTAACTACTGTAGTTTTTGTAATTCATGTACATACATGACAATTTTCCAGCGCTCTGTAGGCGTAATCTGGTTACGGTGTGCACCCATCAGGTTAACACCATAGGTTATGGTATGATAGATTTTTCCATCGGTTAAGTCTTTCATGGCACCGCCACGAGAAGAAGTGCCCGTAGCATAGGAAGGCGGAGCTGGGAACTTCTGCATTTTCACAATAGAGCCATCACCCTGACCGCTTAAACCATGGCATTGTGAACACATGTTCACATACAAAGATTTACCTTCTTCCAGCGTTTTAACACTCACCGGCAATGGATTCGATAAATTATTTCCTGCAGCCTGGTAACCTTCCAGGGTATTCGGATAAGCATCTTCCGGCTTATCGAAACCAACCGGCATGGTATTGGCCGGAGGAAGCTGTGCAGTCTGTCCGTTTTTAAAATTCTTATTTGGCTGATCCGGATTATACGCAATTGGATCGTACATGTTACGGGCAAACTCCCACCCCGGACTTTGCTTTCCACCGCAAGAAGCAAGTACTAAAACTACTGCTAAAGCGAAGAAAGCCATACCTGATATACGTAGTTTATTCATAGCTAACATATTTTCGTTCGTTGTGCAATACTTCCACTGCACCGGCTTCTTTTAATAATCCCTCTACTTTTTTGGCATCCTTAATTTCCTGTGCATCAATCGCGATGATGAAACGATCGTGGGTGGCACGTAAATCCATCACTCTTGGTGCTCTTCCAGGAAATAAATGATTCTTATAAAAGAAGGTCCCCACCATTCCGAATGCACCAAACAGAACCGTTAATTCGAACATAATTGGCACAAAATCAGGCACTGCAAAAGCAGGTTTACCCCCAATATTCATTGGCCAATCGTGTACCATCATATAATAGATCATGGCGAAAGCTGTCATTGTACCGGTTGCTCCAAAACAAAATGCGGCAATTGGCAAGCGTGAGCGCTTAACGCCTAATTTATCTTCAATACCGTGAATAGGCATAGGTGTGAACACATCATACACAGGGATGTTGTTCTGCTGTAGGGCGTCGATCCCGTGCATCATTTCATCTGGATCGGCAAAATGGCCTAATATGTATTTCGTTTTACTCATAATCAGATTTTTGCGTAATCAGCCTGGTTAACACTGTCGTATTTGTCTAATGACTCCACGTAAAACTTGGCGTGCTCTTTATCTACTTTTCCGGCTTTAATTAAAGCTTTCTTAGACTGCTCTGATGAAGTTTTTACCAATAATTTCACCTCAGCCATCGCGATAGCCGGCAAGAAACGTAAGAACAACAAGAATAAGGTGAAGAATAAACCAATGGAACCAACAAATATCGCTACATCAACCCATGTTGGATAGAACATGGCCCAGCTGGATGGCAGGTAATCGCGGTGCAAAGAGGTTACAATGATCACAAAACGCTCAAACCACATACCGATGTTCACCACGATAGATAAAATCCAGGATGCGGCAATACTAGTACGAATTTTCTTGAACCAGAACAGCTGTGGAGAGATGACGTTGCAGGTCATCATCGCCCAATATGCCCACCAATAAGGACCGCTTACACGGTTCAAGAAAGCATACTGCTCATATTCTGCACCTGAATACCAGGCGATAAATAATTCGGTTAAATAAGCCACCCCTACAATTGAACCTGTCACGATGATGATTTTATTCATCGATTCGATGTGAAACATCGTGATGTAATTTTCGAAGTTCATTACTTTTCGGGCAATCAGCAATAAAGTTTGAACCATGGCAAAACCGGAGAAGATCGCACCCGCAACGAAGTAGGGTGGAAAAATAGTGGTGTGCCATCCGGGAATTACTGAGGTGGCAAAGTCCATAGATACGATGGTGTGTACCGAAAGTACCAATGGGGTGGAAACACCGGCCAGAATTAAGGACACTGCCTCAAAACGCTGCCAGGTTTTCACTGAACCATTCCATCCAAATGAAAGAATAGAATATACTTTTCGACGTAAACCGGTAGCACGGTCGCGGATGGTGGCGATGTCTGGCAATAAACCCGTATACCAGAATATTAAGGATACCGAGAAATACGTTGAGATCGCAAATACGTCCCAAACCAAAGGGGAGTTGAAGTTTACCCAAAGCGAACCAAACTGGTTAGGTAGCGGCAATGGCCAGTAAGCCAACCAAGGGCGACCCATGTGTGAAATAACATAAGTAGCCGCACAAATTACCGCGAAAATAGTCATTGCCTCTGCCGAACGGTTAATGGAATTCCGCCAGTTCTGACGGAAGAGTAACAATACCGCAGAAATCAGCGTTCCGGCGTGACCAATACCTACCCACCAAACGAAGCCGGTAATATCCCAGGCCCAGCCTACCGTTTTGTTCAAACCCCAGGCACCAATACCGGTCCAGAAGGTATAGCTTACGGCAAGAACCCACATTAGTGCGCCTAAAGCCGCAATGGTGAAACCAATCCACCAGGCTTTGTTGGCCTTATTTTCTACAGGAACCAGTACATCCTCGGTTACTTTCGCATACGTGATGTTTTCACCGGTAATTAATGGTTCTCTGATTATTGATTCGTGATGAGATGACATAGTTTTATAGCTATTCTATGAAATATGATTAAACCTCTGCGGTATTTCTAACTTTTACCTGGTACCCAACTCCCGGTTGAACGTTCAGTTCTTCCAATACATAATAAGTACGCTCGCTCTTTAATGCTTTAGACACTTCAGAGTTTGGATCGTTTCCGTCTCCGAAGATGATGGCATTTGCCGGACAAGTTTGCTGACAAGCAGTTTTGATGTCGCCGTCTTTTAACGGACGTTTCTCGATTTTAGCCTGTAATTTACCTGCCTGGATACGCTGGATACACATCGAGCATTTCTCCATTACCCCACGTGAACGCGTAGTAACATCCGGATTTAATACCAATTGTGTAAACTCGTTGTTCAGGTAGTTATCAAAACGCGAATCGTTCCAATAGTTGAACCAGTTGAAGCGACGCACTTTGTACGGACAGTTGTTTGCACAGTAACGGGTACCCACACAACGGTTATAAGCCATGTGGTTCAAACCGTCTGAAGAGTGAACGGTAGCCAATACCGGACAAACCGTCTCACAAGGAGCATGTTCGCAGTGCTGACACATCATCGGCTGGTGTACCACCGAAACGTCGTCCATATTCTCTAAGTGCGCAATTTCTTTTTCTTCGCTTACCGATTTACCGTCTTCATTATAGCTGTAATAACGATCAATTCGGATCCAGTGCATTTCGCGGCGCTTACGAACTTCATCGCGGCCAACCACCGGGATGTTATTTTCAGCATTACAAGCCACAATACAAGCGCCGCAACCGGTACATGCATTGAGGTCGATGGCCATCACCCAATTCTGGCCAGGTTTAGCATAATCGTTCCACAAATCGTAGGTTTTGTGTTTCGAACCATGGTTTCCACTTCCTGCATACGGATCTTTTAAATAATCTTTCAGGGTAGTTTCACGGATGATGTTACGCCCTTCAAAAGAATGATGCGTTTGTGTTTGAGCCAATTCATAGGTTCCACCTACTTTGCTAATAGTAGCGGAGGCAATCGTTTGAAAAGTGCCGTTTACCAAACTCACGAACGGATAAACATTTTTACCCACTTCGTTGCCAGCTTTACCAGCCTTGCTTCTTCCGTAACCCAGTGCAATAGAAACGGTTCCTTGTGCCTGGCCAGGCTGCATCAATACAGGTAAGGTAACACTGTAATTAACTGATTTAATTTCTACCAGATCAAATTCGCTCAAGGCTAATTTTTCAGCATATTTTGGTGCGATGGCTACATAATTATCCCATGCTACTTTAGAAACCGGGTCTGGCAATTCTTGTAACCATGGATTGTTAGCAGCACTTCCGTCGCCCATGGCAACATTCTGATACAGCTGCACTTCTACTGCATTGTCGGCAGTATTTGTCAGGGCTTTGCTTTCGCTGATGATGGTCGATGCAACCGCGTTTAGATCACGATTAAATACCAGGGCAGCGGCCGGGGCAGCCCCCAAATAAACAGAGCCGCTTTGTAAAATCTCTTTCCAGGATTTACCACTTTGTGCCAATACAGTTTTCTCCCAGTTATTACGCACATACTGATAATATTCCTTCACCGCATTGTATGACCAGTTTAGTAAACTTTCTTCGGCCATACGGGTATTATACACCGGATTGATGGTAGGTTGTACCAAGGTATAGTATCCGGCAACCGGGTTGCTGTCTCCCCACGACTCCAGGTAGTGGTTGGCAGGGGCATTCACCTGACAAAGTACCGCAGTTTCATCCTGACGATCTGCAAAAGAAACACGTACTTTCACTTTCGCCAATGCATCCGTAAATTCTTTACTGTTCACGTAGCTGTAGACCGGGTTGCTGTTCATAAAGAATACCGCATCCACTTCGCCACGTTTCATTTCGTTGATGAATTCAATAAATTCTGCATCGTTACCGGCATATTGGTAAGATGGATTGCTTAAGTCGATTGTAGAACCGTAGCTTCCCAGCAAGGAGTTGATGGCATTCACCACAATCTGTGTAGAAACATCATTAGAACCACAAACCACTAAGGCTTTGCCTCTGGCATTCAACAATTCTTTAGCCACCAGCTGGATTGCTTTATCCGCTTTAGCGTTATTTCCTAGTTTCTTGGTAGCGACATTACCACCCAAGGCATTGTACAAGTTCAACAAGGCAATGCCTTCTTCAGATGGCTTTAAGGTAATGCGGGCATCTGCATTGGTACCTGTCAAGCTCATACCCGTTTCAAACTGGATATGGCGTGACATTTTTTTATTCTTTAAGGCCTCAGTCGCACGGTTCTTGGTGTATTGTCGGGTAAACTCCACCGGAGAAATCCAGGTACCCAAGAAATCAGCACCAAAACTTACAATTACATCGGCATTATCAAAACGATAATGCGGCAATACTGCTTTACCAAAACTGTTCTGATTCGCCTGGATGATACCCGTGTATGAAACCGCATCAAACTGTACCAGTTTTGTATTCGGATATTGAGCAGTAAAGTCAGCAATTACCGCTTTGGTTGAGGGACTGTTGACGGTGCTGCTTACAATTCTGATTTTCTTGCCGCCAGCTTTAACTTTAGCCAATTCAGCTTTCACAAAACTATCTACCTGAGCCCAGCTTGCATCGGCACCATTTAAAACAGGAGCTTTCAAACGGGATACATCATATAGATCCAATACAGAAGCCTGAGCCTGTGCATCTAAACGACCTCCGCTGATAACACAATTCGGATTACCTTCTACTTTGATCGGGCGGCCTTCACGAGTCTTAACCAAAATGCTCTGTCCCTTGTAGGTGGAAGCATAATAATTAGGGATGCCGGGAACAATTTCATCAGGTTTAACCAAATAAGGAATTGACTTATGTACCGGAGCTGGTTGACAAGCCGCCAGCGTAACCGCTCCCAAACCAAAACCCAATGCCTTTAAAAAGTCACGACGAGGGGTTACAGTACTTAGGCCCGCCTCATTCAAGACTTCCTCAATAGGTAACGACTCCGCGAATTCGTTTTTGTTTTTCTCAACAAATTCGGGACTTTGTTTCAGTTCTTCTAAACCTTTCCAGTATTTTTTATTGCTTTCCATGTAAGCTATATAACTATTATACGATGCGTATGATTCTTTATTAATAGTGACACTTGCCACACTCTAAGCCACCTAAAACGGCTGCAGTTACTTTCTCTCCTTTTTTCAAGGCCTCGTGAGCCGCAATAAGTTTATCGTAGTAGGCATTTCCTTCATGATTTACTTCTGTTTCACGGTGACAGTTGATACACCATTTCATGGTTAGAGGAGCATATTGATATACTTCTTCCATATTTTGGATCGGACCGTGACATTTCTGGCACTCAATACCAGCTACCGCAACGTGCTGAGCGTGGTTAAAGTACGCCAAGTCTGGTAAGTTGTGGATACGAATCCATTCAACAGGTTTTGGATTATCTCCATATTCTTTGGTATCCGGATTGTAATCCAGCGCTTTGTAGATTTTCGCAATCTCCGGAGAAATTTGTCCGTTGTACTTTTCAGTCGCTTGTACATAATTGTGGCAATTCATACAAACATTCAAGGAAGGGATCGAGGCATTTTTAGACTTAAACGCTCCCGAGTGACAATATTGACAGCTTACCTGGTTTACTCCAGCATGCAGTTGGTGAGAAAACTTGATGGGCTGAACCGGCTGATAGCCTTGGTGCACTCCGGTGTTCCACATGATAACGGAAGCATAAGATCCCAACACCACCAACCCAATCAAGACTACAAAAAAGACAAACTTTTTATTCTTAAACCGAAGTTTTAAGGCTTCTACCCGGTCGTTCCAGGAAGTTTTAGGTTGAACGGGCTCTTCTTTGATGCCTTGTTTTTTATTGAAAAGACTTTCTAACGTTCCAATTACCCTGTTCAGAACCAAAATCACCAAGAAGGCAACAATAATTAAGAGGATCACTCCTCCAATCATCAAATTGCTGATTTCGTCGCTCTTGGCATCTGCAGTTCCGGCAGCAGCAGGTCCGGCAGCAGCGGCAGGCTTATCTCCTTCTTCCTTAATATAAGCTAAAATACTTTTAACATTATCATCACTCAGTTCGGGGAAGGCAGTCATGGCAGCCTCATTATACTCTTTGTACAAAGCCACCGCTTCCGGGTCTCCGGAAGCGATCATGGCTTGTGAGTTCTTGATCCACTTGATCAACCATTCCTCCGAGCGACGTTCGTGCACCCCCTTTAATGCCGGACCAACTAC
>JBEDFI010000029.1:0-12863 GCA_041175245.1 Bacteroidota bacterium
ATATTTAATTTATGCGGTTACTCTTACCCGGGGAGCTGCAGATCTAATTTCTTCTGAAGCAAAATCAGTAAACTGAGCAAAATTTTTTATAAATGCCTGAGCAAGTTCTGCTGCTTTTTGATCGTACGCTTGGCTATCTGACCAGGTATTTCTAGGATTTAGAATTTCAGCAGGTACTTCAGGACAGCTACATGGCATCAGTAATCCAAAAACCGGATGTTCCTCATAGAGCACTCCATCCAATAAACCACCGAGTGCCGCGGTAATCATGGCCCTGGTAAACGACAATTTCATGCGGTGGCCAATGCCATAAGGCCCGCCGGTCCAACCCGTATTAATGAGCCACACATTTACGGCTTCCGATTTTAACTTTTCTCCCAACAGCTCCGCATAGGCGGTGGGGTGCAGCGGCAAAAATGCCTTTCCGAAACAAGCCGAAAAGGTGGTTTGAGGTTCATTAATACCCGCCTCGGTACCGGCAACCTTGGCCGTATACCCCGAAATGAAATGATACATGGCCTGAGCAGCCGTCAGTTTAGAGATGGGTGGCAGCACACCGAAAGCATCGGCCGTTAAAAAGAAAATATGCCTTGGCGTGGGTCCCACAGAGGGCATTTTAGCATGACTGATGTAGTGTAGCGGATAAGACACCCTGGTATTTTCAGTCTTTTCAATATTCGAAAAATCGACCCTTCGGCTGCCTTCATAAAAATTGGTATTCTCCAGCAGCGAGCCGAATTTGATGGCTCGAAATATTTCAGGTTCTTTTTCAGCGGTTAAATCAACACATTTGGCATAACAACCACCCTCAAAGTTGAACACAGACTTGCTTCCCCAGCCGTGTTCGTCATCCCCAATTAAATCACGAGATGGATCGGCAGAGAGTGTGGTCTTTCCGGTTCCGGATAAACCGAAGAAGATGGCCGTATCGCCCCCATTGATTGCCTGATTGGCAGAACAATGCATAGACAATACCTGATGATTTTTAGGTAAGAGAAAATTAAGTACCGAAAAAATCCCCTTTTTAATTTCACCCGTATACCCGGTTCCGCCTACCAGAATGATCTTTTTGCTGAAATTGATGATGCTGAAATTATGCTGACGCGTACCATCAACCGCCGGATCGGCTTTGAAGCCCGGAGCAGCCAGAATGGTCCACTCGGCTTGTATGGAAGGATCGGGGTTTTCAGGACGTAAGAAAAGATGCTGCACAAATAGATTTTGATAGGCCGTTTCTGTCACTACCCGGATATTCAGGCGATACTGTTCATCTGCACAGGCCGCAGCATCGCGTACATAGATAGGTCTTGTTGACAAATAATTCGTCATCTTCAAATAAAGTGCATCGAACTTCTCGGGGCTGAATTTAATATTGATGTCTCCCCACCAAACCGAATCCTCGGTGAGCTCGTCGGCCACAATAAACCGATCTTTTGGTGAACGGCCGGTAAATTCGCCGGTATCAACCGTCAGTGCTCCAGAATCAGCCAATAGTCCTTCTTTATTAGCCAATACATGCTCCACCAATTCCGGAATGCTGAGTTGATAATATATAGCCGGACTTTTTTCAAGCGACAAATAGTCCAGCTGAATAGTTTTCATAGGTTGAGGGCTCATACTTTTGGGGTTCTGAGATAAAAAATCAGCACAACAAAATTAGGAAGAAAACAACGCTTAGGAAGGAAATTGGTTTTAAAATTTAGCTAATTGTACGCAAAACACTAAGATACAATGTATTGATTTTCAATTAGTTAATTGGCTTAATCAGGAGAAAATCAGCCACCGATTTTTTTCGCCTTATAGCCTTCTGCTTGTAAGATTTGTATGATTTTTTCTCTAAAATCGCCCTGAATCAAAATCTCTCCATCCTTTACGGCACCACCTACTCCACATTTTTGTTTCAGTTTTTTTCCCAATTGTTCCAGATCAGCTGCTTTGCCAATAAAACCAGTTATAAGGGTTACCGATTTACCCCCTCGTTGCTTACGATCGAGCTGAACCCTTAGATCCTGCTGCTGAGCCGGCAGCGTTTCAAGCTCCTCCAGCGATTCGGCCTCGTACTCAAAATCAGGATCGGTAGAGTACATGATCCCATTCCATTTGTTTGATTTCTTCGACATTTTTAATGAATCACGTTTAAAGAAGCCGGTTTAACCAGCAAATGCAGCTCGGTTCCAAGCTCAATCGGTTCTCCATCCAGATGAACCGGCCCCGGAAGGTCCCGGTGGATATTCGCTTCCTTCACCTTAAATATTTCTAAATAAGAAGAGCGATGAGCCTTTTTACTGAACATTTGATAGGCCAAATACGGAAACAAATACAGAGGAAAGGGCTTCAGCACACAAATATCCAATAAGCCATCGGTAATGGAGGCCTCCGGCGAAATATGTGCATTGTTTCCGTACTGGCTCGAATTGGCCAAACTGATCATAAAAGCCTTTCGCTGGATGGTCTTCCCATCCTGGCTTAAGGTGTACCATTGCGCCTGGTAGTTCATTATCTCTGCGAAGGTATTTCGAATATAGCCCCACAAACCCCGGCTTGCATCCCGTGCAAAACGGGTGCTGATCTGTGCATCGAAACCTATACCGCTCACATTAAAAATTGGATGACCATTCAGGGTGGCCGAATCCATTCGGGTGCTATGTTGCTTGTTAATCACCTCAATGGCTTTTTTCGCCTCAAATGGAATATTCAGAAAAGTAGCGAGCCCATTCCCTGAACCCATCGGGATGATTCCCAAATATTTGTTGGAACCCACCAGTACTGAAGCAATTTCATTGATAGTGCCATCGCCTCCCACCGCAACAAATACATCATAATCAGCCAGTAAATCTCCGGTTAGTTTCTTGGCATGGCCAATACCATCGGTATAGTATATCTGATAAGAAAAAAGCGTATGATCCAGATACTGCTCAATAAAATTGGGCAGCAGGGCCTTGGACTTTCCTCCCGAAATGGGGTTGATAATGAAAACAATCTTCTTTTTCAAAAGAATTGGGCTTGATTGAGCAACAAATTAAACTCAAATATTTAAGAATATAAAAATTGTTCTACTTTTGCCTTTGCAAAAAAGTGGATCGATTTGCGTTGATTGCAACCACGTTAAAAAAAGTGCTAAAAAACTCATTTTTTACCTTTCCGTATCTGCTTTTCTGCATTTTATTTTATTAACCATTAGTAATCAAAATACAATGCCTTATCTATTTACCTCTGAATCTGTTTCTGAAGGCCACCCAGACAAAGTTGCCGATCAAATTTCTGATGCACTCATTGATAATTTTTTGGCTTGGGATGCCGATGCCAAGGTAGCCTGTGAAACCCTGGTAACCACCGGTCAGGTAATTTTAGCCGGTGAAGTGAAATCATCTGCCTACCTGGATGTCCAAAAAATAAGCCGTGAAGTGATCCGTAAAATCGGTTATACCAAATCTGAATACATGTTTGAAGCCGACTCCTGCGGGGTTTTGTCAGCTATTCACGAGCAATCGGCCGATATTAACCAGGGCGTTGATCGTAAAGAGAAACAAGACCAGGGAGCGGGTGATCAAGGGATGATGTTTGGGTATGCCACCAACGAAACGGAGAATTACATGCCGCTTGCACTGGATCTTTCGCACAAAATACTCATCGAATTAGCTGCCCTGCGTCGCGAAAACAAAGAAATCAAATACTTGCGTCCCGATGCAAAATCACAGGTAACCATCGAATACAGCGATGATCACCGCCCGATCCGCATTGATGCCATTGTGGTTTCTACCCAGCACGACGATTTTGCTGAGGAAAAAGCCATGCAGGAGCAGATTAAAAAAGATATTATAAACATTTTGATTCCTAGAGTAAAAACTCAACTCAAATCAGAATTACAAGCGTTGTTCACCAATCAGATCAAATATCACATTAACCCTACCGGGAAATTTGTGATTGGTGGCCCGCATGGTGATACCGGTTTAACCGGACGTAAAATTATTGTGGATACCTACGGTGGAAAAGGAGCTCACGGAGGCGGTGCCTTCTCCGGAAAAGATCCTTCCAAAGTAGACCGTTCTGCCGCTTATGCTACCCGCCACATTGCTAAAAATTTGGTGGCCGCAGGTTTGTGCAGCGAAGTATTGGTACAGGTTTCGTATGCCATTGGGGTAAAAGAGCCCATGGGAATTTATGTAAATACCTACGGCACCGCTAAAACGGCTTTGAGTGATGGCGAGATTGCGAAAAAAATTGAGCAGATTTTCGATATGACGCCTTATGGCATCGAAACCCGACTCAAACTGCGTAACCCAATCTACTCCGAAACTGCCGCTTATGGCCACATGGGCCGTAAAAATGAAGTGGTGAAGAAAACCTTCAACTGCAGCAATGGCGACAGTAAAACTGTAGAAGTAGAACTTTTCACATGGGAAAAACTGGACTATGTGGACAAAGTGAAAGCAACCTTCGGTTTATAAAATGAATCGCATAAAAAAGCCTTCCGGATTCGGGAGGCTTTTTTTGTAATTTGCATCATGAAAGACGGGAACCCCTGGACCATCCTCTCGGAGAAAGAGTTATACAGCAATCCCTGGATCAGTATGCACGAGTTTCAGGTGCTAAATCCTGCCGGCAAGCCGGGAATTTACGGAAAAGTGCATTTCAAGAACCTGGCCATCGGCATTGTGGTATTAGATGAAAATCAAGAGACCTGGCTGGTGGGTCAATATCGGTTTCCCTTGAATGAATACAGCTGGGAAATTCCCGAAGGAGGTTGTCCGCTGGGTACCGATCCACTCGAAACCGCCAAGCGGGAACTGTTAGAAGAAACCGGTATCAGCGCTGCCTCATGGACCGAAATCCAACGTATGCACCTCTCCAATTCGGTGAGCGATGAGTTAGCGATTATTTATTTGGCACAAAACCTTTCTTTTGGAATGGCCGATCCGGAAGAAACAGAAGCATTAGAAATTAAAAAAATGCCCTTTTCAGAAGCCTACCAATGGGTTTTGGAAGGAAAAATCACCGATTCGATCAGCGTGGCTGCTATCTTGAAATTAAACACCCTGCTTTAAATTCTTTTCAATCTATACTATGACACAACATTTTTACGTTTGAATAAGAAAACTTTAAAATATTTACTCGTTATTTGTAAAAAAATCGACCATGAAAAAAGACAAAGGCACCATTTCTCCCTTCGTTTTAGTTTTAGCCCCTATGTTGCTGGGCTTGGTTTACTTAGCCAGCACCACTGATTTACAAGTCCCAGCAGAAAAATATAGCGCAAGTATTCATTTCAGTGTACCTGAGTTTCAGGTAGTGGTGAAAACAGTTTTCGCGTTCATTTTTTAATCTGCTACCTGCCCGGCTGCGGAACTATCACCAAGCTTTCGTGTCCATCGGCATCAATGGCTTGTACCCCGAAAAAATAATTGTCTTTGGAGTAGTCGAGCGTGAGTGTGGTATTCTTCACAAAAAACTTCTTTTCCCAAACCGGACTGCTGGTTTCCCGCATTAAGACATAATACCCAAAAGGAACTTCCCCGCTGGGGGCTTCCCATTTTAGGGTACTCCGATTGGTGAGCTCATTGGTCAGCATTTTTACTTTTTGAGGTTCTCTGGGGGCCATCGCCAGGTTTGCCAATGCCGCTAAATTCATACGGGCGACCTTCTGAGTATAATTATAATCGACAAAATCGGGCAGATCTCCATAGTCAATGCCATTTTCTGTACGGATATCCTGATGCTGTCTGATAAAATTCTCGTTCATTTCGGTGATTCTGATGGCAGCGAAACCTTCTTGCGAAAACGGCGTATGATCTCCGCCTCTTAAATACCGGTCGCGGCGATAAATTAACTTTACATCTAACTGATCCACATAGCGTTCTGCTACTTCTTTGAGATAGCGAGCAAAAGAGCGGGCAGCACCATCATTTTCAGAACCAGTACTGTTGCGCAATCCTGCCTGCGCCGGAGTTTCGGTTTGTGATACGCCTTCACTAAAAATACGTACACTGCGATTATCTTTTAGGTCGGTTTCAGAACCATAGGTATTTCCAACAATATCGTTGGTGATCATCCCGACTACATTCCATTTTTCAGCTTTTGCCCGTTTAGCCAGATTAGTCGCACCATATAATCCCTGTTCTTCGCCCACCATGGCCACAAAAATGAGGGTGGCGTTAAACGATTGCTTGCTCATTACCCGGGCTAATTCCATGGCTACAGCTGTCCCCGAAGCATCGTCATTGGCGCCGGGAGCGAAACTCTTGGCATCCATCACATCCGATACCCTGGAATCATAATGTCCTGAAACAATAAACACCCGGTCATCGGCCGGATCGCTACCCGGTAGAATAGCTAAGACGTTTTTCATGACCGTCGGGACACTTACGCGGCGTCCATCGGCTGGCTGCGTGAAGGTATCGAACTCAACCTTTAATTTTCCGCCAGATTCTCTGGCATATTTTTCCATTTCAGCTTTGATCCAGTTGCGTGCCGCACCAATACCGGTTTTATTACTGGTGGTATCGCTGAGCGTATGCCGGGTATGAAAACTCACTAATTTACGGATGGTAGCCTCTATTTGTTTGGCAGAAACTTCTTCTACCATGGTTTTAATGGTCGGATCAAGCGCTTTCACGTTCGTTTGCGCCTGTACACCCAGTCCAAAAAGGAGGCTTAAGACGATCATCTGATACTTCATAGCTGTGCTGCTTTATAATAAAATTGTTATGTTGAATTTAGGATAATAATCCAGAATTATAAATAGGTTTGTTAAAAGCAAACCAAAAATTACGTTTATGAAGAAGATTTTTATCCTTTCGATGTTGCTCTTTAGCGGCCTGATTCAGTCAGGATTTGCACAGGAAGAGCAAATTGACCAAGCTGTCATTCAAAAAATAAGAGAAGAGGGACTCAACAAATCGCAGGTGATGCAAACCGCATTTTACCTGACCGATGTTTCCGGAGCCCGTTTACCCAATTCACCCGGTTTAAGGAGAGCGCAGGACTGGGCGATCAATGCGCTGAAAACTTGGGGCATTCCCAATGCAGGCCTCGAAGGTTGGGGCAAGTTTGGCAAAGGCTGGGAAATCCAGAAAAATTATGCCGCCATTACCGTTCCGTATTACCATGCCATTATTGCTGCTCCAAAAGCCTGGACGCCGGGTACCGATGGACTTCTGAAAGCTGAAGTAGTTCTCATCAAAGTCGATACCATCAGCGACCTCGATCAATATAAAGGAAAGCTGAAAGGTAAGGTGATTATTTTTGATGTAAATACGAGCATGAATACCAGTTTTAAATCAGATGGCATGCGCTTTAGTGAGGAAGATTTAGCAAAAATGGCGGCACCGCCGGCTCCTAGGGCAGCAAATGCGCCTGCATTTAGCACGGAGCAAATGGCTAATCTGCGGAAGCAACGTGCCCTCAGAGCACAAATCAATGAACTTTTAGTACAGGAAGGTGCCGGACTTATTTTAAGCAATGGCAGAGGCAGCCATGGTACCTTTTTCACGAGCAATGGGGCCTCCTATGCCATGGATGCAAAACCCGTTTTACCGGAACTGGAAGTATCTCAGGAAGATTTTTTACGCATTTTAAGATTAGTAAAAGCTGGACAGAAAGTAGAACTGGAAGCCGATTTGAAGACTCGCTTCCATGAAAATGATGAACTGGATAATAACCTCATCGCTGAAATCCCTGGAACAGATAAAAAATTAAAAGAAGAGGTGGTGATGCTGGGTGCCCATTTAGATTCCTGGCATGCTGCTACGGGTGCTACCGATAACGCTGCCGGTTCTGCAGTGATGCTGGAAGCCATGAGAATTCTCAAAGCCATCAATTTTAAACCTAAACGCACCATTCGAATTGCCTTGTGGAGTGCCGAAGAAGAGGGTTTATACGGCTCCAGAAATTATGTTTTAAAACATTTTGGAGATCCCAAAACCATGGAGTTGAAACCCGAACAGGCCAAAGTATCGGCCTACTATAATCTTGATAATGGAACCGGTAAAATTCGGGGGGTATACCTGCAGGGTAATGAGAAAATAGCCCCCATTTTCAAGGCCTGGCTGGCTCCGTTTGCAGACTTAGGCGCCAACACCATCACCCCGAGAAACACCGGCGGCACCGATCACCTGTCTTTTGATGCCGTAGGTATTCCGGGATTCCAATTTATTCAAGACCCGATCGAATACAATACACGTACGCACCATACCAATATGGATACTTACGACCGCTTAATTGAAGCCGACCTGAAACAAGCGGCAACGATTATTGCCTCTTTCGTGTATCATTCTGCACAACGTGCCGACATGCTACCTCGAAAAGAATTGCCAAAAGCTCAGGCAGCTCGTCAATAAGTTATAGTTTATCTACAAAAGAGGAGTGGAAATTTATCCACTCCTCTTTTCATTTTTAGGGAGATTTTATTCGAGGGTGAATTCCTGATGGCGGTCTGGGATCTCTATTTTTCGGAACCCCTTTTCGGCTAATGTTGCCTTAAAATTTAACTGAACATCGTATTCTCCATGGACTAAAAAGAGATTTTTCACCTTTTCAGGATCCTGGCAGCTGAGAAAATGAATCAAGTCATTGCGATCGCCATGGGCACTCATGGAGCGAAGTGTTTTCACCTGGGCATTTACATAATGTTCTTCCCCAAAAATAGAAACTACCTCCTGTCCCGACATGAGTCGGCCACCTAAGGAATTTGGCTCGCAATAACCAACGAGTAAAATCGTATTGTTTGGATTGGCAATGTTATTTCGGATGTGGTGTTTCACCCTGCCCGCATCGGCCATGCCGGAGGCAGAGATGATGACACAGGGACTTCTATCTTCATTTAAAGCAATAGAATCTTCTACCGATTCAATAAATGTGAGACCCTCAAAGTCAAAAGGATCATGATCATTCCTCATCACCTCTTTTACACCATGATTATACACTTCGGGATGTTTTTTTACGACCAGGGTAGCTTTTTCAGACAAAGGACTATCTACATAATAAGGTACCTTTGGCAAGATGCCCTTTAATTCGAGCGCATTTAAATTGTACAAGATCTCCTGAGTACGGCCCACACTAAAGGCAGGAATAATTACTTTACCCCCTCTTTGGATACACGTTTCATGAATGATCTGCCGGAGCTTTTCCTCCGTAGGTGCTGCAGTTTCGTGAATCGAATCCCCGTAGGTAGATTCAATTATGATGTGATCGGCCTGAGAAAAAATTTGCGGGGTATTTAATAATAAATCGGTGTAACGACCTACATCGCCGCTAAAGGTAAGCCGGATCGTTTCCCCCTCTTCCCGGATGGCCAGATGCACGGCTGCACTACCCAAAATATGTCCTACATCGGTGAAACGCAAACGAATTACTGAATTGAGCGAATGATCTGTTTCATAGGGCAGGATCTTAAACTGGCGGAGCGCCTGCAATACATCTTCTTCGGTATATAGCGGCTCAATTAATGATTGACCGCGTTTAGACCGATGTTTATTTAAGTAAAAAGCATCCTGCTCTTGGATCTTGGCCGAATCGAGTAATAAAATTTTAACCAGATCAAAGGTAGGCGGCGTACAATAAATAGGGCCTTCGAAGCCTTCGGCCACTAAACGCGGAATTAAACCGCAATGATCAATGTGTGCATGTGACAAGATCACATAGTGAACGAGTGTTGGATCAAAACCAAAATGACTATTCCACTTTGCAGTATCTGCTCCGTGTCCCTGGAAAAGACCGCAATCCAATAAAATACGGGTTTGGTCTTTTAAGGTAATGAGGTGTTTGCTGCCAGTTACATTACGGGCAGCACCATGGAAGGCGATTTTCATACGTACAGATTAGTATCGAAAATAACTAATTATAATGAGTATATTCATACTGAACTATTCATCCCTCAAGCAATGAAATTAATCAAAACATTGGCTTTCGTTTTAATGTTATTTGCATTTAGCCAATCGCAAGCCAATATCTTTAAAAAAGATCCGATCTATATTTTGGAAGGAAAAATGATCAGTAAAGCCGAAATGGGTCGATTGAGTCCCAACAGCATTGAATCTGTTAGTATATTAAAAGGTGCAAAAGCCATTGAGAAATATGGTAAAAAAGGAAAAAGAGGAGTCGTAGAGATTACACTAAAGAAGGCCTATTAATGCTATTTCAACTTCTGCAACTAACAAAAAAGCCTCCCGAAAATCGGGAGGCTTTTTTTATTCGGTCAATCTCAGACTACGCTTCTTCCTGCTTAAAGAACTTCGCGGTAAAGAAATCGCGGTTCATCCGGGCAATATTGGTGATATTAATTTCCTTCGGACATTCGGCTTCGCAAGCACCGGTATTGGTACAGCTGCCAAAACCTTCTTCATCCATCTGCGATACCATGGCTTGTACACGCTTGTAGCGCTCCGGTTGTCCTTGTGGCAATAAAGCCATTTGCGATACTTTAGCCGATACGAACAACATCGCGGAAGCATTTTTACAAGCTGCCACACAAGCACCGCAGCCAATACAGGTTGCCGAGTTGAACGCCTCATCGGCCACCGGTTTCGGAATGGCAATGGCATTGGCATCGGGCACGCCGCCAGTGTTCACCGAAACAAACCCGCCGGCCCGCTGAATACGATCGAAGGCACTACGGTCTACGGCTAAATCTTTAATTACCGGAAACGCCGTCGCTCTCCAGGGTTCAATGGTGATGGTTTGTCCATCTTGAAAGCTACGCATGTGCAATTGGCAGGTGGTAATCGCCTGCTTAGGTCCGTGCGGACGGCCGTTGATGTGTAAAGAACACATGCCACAGATTCCTTCGCGGCAATCGTGGTCAAAATGGATCGGGTCTTCCCCTTTCTTTACCAGACCTTCGTTTACCACATCCAGCATTTCCAGAAATGACATATCCGGAGAAATATTTTCGGCAGGATAGTTCACAAAACTACCTTTAACCTCGCTGTTCGGCTGGCGCCATACTTTCAGCTTTAAATTCATATTTCCACTCATAGTTGTATAGTTTGTAGTCGTGAGTTTGGAGTCGACAGTCTGAAATAGACTGAAGACTGTGAACTATTTATAACTTCTTTGTGTCAGTTTAACGTTTTCGAATTTCAATTCTTCTTTGTGCAGGGCCTCAGCTTTGTTTTCGCCTTTATATTCCCAGGCAGCCACATAGGCATACTTTTCATCGTCCCGTTTGGCTTCGCCTTCTTCGGTCTGGCTTTCTACGCGGAAGTGACCTCCGCAAGACTCCGTACGATCCAGGGCATCGTCAATCATCAATTCACCTAATTCAATGAAATCTGCCACACGACCAGCTTTCTCCAGCGACTGGTTGAACTCTTCGTTCTTACCTAATACGATGGCATTTTTCCAGAAGTCAGCTTTCAAATCCTGAATCATCTTTTTGGCTTTTTTCAAGCCTTCTTCGCTACGGGCCATGCCGCAGTATTCCCACATGATCTTACCTAGTTCACGGTGGTATTCGTCTACCGTTTTATTTCCCTTTAAGGATAATAATTTTTGGATACGCTCTTCAACCGCGTTCTTAGTTTCGGCAAAAGCCGGATGACTGGCATCTACCGCTTTCGGACCAATGGTCGCCAGGTAATCGCCCAAGGTGTAAGGAATTACAAAGTACCCATCGGCCAACCCTTGCATTAGGGCAGAAGCTCCTAAACGGTTGGCACCATGATCAGAGAAATTGGCTTCACCCAAAGCATACAGTCCAGGAACGGTAGTTTGCAGATTATAGTCTACCCATAAACCACCCATGGTGTAGTGTACCGCCGGATAAATCCGCATCGGCTCTTTGTAAGGATTCTCATCGGTAATCTGATAATACATATCAAACAGGTTACCATATTTTGCTCTAACCGCATCTTCGCCCAAACGCTTAATCGCATCAGCAAAATCTAAGTATACGGCTACGCCGGATGAACCTACTCCTTTCCCTTCATCCACCATGTCTTTGGCATTGCGGGAAGCCACATCACGTGGCACCAGGTTACCAAAAGATGGATATTTACGTTCCAGGAAGTAATCTCTATCGTCTTCTTTAATATCGGAAGCTTTGATTTTACCTTCGCGGATCTGTGCTGCTATTTCTTTAGTTTTTGGCACCCACACACGGCCATCATTACGCAGCGATTCCGACATCAACGTCAATTTGGACTGGTGATCGCCGCTTACCGGGATACAGGTGGGGTGAATTTGGGTAAAGCAAGGGTTACCGAAGAAAGCACCACGTTTGTGGGCTCTCCAGGCAGCCGTTACGTTACAGCCCATGGCATTGGTAGACAGGTAGAATACGTTTCCGTAACCACCGGTACACAGCAATACCGCATGTCCGGCATGGGTTTCAATTTCGCCGGTCACCATATCGCGAACCACCACCCCTTTCGCCTGGCCATCTACCACCACTACGTCCAGCATCTCATGGCGGCTAAACATCTCTACTTTGCCTTCGTGAATCTGACGGTTCAAGGCAGAGTAAGCGCCTAATAATAATTGTTGTCCGGTTTGACCACGGGCGTAGAAGGTACGCGAAACCTGTGCACCACCGAATGAACGATTATCTAACAAGCCGCCATATTCGCGGGCAAAAGGAACACCTTGTGCCACGCACTGGTCGATAATATTGACTGAAACTTCGGCCAAACGGTATACGTTGGCTTCACGGGCACGGTAATCGCCCCCTTTAATGGTATCGTAAAACAACCGGTACACCGAATCCCCATCATTACGGTAATTTTTGGCCGCATTGATACCCCCTTGTGCCGCAATAGAGTGTGCACGGCGAGGAGAATCCTGGTAACAGAATGCTTTTACATTATAACCCAACTCCGCCAGCGAAGCCGCCGCGGAAGCACCTGCTAAACCGGTACCTACCACAATAA
>JBEDFI010000030.1:0-12796 GCA_041175245.1 Bacteroidota bacterium
GCTTGAACTCTTGGAAAGACGAGTTGATGCCAAAACTGCGGTAAAGTTTTACAAAGATCTTACTCCACCTGAAGAAACCCAGTCATTTAAATCTGCTTTCTTGGCACCGGTATTGACCCGTGACCGTGGCGCAGGCCGCCCGACCAAGAAAGACCGTAGGGAGATTGATGAATTGCAGGAAGGCTGGTTTGATGAAGAAGCTTAATACTCGATCTTGAGTGGCGAGAACTCCCACTTTTTAAATGCGGTTAATGCTTCGTTTCGCATGATTTGTACGAAAGGGAGTTTGCGTTGCTCCATGCTTAGCTCAAGTTCCTGATAAATAAAATGGTCATTAAAGCCAATGTTGGCAGCATCTTTCTTTGTATTCGCGAAATAGATTTTATCTAATCGAGCCCAGTAAATGGCTCCCAAGCACATGGGACAGGGTTCGCAGCTGGTATAGATCACACAGCCCGATAAGTCGTAGGTTTTTAGTTTTTTACAGGCTGCCCTGATGGCTGATATTTCGGCATGAGCTGTAGGGTCATTACTCAGGATGACCTTATTTGCACTTTTGGCAATCACTCTGCCCTTATTCACAATCACGGCTCCAAAGGGACCACCTGTACCTTCATCTACATTTTTCTCAGATAAGCGGATGGCCATCCGCATAAATTTCTGGTCTTGCTTTTCCATCATCTCTGCAAAAATAAAAAAGCCCCGATTTTTCGGGGCTTTGAAATCCGCTTTAAGGCGAAATATTATTTGTCTCCTTTTTTGTAGGCCTCGTTCAGTCCTGCAACCACTTCAGTAGTTACATCCAAACTTTCATCAGCGAATAACAAAGCTGAGTTACCCTTAGAATAGGTCAAAACCATTTTATACCCTTTTTCTTTGGCAAACTTTTTCAGGAATTCAGAAACTTTTTCATACAATTTCTCGTTTTCGGCAGCTTCTTCATTCGCCAGAGCATTCCCTGCATTCTGATTGTATGCAGCCAATTCCTGTTGTTTACGGGCTAAGCGTTCTTCCGTGGCAGCACGTTGGTCGGCGCTCATGTTATTGGCTTGCTGTTGATATTGGGCAACTTCCCGTTGAAAAGCAGTGCCTTTTGCATTTAAGTCGGCTTGTGCTTTTTTAGACTTCTCCTCAAATTTGCCGCGGATACTTTTGAAATATTCGTACTTGCTTAATAAAGAGTCTGAATTAACATACACAATGCTCGCAGCGTTGGTATCTGTAGTGCTTGTTTTTGGGGCTTGTTGGCTGCACGAAATAACAAGCGCAGAAAAAGCCAACCCCAGGCTTAATTTAGTGAAATAATTTAGTCCTTTTTTCATGAGATTCTTTTCAAAAATTTAACAAATATAAACTTTCAGACGTAGTATTTTAAACAATTTACACTTGTTAACAAAGGGCCTCTTTAAAAGCAGCTTATTTATCCACATTCTGCTTCAAATATGGTTTAAAAGCTTATTTTTGATACTTGATGTATAACAATAATTATGAGCGAAGAAAAGGAAAATAAATCAAATTATTCGGCGGATAACATACAGGTACTCGAAGGTTTAGAGGCGGTAAGAAAGCGCCCTTCTATGTACATTGGTGATACCGGAATTAAAGGTCTACACCACCTGGTATACGAAGTAGTTGACAACTCCATTGACGAAGCATTGGCCGGTTATTGTACCGACATTTTCGTGACTATCCATAAAGACAATTCCATCTCTGTAAAAGATAATGGTCGTGGTATTCCTACCGGGATGCATACCAAAGAAAACCGTTCTGCATTGGAGGTCGTAATGACCGTGTTGCATGCCGGCGGTAAATTCGATAAAGACACCTACAAAGTTTCCGGAGGTTTGCATGGGGTGGGGGTATCCTGCGTAAATGCACTGTCTACGCAATTAACAGCAACGGTACACCGCGAAGGAAAAATTTTCCAGCAACAGTACGAGCGTGGTAAGCCCATGTACGATGTGAAAGTGATCGGCGAAACCAATATAACCGGTACCATTGTACACTTTATTCCAGATGCGGAAATTTTTACCCTTACCACCGAATATAAATTTGATACCCTCGCTGCACGTTTGCGTGAGTTAGCCTACCTTAACAAAGGAATCCGCCTCACTTTAACCGATGAGCGTGAAACTCTTGATACTGGAGAATTCCTTAGTGAACATTACTACTCCGAAGGTGGTTTAAAGGAGTTTGTGAAATTCTTAGATGGTACCCGTCAGCCATTAATTCCAGATCCGATTTATGTGGAAGGTGTAAAGCAAGGGATCCCGGTAGAATTGGCCTTGCAGTACAATGATACCTATTCGGAGAACGTACATTCATATGTGAATAACATCAATACCATTGAGGGAGGTACGCATGTTGCCGGTTTTCGTCGTGGATTGACCCGTACGCTGAAGGCTTATGCTGAGAAGTCGGGCTTGTTGAAGAATATGAAGGTAGAAATTACCGGTGATGACTTCCGTGAAGGATTAACCGCCGTAATTTCTGTAAAAGTGGCCGAACCGCAATTTGAAGGTCAGACTAAAACCAAATTGGGTAATAATGAAGTAATGGGCGCCGTAGACATTGCGGTGGGGGAGATTCTGGGTAATTACCTGGAAGAAAATCCGCGTGAAGCTAAAATGATCGTCAATAAGGTGATTTTAGCAGCGACCGCTCGTGCTGCAGCACGAAAAGCCCGCGAAATGGTGCAACGTAAAAGTGTAATGGGAGGTTCCGGCTTACCCGGTAAACTAGCAGACTGTGCTAACAACGATCCTGCAAAATGTGAATTATACCTGGTAGAGGGTGACTCTGCGGGTGGTACTGCCAAACAAGGTCGTGACCGTAATTTCCAGGCTATTCTGCCACTAAAAGGAAAGATTCTGAACGTAGAGAAAGCCATGGAACACAAGATCTACGAAAACGACGAGATCAAGAACATGTTTACGGCCATGGGCGTTAGTATTGGCACCGAGGACGATAATAAAGCTTTAAATCTGGATAAATTACGCTATCACCGTATCATCATCATGACGGATGCCGATGTGGACGGTTCGCACATTACTACCCTGATTCTGACTTTCTTCTTCCGTTATATGAAAGAATTGATTGAGTACGGATATGTCTATATTGCTGCTCCACCTTTGTATTTAGTGAAAAAAGGAAAAGAGCAAATGTATGCATGGAATGATGACCAACGCGATGCGGCTATTCAGCAGTTGAAAGGTGGTGGGAAGGAAGACAGTGTCCATGTACAACGTTACAAAGGTTTGGGAGAGATGAATGCCGAGCAGTTATGGGAAACTACCCTTAATCCTGAAACCCGTACGCTGCGCCAGGTAACCATCGAGAATGCTGCTGAGTGCGACCACATTTTCTCCATGCTGATGGGCGACGAGGTGGCCCCCCGCCGTGAGTTTATTGAGAAAAATGCCAAATACGCTCGTATTGACATTTAATCTTTATTTTGTCATTCCGAGCAAAGCGAGTAATCTCAAGACTAGTCGAAAGATGTTTCATTACATTCAGCACGACATTAGTAAAAAGCCCCTCGGAATTTCCGAGGGGCTTTTTGATCGACTTAATCAGTAAAATCAGTGTAATCCTGAAATTATATTACCTCCATATCATGCAATACCGCATTCATATTGCGTACCGCATCAGCACTCTTGTTGAAGGCAGCTTGTTCTTCTTCATTCAGTTTGTAATCCACGATCTTCTCCCAGCCGTTCTTGCCGATGACTACCGGAACGCCTAAGCAAATGTCTTGCTGGCCATATTCGCCGTCTAAAGCCACGCAGCAAGGGAATACTTTCTTCTCATCACGTACAATGCTTTCCACTAAAGCTGCGCCCGCTGCACCCGGGGCATACCAGGCCGAAGTACCTAACAAACCTGTTAGAGTTGCACCGCCCACCATGGTATCGGCCGCTACTTTCTGCAGGGTAGCCGCATCCAGTAAGTTAGAAACCGCAAAGCCGTTCAGCTGCGCCAATCGGGTCAATGGAATCATGGTGGTATCACCGTGACCGCCAATGACCACGCCATGCAGGTCGTTAGCCGAGCAGTTCAGAGCCTGACTCAAATAATATTTAAAGCGGGCACTATCAAGAATACCGCCCATACCGATGATACGGTTTTTTGGCAATCCGCTTGATTTCAAGGCCAGGTAAGTCATGGTATCCATCGGGTTTGAGATTACCACGATGATCGCGTTTGGAGAAAACTTCAGGAGATTTTCTACCACACCTTTCACGATGTTCGCATTGGTACCGATCAGTTCCTCACGGGTCATGCCAGGCTTACGCGGAATACCCGAAGTGATTACCACCACATCCGAATTGGCAGTTTTACTGTAATCGTTGGTGCTTCCGGTAATTTTGGTATCAAAACCCAGTAAGGTAGCGGTTTGCATCATGTCCATGGCCTTGCCTTCCGCAAAACCCTCTTTAATGTCTAAAAGAACCAGTTCTGTGGCTAATTCTTTGCGGGCAATGTTATCGGCACAAGTCGCACCTACGGCTCCGGCACCTACAACGGTAATTTTCATATGATTTAGAATATTGTGATGGTTTCTGAAATTATGCCCGAATTTAACAAAAAGGGTAGGAGAATTCAGGCGATTTTCGTCAAATTTTTGCTAAAAACTATACATTTTACGCCTTGGGCTTCAGGATTATCTGCTATCTTTGCCCATGCAGGAAAAAATTCTCATTCTCGACTTCGGTTCCCAGTATACCCAATTGATTGCCCGTCGCGTTCGCGAGCTAAACGTTTACTGTGAAATACATCCTTTTAATCACATCCCTGAATTAGACCAAAGTTGGAAAGGTATCATTCTTTCCGGAAGTCCGTACTCGGTGCGTCAGGATGATGCTCCGCAGGTAGATTTTAAGGTTTGGGATGGAAAGTATCCGGTATTAGGCGTTTGTTACGGTGCGCAGTATATGGCTCAGCATAGCGGAGGCGAAGTACAGGCTTCTTCAACAAGAGAGTACGGCAGAGTGCATTTAGATTATGTGAACGATGGCAATCCGCTTCTCAAAGATATTCCAAAACAATCGCAGGTATGGATGTCGCACAGCGATACCATTGCCAAAATTCCTGCTGATTTTGAGATCATTGCCAGTACCAATACGGTAAAGGCTGCAGCCTATCAAATCAAGAACAAACAAATGTGGGGCATTCAGTTCCACCCGGAAGTAACGCATAGTACTGACGGTAAGCAATTACTGGAGAATTTCCTGGTGGATATTTGCGGCTGTTCACAAAATTGGACACCGGATTCTTTTATCGAAACTACCATTTCCGGCTTACGCGAAAAATTAGGAAACGATAAAGTGGTGCTTGGCTTATCCGGTGGGGTAGATTCTACCGTGGCTGCCGTATTGCTACACCAGGCCATCGGCAAAAACCTTCATTGTATTTTTGTGGACAACGGATTACTACGTAAAAATGAATTCCAGCAGGTGCTCGATTCGTATGAGCACATGGGCTTAAATATTAAAGGTATTGACGCTAAACAGCGTTTTTATGACGCTCTTACCGGGATCAAAGATCCTGAAGCCAAACGTAAAGCCATTGGCCGGGTATTTATTGAAGTATTTGATGATGCTGCCCATGAGGTGCAGGATGTGAAATGGCTCGGTCAGGGCACCATTTACCCCGATGTGATCGAATCCGTTTCGGTAAAAGGCCCCTCGGCTACCATCAAATCGCACCACAATGTAGGCGGATTGCCCGATTTTATGAAATTGAAAGTCGTGGAGCCATTGAATACCTTATTTAAAGACGAAGTCCGCAGGGTGGGTAAAGCACTGGGTATTGATGCCAATCTTTTAGGTCGCCATCCTTTCCCGGGCCCGGGTTTGGCCATCCGTATCCTCGAAGATATTACCCCAGAAAAAGTACGCATCTTGCAAGAAGCCGATGCTATTTATATCGATCAGCTCAAAGCCTCCGGCTGGTACGACAAGGTTTGGCAGGCCGGCGCCATTTTTCTGCCGGTGCAATCCGTAGGGGTAATGGGCGATGAGCGTACCTACGAACATGTGATCTGTTTACGTGCAGTGGGTTCGGTAGACGGCATGACTGCCGATTGGAGCCATTTGCCTTATGAATTGCTGGCCAAAATCTCCAATGAGATCATCAATAATGTGAAAGGCATCAACCGCGTGGTGTACGACATCAGTTCTAAACCACCGGCTACCATTGAGTGGGAGTAATGCGTGCCGAAGCGTATCTGCGTAATTTTTTAAGGGTTTTAGAAGCCTATCCGGCTGATAAGCCATTGGCTAAATTTTTGCCTGATTATTTCCGTAAAAACAAGGCCATGGGCTCCGGCGACAGACGCATGGCCTCGCGTTTGCTCTACAGTTATTTCCGTCTGGGTAAGGCCTGTAGTTCTTTGCCTGTTCAGGAAAGACTGTTTCTGGCAGAATTTTTATGTAGTCAAAACTCAAACGATTTTCTCGCTCATTTCAAACCAGAACTGGCTGAAAAGATCGAATGGCCCTTGGCCGATAAGATAGCCTTGCTTGAAAAGGAGTATGCTTTCGTTTTGGCGGAGGTGTTTCCTTGGGGGATGCATTTGAGCGAGGGCATCAATCAACAAGCTTTCCTGCAATCCTTATTCATCCAGCCTGAACTGTTCATTCGCCTTCATCCTGGTAAGGAGGCCTTGGTGAAAGCTAAATTAGCTACAGCGGGAATTCCAAATCAAGCCTTAAGCGAACAAAGTATGGCCTTCATCAATGGCACGAAATTGGATCAGATTTTGGAGACCTCTTGGTACGAAGTGCAGGATGCCTCATCGCAACAGACCGCGGCTTATTTTCAGCCTGCCAAATGGGAGTATTGGTGGGATGCTTGTGCCGCTTCTGGTGGCAAATCCATTCTGTTGCATCAGTTGGAACCTACGGTCAAATTGCTGGTATCGGATGTACGGGAGAGTGTATTGAATAACCTCGAGGAGCGGTTTAATGTGAACCAAATCAAAAACTACCAGAAAAAAGTAATCGACCTGACCCAAAATCCCGACCCAATCCTGCACCATTACGAATTCGATGGGATCATCCTCGATGCGCCGTGTACTGGTTCGGGTACCTGGGGCCGTACACCCGAAATGATCAGTCAGTTTAGTGAAGGCAAAATTGCTGGTTTTCAATCGCTGCAGCAAAGCATTGCTAAGAACGTGGTCAAATACCTGAAGCCAGGCAAGCCACTCATCTACATTACCTGTTCGGTGTTTAAAGAAGAGAATGAGAAGATGGTTCAATACCTGACCAAGGAATTAGGCCTGCAGCTTGAAAAAATGGAAATTCTGAAAGGCTACAGCCGTAAAGCGGATAGCATGTTTGTGGCCCGGTTAATAAAACAATAAACTATTTTGTCATTCCGAACGATTGAGGAATCTTTCGGCATAACGGAAGATGCTTCACTCCGTTTAGCATGACAATAACAACTAATTTTGAGTTGCCTCAATCAGTTTCGCAATATCAAACTTCTTCATTTGCATATATGCATACATGGCTTTAGGTGCCTTTTCCGGATCGCTCATCAGTTTGCCTAAGATACTGGGCACTACCTGCCACCAAACACCGAATTTATCTTTGATCCAGCCGCATTTGCTCTCCAGACCGCCGTCGGCAAAGCTATTCCAGTAGTGGTCAATCTCATCCTGCGTGTCGCAGTTGATCACGAAAGACACGCCTTCATTGATGCTGTACTCCGGTCCGCCGTTCAGGCCCATGAAGCGGGTGCCATTCAACTCAAATACTGCGACCATGGGTGTGATATTTAGAATTTTCGAATTTGGGAAAATACGGCAATAAAATTCGGCTGCTGCTTTGGCCTGGTCATCAAACCAAAGACATGGATAAGGACTATTGTTCATATTTACTATTCTATATTAAGAATTTGAATGGAATTCCCATTGAAAATAATTTCATCCCCTTGCTGTGCACCCTTCAAGGCCTGCCCAATGGGCGAAGCGAGTGAAATTGCGTACACAGCCTCTTCTTTTACTTCAATTTTACCAATTCCAACCGAAATAAAATAATTTCCCACACTAGTGTTCAGCAGACTTCCAAATCCAGCTTTTCCCGTACGTATTTCCGGCTGTATTTTGAGCAGCTCCGCTTGCAGCGACAGGTGATTTTGCAGCTGTTGCTGTAGTTTATCGAGTTCTATTTGGGCCATGGCCCGGCCGGTTTCGTATTTATCGCCTGCACTACTTTTACTTTCATTATTTCTGGATTCTCTGAGTAGTAAAATAGTTGCTTTACATTCATCAATCCTACTTTGGAGTAGTAGAAGCAGGTGACGCAAGATCATCGCTTTGTTACTCATTGCAATCGCCTATAAACCTGTATTGTTACGGAATAATTTAATCGCGATAGCGAGCAGAATAATTCCGAAGGCCTTACGCAACACGTTCAAACCCGATTTGCCGAATAGTTTCTCTAAACGAGCCGTATTCTTTAATACGATGTACACAAAGATCATGTTGAGGATGATACCTACAATGATATTTTGCGTGGCGTATTCTGATTTCAGAGACAGAAGGGTGGTCATGGTGCCCGCCCCGGCAATTAAAGGGAAGGCCAGCGGAACGATGGATACACTTTCCGGAACTTCTTCTTTAAAGAAATTGATGCCCAATACCATTTCCATGGCGATGAAAAAAATGACCAATGAACCTGCAATGGCAAAAGATTGAATGTCGATTCCGATGATTCCCAATAATCCTTCCCCAATAAACAGGAATAGGATCATGAGTGTCAGGGAAACGATGCTGGCCTTTTCTGATTGAATATGCCCTGCTTTTTGGCGCAATTGAATTACCACCGGAATAGATCCCAGAATATCGATGATCGCAAACAGGATCATGGTAACCGAGAGGATCTCTTTTAGATTGAAGCTGAAGTATTGATTCATGTTAAATCGTTTGCCAAAGGTACAATTAAACAAAAAAGGTTCCGGGAATTCCCGGAACCTTTTTTATCGATCATCTAATCGGTTTATTTTTTAGCAGCGGCTTCTTTACGAACCACGCTATGATTTTTACTGTATACGAAGTACACTAAAAGGCCTAATGCCATCCATACTGCGGCCACCTTCAGGGTGTTTAAATCTAATGCTACGATCATACCGCCACACACTAAGATTCCCATTATAGGTACTAATGGAACCAATGGAGTTTTGAAAGGGCGATCCAGATCAGGGCTTTGTACGCGTAAAATCCAAATACCTGCACTTACCAGTACGAAGGCCAGGAGGGTACCGAAAGAAGTTAAATCACCGGCTACGCTTCCAGGAACAAAGGCTGCAAATCCACCAACAAGGAAAAATAAGATGATGTTACTCTTGTACGGGGTACTAAATTTAGGGTGTAATTCGGAGAATATTTTTGGTAATAAACCATCTTTAGACATGGTGTAAAATACTCTTGACTGGCCCAATAACATCACCAGAATAACCGAAGAAAATCCCGCAAGGATGGCTACGGTAATACCGGTTGCCAGCCAACTGTATCCAGTCATATAAGTGGAGATTGCGTACGCAACGGATGCTTCTTTGCCTTTTTCTGGATCAGCGAATTCGCTCCAATTAGTAACACCAGTTAATACATAGGAGAACAGGATATACAGGATTGTACAAACCACCAAAGATCCCAAAATACCAATCGGCATATCTTTTTTCGGGTTTTTGGCTTCCTGAGCTGCGGTACTTACTGCATCAAAACCGATGAAAGCGAAGAACACAATGGCTGCACCCCCCAATACACCGCCCCAACCCCATTTGAAGAAGCCTTCATGTCCGGGAGTTCCTTCAGGAATTAAGTATGGTGTATGGTTTTCGGGTTTGATGAATTGCCATCCAATGATGATAAAGATCAAAACAATGGCCACCTTAATGAACACTATTACAGCATTCAGCTTGGCCGATTCTTGAGTTCCCTTAATCAGTACCAGCGTGAGTAATAACAAAATGATCAAGGCTGGTAAATTAATGATACCCGATACTCCATTCAGGGATTCGAATGGAGAGTGTGACCATTCATAGGGGATGGCCCCGCCGAGTAATTTATTCAGATATTCACTCCATGCAATGGAAACGGTTGCTGCACCTAAAGCATATTCCATGATGAGGGCCCAGCCAATGATCCAGGCTACCACTTCGCCCATGGTGGTATAGGCATAGGTATAGGCACTACCGGCGATAGGAATCATAGCCGCAAATTCTGCGTAACAGAGTCCGGCAAATGCACAACCAATGGCTGCAATGATAAATGACAAAGTTACTGCTGCTCCGGCTGCTTCTCCGGCAGCGGCGGCAGTCCGAACAAATAGACCTGCACCAATGATGGCACCAATACCCAATGCAATTAGGTTCCAGCTACCCAGGGTACGCTTCAGGGAGCCTTCTCCCGAAGCATTGGCTTCCGCTAATAATTGTGTTAAAGATTTAGTGAATTTCATGTTGTTTGATTTTTCTAAAGTACCAAACCTAATTAATTTATTCCGAAAATGAAAAAGGGATTTCGGTAAAGAAATCCCGTTTTAAATAAATTAATACTCGTTTATTACTTAATAGTATCGGTTTTGTTGATCAGGGTATCTACTTGCTGATTGCCCAAAGAATCAACGGTAACGCTTACTTTCACTTCTTTACGAACTTCCAGATTATCGGCAGCTTTATGACCTGCAGAGATGTGGGGTGCAATTACCAAGGATACGATTGACATTAATTTGATCAGGATGTTCATAGAGGGACCTGAAGTATCTTTGAACGGATCACCCACGGTATCACCGGTTACTGAAGCCTTATGTGGTTCAGATTTTTTGTAAAACATTTCTCCGTTGATCTCCACTCCTTTTTCAAACGATTTCTTGGCATTATCCCATGCGCCCCCGGCGTTTGACTGGAACATGCCCATCAATACACCCGATACGGTTACACCGGCTAATAAACCACCCAATACTTCCGGACCAAAGGCAAAACCTACCAGTATTGGAACAATGAGAGCGATAGCGCCTGGCAACATCATTTCGCGGATAGAGGCCTGTGTGGAAATAGCAACACATTTCTCGTACTCAGGCTTGGCCTTATACTCCATAATACCTGGTATTTCGCGGAACTGACGACGTACTTCCTGCACCATATCCATGGCGGCACGGCCTACTGCAGAAATACATAAGGCTGAGAAAATAAACGGAATCATCCCACCCACAAATAAACCAGCCAATACGTCGGCTTTGTAGATGTCGATGCGGTCGATACCGGCAATGCCTACGAAGGCAGCAAATAAAGCCAAAGAAGTTAAGGCTGCAGAAGCAATGGCAAAACCTTTACCGGTAGCAGCGGTAGTGTTACCCACGGCATCCAGGTTATCGGTACGGCCACGCACCTCTTCAGGCAGCTGGCTCATTTCGGCAATACCACCGGCATTATCGGCAATCGGGCCGAATGCATCGATCGCCAATTGCATGGCTGTTGTGGCCATCATACCGGCCGCAGCAATCGCCACTCCATATAATCCTGCAAAGTAATAAGAACCGTAAATACCGGCAGCCAGTACCAAAATTGGTAATACGGTTGATTCCATACCTACGGCTAAACCGCCAATAATATTGGTGGCATGGCCGGTAGCAGATTGTTTAATAATTGAATTTACCGGACGCTTGCCCATGGCGGTGTAGTATTCAGTGATGATACTCATCAATGCACCCACTACCAAACCTACCACAATGGCCAGAAATACATCGGTTTTGGTGAATTCAAAACCACGAATACTCATGGTTTCGGGTAATAACCACCGTACTGCAAAGAAAGCTGCAACCGCTGTCATGATGATAGATGACCAGTTACCAATGTTTAATGCGTTTTGTACGCTGTCTGTTTCTTTGGAGATGCGTACCAAATACGTAGATACAATCGAGAAAATCAGTCCCAGACCGGCAATCAGCATTGGCAATAGGATGGGAGCGATTCCACCGAAATTATCGGCAGAAATAATCTCACGACCCAATACCATGGTGGCCAGGATGGTAGCAACATAAGAACCGAATAAGTCGGCACCCATACCGGCCACGTCACCCACGTTATCACCTACGTTATCGGCAATGGTTGCCGGATTACGTACATCGTCTTCAGGAATTCCTGCTTCTACCTTACCCACCAAGTCTGCACCTACGTCGGCAGCTTTGGTATAAATACCGCCACCTACACGGGCAAACAAGGCAATTGACTCGGCACCTAAAGAGAAACCGGCCAGCACTTCAAGGGCCTTCTCCATCTCTTTGCCATTCACGCTTCCACCAGTTTGTACCACGTAGAGGTTATAAAACACAATAAAAAGAGAGCCAATGCCCAAAACGGCTAAACCAGCCACACCGATACCCATTACACTACCCCCCGTAAAAGATACTTTAAGGGCTTTAGCTAAGCTGGTACGGGCTGCTTGTGTGGTGCGAACGTTTGCTTTGGTAGCGATGTTCATACCAATGTATCCCGCGAAAGCGGATGTAAAAGCGCCAATCAGGAAGGAAATGGCAATTACCGGGCTGGAAGTTTCGACCAAAGTTCCGGAATAGGCCAATAATACTGCTGCAATAATGGCGAAATAGGTTAAAATTTTCCATTCGGCTCTTAAGAAAGCCATGGCACCATCGGCAATGTAGCCGGCCAAGGTGCGCATATTTTCATCGCCTGCATCTTGTTTGCTTACCCAGGCAGATTTGATCAACATCACCAAAATGCCGAATAGACCCATGAGCGGGATTGCGTAGATTAAATTGTCTTGTAA
>JBEDFI010000031.1:0-12758 GCA_041175245.1 Bacteroidota bacterium
ACTATAAATAAATTTATCTTTAAGCCATTAAAATATTCAGCAATTTGAAGGATAAACTACCCATTTTTGAGTCGGTATTTTCTACAGACTGTGTCATCTTTGGTTTCGACAAGGGAGAGTTGAAAATATTGCTTATTGAACGAAATGAAGAGCCATTTAAAGATTGGCTCGCTTTGCCGGGCTATTTGGTCGAGCAGGGTGAAAGCATAGACGAAGCAGCTGCCCGGATCTTATATGAATTAACGGGTTTGAGAGATATTTTCATGGAGCAGTTCCATACTTTCGGTGAGGTAAAAAGACACCCCCAAGGCCGGGTAATTACCGTGGCTTACTTTGCCATGCTCCGCTTGAGCGGTGCCAAAGAACTAAAGCCCGTAACCAGTTATGCCAAGAAGGCCATCTGGCATCCGGTTGATCAGCTGCCTGAATTGGCATTTGACCACAGTGCCATCTTCGCGAAGGCGCTGCAGAAGATCAGACGGAAAATTGCCTACCAGCCCATCGCATTTGAACTTCTGCCTGAGAAATTTACCCTTACTCAGCTGCAAAGTTTATATGAAGCGGTGCTCAATAAAAAATTAGACAAACGAAACTTCCGTAAAAAAATGCTCAATTATGGTATTTTGAAGGAATTAGATGAAAAGCAAAAGGGAGTATCTTACCGTGCCGCCAAACTTTACAAATTTGACAAGCGGAAATACGCCAAACTTTTCAAAAATGAATTGAGTTTCTAAGGGGATTCAGGCCGGCTTTTTTTTGATGGATTAATGATTTTGTTATAGATGCCCGATTTCTCACACCTGCACGTACATACCCAGTTTTCGCTGCTCGACGGAGCCGCTGACATTAGCCGTTTGTTTAAAAAAGCTCAGGCTGATGGCATGAAAGCCATGGCCATTACCGATCATGGGAACATGTTTGGAGCCTTTAAATTTGTGGCTGAGGCGAAAAAGTATGGGGTGAAGCCCATTGTAGGCTGTGAGTTTTATGTAGTGGACGACCGTCATAAAAAAACATTCACTAAAGAGATCCGGGATCAACGATACCATCAGCTCTTTTTAGCCAAAAATGCCCAAGGCTACCAAAACCTGGTCAAACTATGTTCTCTGGGCTACATGGAAGGCTTATACAGTAAATGGCCCCGGATTGATAAGCAGTTGATTGAGCAATATCATGAAGGATTAATTGCCACCACCTGTTGTTTGGGAGCCAGTGTTCCCCAAAGTATTTTAAATGAGGGAGAAGAAAGTGCAGAAAAGGAGTTTAAATGGTGGCTGGATTTATTTGGCAAAGATTATTACATCGAACTGCAGCGCCACGACATTCCGGAACAAAATAAAGTAAATGAGGTCCTGCTAAGATTTGCTAAAAAATACGAGGTACCGGTTATTTGTTCCAACGATTCACATTATGTAGACCAACAAGACGCCAATGCACACGATATTTTATTGTGTGTGAACACCGGCGACATGCAGAGCACCCCGATTGCCACGGATGAAGAAGGCGGTCGTGGTTTCAGGTTTGGTTTTCCGAATGATCAGTTCTTTTTTAAGACACAAGCCGAAATGGCCCAACTCTTTCATGATCTTCCGGAAGCCTTGGATAATACCAATGAAATTGTAGACAAGGTGGAGGTATTGGAGTTAAAACGGGATATTTTACTCCCGAATTTCCCCATTCCACCCGAATTTAAGATCCATGCCGACGATACCCTGAACCAATGGGAGTATTTGAGAGATATTACCCATAAAGGTGCAAAAAACCGTTATGTTGAGATCAGTCCCGAGGTGCAAGAGCGAATCGATTTTGAGCTGAACACCATCAAGCTCATGGGTTTTGCCGGCTACTTCCTCATCGTATCTGATTTTATTCAGGCCGGTCGTGATTTGGGGGTATTTGTAGGTCCCGGTAGAGGTTCTGCTGCGGGATCGGTGGTGGCTTATTGCATTGGGATCACCAACATCGACCCCATTAAGTATAATTTACTTTTCGAGCGTTTCCTCAATCCCGACAGGAAATCAATGCCCGATATTGATACGGATTTTGATGATGCAGGGCGCCAGAAAGTAATCGATTATGTGGTCGATAAATACGGCAAGAACCAGGTTGCACAAATTATCACCTATGGTTCGATGGCAGCTAAATCGAGTATTAAAGATGTAGCCAGGGTGCTCGATCTGCCTTTGGCCGAGTCAAACGCCCTGGCGAAGTTGGTGCCCGATCGACCTGGAACCAACCTGGTGCAAGTGTTAACGGCTCCGCTGGATACCATCAAAAAGGAACTGGCCAATGATGACCTCGAAAATGTAAAAAAGCTGCGTAAGATCCTCTCCGAAGAGAAAACCGTCCATGCTAAGGTGCTTAAAGAGGCCATGGTCCTGGAGGGTTCTGTTCGAAATGTAGGGATTCATGCGGCCGGAATTATCATTGCTCCTGACGATTTAACCAATATCATCCCGGTAGCTACCTCGAAAGAATCTGATTTATTGATTACTCAATACGATGGCAGGGTAATTGAAGATTCCGGGGTGATAAAGATGGATTTTTTGGGTCTCAAAACCTTGACCATCATCAAAGATGCACTCAATCTGATTCGGCAAAATCATGGTATTGAAATAGATATTGACCACATTCCGCTGGACGATGCTAAAACTTTCGAGCTTTATCAAAAAGGAGATACCAACGGAACTTTTCAGTTTGAGAGCGATGGCATGCAAATGTATCTCCGAGACCTGAAACCCGATAAGTTTGAAGACCTTATCGCGATGAATGCACTCTACCGACCGGGTCCGATGGTTTACATTCCGCAATTTATTCAACGCAAACATGGTCGAGAACAAGTAAGTTACGACCTAGCCGACATGCAGGAATACCTGCAAGAAACTTACGGAATTACCGTGTACCAGGAGCAAGTGATGTTGCTTTCGCAGAAATTAGCCAATTTCAGTAAAGGTGATGCCGACGTGTTGCGAAAGGCAATGGGTAAGAAGCAAATTGAGATCCTCAATAAAATGAAATCGCAATTTATGGAAGGCGCTCAGGCCAATGGACATGCTCCTGAAATTTGTGAAAAAATATGGACCGACTGGGAGTCGTTCGCACAATATGCCTTCAACAAATCGCATTCAACCTGTTATGCTTTTGTAGCCTACCAAACGGCCTACCTGAAGGCCAATTATCCGGCAGAATACATGGCAGCCGTTCTGAACAATCAGGGCAATATTGAAAAGATTTCTTTCTTTATGGATGAATGCCGTAAGATGGGAATTCCCGTTTTGGGTCCGGACATCAACGAATCAGAATTGAACTTTACCGTTAATAAAAAAGGGGAAATCCGATTTGGTATGGCCGGAATAAAGGGTGTAGGTGAAAAAGCGGTAGAAAACATAGTAGAAGAACGCACAGCAAAGGGCCCCTATGTAAGTATTTCTGATTTTGCCCGCAGGATTAATCCCAGAGCCGTAAACAAGAAAGTGTACGAGAATTTAGTCTACAGCGGTGCTTTTGATGCTTTTGAAGAAAATCGGGCCAAATTTATGCAGAGGATAGATGGTGGCTTGACCAATGCCATCGACCGATTGATCAAGTATGCCAATGACTTTCAAAATCAGCAAAACACCTCACAAAATTCCTTATTTGGCGGCACCAGTGATGCCCTCATTCAGGAACCTGTATTGGCCGATTGTGAAGAATGGCCATTGCTGGAAAAATTAAAGTATGAAAAGGAAGTGATTGGTATTTACCTCACCGGCCACCCACTAGATAATTACCGATTTGAGATCAATCATTTCTGTACGCATGAGGTTAAACAGCTGAGCTTACTGAATCGCATTAAATCGGGGGAGATGATGGAGGAGGATCAAACCGAATTTCTAAAAATTCGTGGTAGGGAGCTCATTGTAGGCGGCTTGGTTTCAAAATCTACCCATCGAACCACCAAAACTGGTAAACCATTCGGTTCTTTCGTTTTTGAAGATTATCACGAATCGGTAGAATTGGTCTTGTTTGGGGATGATTATGTAAAATTTCGTCAATTTATGGAAGATGGCTACTTTTTGCAATTACGGGGGCTTGTAGCCGAGCGATTCCGCCAGGAAGGAAACTGGGAATTTAAGATCAACAGCATCTCGCTTCTTTCTGAATTGAGAGATAAAATGGCCAAAGTGCTTACTATTCAGCTACCCCTAACAGAAGTGGGCGATGAACTGATGGCCCAGCTGGATGAAATCGTTAAAGTGAATGCCAAACAACATCCAGACCGAAAATGTGGATTACGTATTCGTCTGGTTGATTTTGATGGAGGAAATGTGCTCGAAATGCCAGCCAAGGGACTTAAAGTAAATCCGAGCAATCAATTTTTGGAGGACATAAACAGCTTAAAAGGAGTGAGCTATAAGTTGAATTAGTGTCAGAATTAGCGGCAGATTCTTGAAATTGAAGCGAACTTTCTAAATTTGATTATCAATAAATCATAAATCATGGCATTAGAAATAACAGACGCTAACTTCGATGAAGTTGTTTTAAAATCAGATAAACCGGTATTGGTAGATTTTTGGGCAGAATGGTGCGGTCCATGCCGTATGGTGGGCCCGGTAGTAGATGAGTTGGCCAAAGAATACGAAGGAAAAGCAATCGTAGGTAAGGTGGATGTAGATTCCAATCCGGAAATCTCGATGAAATTTGGCATCCGTAATATCCCTGCCTTATTATTCTTTAAAGGCGGAGAGATCGTTGACAAACAAATTGGTGCCGTGCCAAAATCAGTTTTAGCCGATAAATTAAGCAAGCAGTTGTAAAATTGTTCAACTAATTAAGAGAAGATCCGGCCAGTAGTGGCCGGATTTTTTTATGCTTGTTCCAGGGCTTCGATGATGGTATCGCAAGCGAATCTGATCGCCTCCTCATCAATAGTAAGCGGCGGGGCAATGCGCATGGCCGTTTCGCAATGCAGGAACCAGTCGATGATGAGGCCTTTATCCTGGCAATATTTAGAAACTTTTTCTACCAATTCAAAACTACCCAGCTCTATACTGAGCATGAGCCCTTTACCCCTTACTTCTTTTATTTTTGGATGAAACAATAAGTCGCGGAATAAGATTTCCTTAGCGGATATCCCTTCCATCAGTTTTTCATCCAGAATTACATTTAAAGTAGCCAGACTGGCTGCACAACTGAGTGGGTGGCCGCCAAAAGTGGTAATATGTCCAAGGATTGGATTTTCTTTCAGGCTATCCATAATGGCCTTGCTGGAGATAAATGCACCGATCGGCAAACCGCCGCCCATCCCTTTCGCCAGCAGTAAAATATCAGGGACTATTCCAAAATGCTCGAAAGCGAAGAATCGGCCGGTACGGCCAAAGCCCGACTGAATTTCATCCAGAATCAATAAGGTTCCGGTTTCGGTACAACGTTTTCGTAAGGCCTGTATGAAGGCAATATCTGGCACCCGGATTCCTGCTTCCCCTTGTATGGTTTCCATAATTACAGCTGCGGTTCTTTCGCTAATGTGAACAAGATCTTCCGTTTTATTGAAACAGATAAACCGGATATCTGGCAACAAGGGGCGGTAGGCTTGCTTATAATGCTCATTTCCCATTACACTAAGCGAGCCTTGTGTACTGCCATGATAGGAGTTTTTAAAAGCGATGATCTCCGAGCGCTTGGTATGGCGCTTGGCCAGTTTCATTGCTCCTTCGGTAGCTTCAGAGCCAGAATTTACAAAATAGATGGAGCCCAGGGCTGAGGGTAATACCTCTTGAAATTTTTCAGCCAGCTTTACCTGTGGAGCCTGCACACATTCACCAAATACAGTGATGTGTAAAAAGCGTCCAGCCTGTTCCTGGATGGCTTCTAATACTTTCGGATGCCGGTGGCCAATGTTGCTCACGGCAAATCCCGAGATCAGGTCCAGGTAACTTTTCCCATCCGGACTGTACAAATACAGGCCTTCGCTGCGTTCAATTTCCAGTAGTTTGGGACTGCCCGAAGTTTGTGCGGTATTCATCAGGAAAAGTTGTTTTTGACTGAGCATGTCCAAAAATACAAAAGGCCTTCGGATTATTCCGAAAGCCTTTGTAAAAGAAACCTTAGTTTACAATTAGTATTTTCTGCGCTCTTGCATTCGTTTGATCAGTTCCTGTCTGAACTGTTTTTCAGCTTCGAACAAACGTAACACTTTCTCTGTAGAAATTACTTTGTTGAACTCCCGAGTGTATTTTTTACGAAGGTCGAGTACGCGGCTTTCTGCTTCGAGCTGCTCGTTCAAACGCTCCTCGGCCGATGCTTGGTCTTCCGCCCTGCGTTTAGCCATACGTTCTTTGGCAACTTCTCTCATCTCTTTCTGGTATTGGTTGTAAACTGGCCAGAATTTTTCTGCTTCTTTAGTGCTCAGATCAAGTTTTTGGGTCAGAAAGCCAATTTTAGCGGCCTCTAGTTTCTCCATTTGCATCCCTTGTATCGGGGTGCGTCCACGCATCTCACGGTTCAGTGGCTGGCCCTGGACCGTAATAGGGCGAGATTGGCGCTCTTCATCCTTAGGTCTGCCTTGGGCGAAGGCATTCGTGCTCAATGAGCAAATCAGTAATCCGGTTACTAATAATGAGTTTTTTAGATTTTTCATAAACTTTGATTAATATACATTTCTATTTCTTGTTCATTTACTCCGCTAGCCAGTCCTGGTGCCGATTGTTCATCCAGATTATTAATGATCAGGGCGGCATCTGCATCCTCGAGGTTCATTTCCAGATAGGCCACGATCTCCTGATCAGGGATCTCGTTCCAGTTGACTGTTGCCGAAGCGTTTTGTTTTAAATTGAGATACAAAGTGATACCTAATACGCAGGTTAAACAAGCTGCAGCTGCGTATCGGGTCCACATTGGAATGATCCGGATTTTTGCAGGCTTAGTATTTTCTGCTGCCATCCGCTGGCTGATCCGATCCGAAAGGGTCTCGAAATAACCAGCAGGAACCTCAAATGGATTAATCTTCTCCATCTTGGCCAGTGTTGGGGCCTGCTCCTGCCATTGTTTGCTATGCATGTTTGTTCTCATTTGTTTTTAAGATGGATGAATACTACAAAGGTTTAATCTTTCGATAATAAATGCGCTTCAATTTTCTTTACAGCCAGATGAAAAGAGGCTTTAAGTGCTCCTACACTGGTTCCCAATGTGGCTGAGATTTCTTCGTATTTCAGTTCTTCAAAATATTTTAACTGGAAAATCAGCTTTTGCTTCGCCGGCAAGGTTTCCATTGCTGCATACAACTTTCGCTGGATCTGGTCGCCACTTAGAAAATCGGAGGAAGAAAGGTTGTCGGCCAATGTATCCCCAACATCATGAAGCGATGTATGGTTACGTTTTTTCTTTTTTTCGAGAAACTGAAGACATTCGTTACTGGCAATGCGGTAAATCCAGCTGTACAATTGGGCATCCCGCCGAAAGCCATCGAGGTTTTTCCAAACTTTGATGAACACCTCCTGCACCAGGTCGTCGGCATCGTCATGATCGATGACCATGCGGCGGCAAAGCCAGTAAATTTTCTGCTGATATTTTTGGAGAAGTAGGCCGAAGGCCTCGTTCCGGCTGCGTTCCTGGGCAAATTTTTCTAGAATTTCAGAATCGTTTATCAGCATTATTTAAGTTTATAAAGGACCTAAATTTCGGCTGATTCCGAGTGTTAGCCCCTGGCATGCTTTCTGGCTATTACTTTCTGAACCGCTTTCACAATCGCCTCGCTGTTCAGGCCGTATTTATCCATCAATTGATCGGGTGTGCCGCTCTCGCCGAAACTGTCATCTACCGCCACATATTCTTGTGGAGCCGGTAAATGCTGCGCCAGTACCTGAGCAATGCTATCACCCAAACCACCCAGGCGGTTATGCTCTTCGGCAGAAACCACACAGCCGGTTTTGGTAACTGAAGTTAAGATGGCCTGCACATCCAAAGGTTTAATGGTATGGATATTAATAATTTCGGCATTGATGCCCAATTCTGCCAATTTTTCTCCGGCTTCGATGGCTTTCCATACTAAATGTCCGGTGGCAAAGATGCTCACATCGACTCCTTCGTTTACCATCCAGGCCTTACCGATCTCAAATTTCTGATCCGGATCGGTAAATACCGGCACCGTCGGGCGGCCAAAGCGCAAGTAAACCGGACCTTCGTGCTCGGCTATCGCGATGGTGGCCGCTTTGGTCTGGTTGTAATCGCAGGGGTTGATCACCGTCATGCCCGGCAGCATTTTCATCATGCCGATATCTTCCAGGATCTGGTGCGTGGCCCCATCCTCGCCCAAAGTTAATCCGGCATGTGAAGCGCAGATCTTTACATTTTTATCAGAGTAAGCCACCGACTGGCGGATCTGATCGTATACCCTTCCGGTAGAAAAATTGGCAAAAGTTCCGGTAAACGGAATCTTGCCCCCAATGGTCATACCGGCCGCAATGCCGATCATATTGGCCTCGGCTATGCCTACCTGGAAAAAGCGCTCCGGAAATTCTTTCTGGAAGGCATCCATTTTCAATGAGCCGGTCAAATCGGCACAAAGTGCCACCACTTCTTTATTCTTTTTTCCGGCTTCCAGTAATCCGGCGCCAAAACCCGAACGGGTATCTTTTTTCTCTGTGTACGTATATTTTTTCATGGAGATTGCAGGATTAATAGTCGCCTAAAGTTTCTTCTAACTGACCTAAAGCATTGGCCAGTTGCTCATCGTTCGGAGCAATGCCATGCCATTTATGCGAATGCATCATGAAATCTACCCCATTGCCCATTTCGGTTTGCATCAGGATCAAAATCGGTTTGCCTTTAAAGGTTTTGGCTTTCGCCAGATGTAATACCCGAACCACATCGGCCATATCGTTACCGCTCATTTCCAACACTTCCCAGCCGAAGGCTTCCCATTTCGCTCTCAAGCTACCCAAAGACAACACCTGGTCTGTAGAACCGTCAATTTGCTGCCCGTTCACATCAATGGTAGCAATTAAATTATCTATTTTATTGTGGGGTGCGTACATGGCCGCCTCCCAAATCTGACCTTCTTGAATTTCTCCATCTCCGTGAAGGGAAAATACCAATGAAGTATCGCCATTCAGCTTTTTAGTGATGGCAGCACCAATAGCTACCGAAAGTCCCTGTCCCAAAGAGCCCGAAGCCATACGTACCCCAGGCAAATGCTCGTGGGTGGTGGGGTGGCCCTGCAGCCGGGTGTTCAATTTACGGAAGGTAGCCAGTTCTTTTACTTCAAAATAACCAGAACGGGCTAATACGCTGTAAAAAACAGGAGAAATATGTCCGTTCGATAAGAAGAAGAGATCTTCGCCTTTACCATCCATTTTGAAGCTTGGATCATGGTGCATGATCTCGAAATACAAAGCAACCAGGAAATCGGTGCAACCTAAAGAACCGCCGGGATGACCGGACTGGCAGGCGTGTACCATTCGTAAAATATCGCGTCTTACCTGGCTGGCTGTTTGGGTGAGTTGTTGAATGTTTGTAGCCATTGAAAGGGTTTATTAGCTACAAAATTAAGAAAGGCAATTGGAAGCGGATGTTTAAGTTTTAAACATCCGCTGGTTTTTATGCACAAAGTTTAGCCTAACAAATCCAATACCTGCTGGGTGGAATTTTTGGTGTCTACTTTTTCAATGATGTGGGCAATTTTCCCTTCGGGATTGATGATGAAGGTTTTGCGGGCAGTACCCATGTAGGTTTTGCCGTACATGCTTTTCTCCACCCAAACACCGTAGGCTTCCACAATTTTTTTATCGGTATCCGCAATCAGGTTGAAAGGCAAGTTATATTTGTTGACGAATTTGGTATGTGATTTTTCATCGTCGGTGCTCACACCAATCACCACATAACCTTTTGCTAATAATGCTTCATAATTATCTCTGAAACTGCAGGCCTCGGCGGTACAGCCCGGCGTGTCGTCTTTCGGGTAGAAATAAAGAATGATGGTTTTTCCCACAAAGTCGCTGAGGGAAATGGTTTCGCTGTTTTGGTTTTTGGCGCTGAACGCGGGGGCCTGATCGCCTGGATTTAAAGTTGCCATATTAATTTATAAGTTAAAATTCGCTTTATAAACTGAGGTGTTTCCTTTTTTGTCAGCAACACTCAGCTCCAGCTGATGTTTTCCGGGAGAAGTTTTTTCATCGAAACGATGCCATAAAGTTGCTGTCTTCTGATCATATTCCATCAATACCCACTGTCCGTCAATTTTGCCCTTGAAGCTAGCGATGCCCGAAAGCTGGTCTGCAATTTTAAAGACGATTTTTGAAATGCCCGTCATGGTTTTGCCATCATTGATATTGATGGGGCTGATTCTTGGTGGGATGGTATCTACACGAACATGAAAAGTTCCAAAATTCTTGATTTCTGCCTTCACAAAGCCATTTTCATAAACCCCTCCATGAGAAACACCTCTTTGATCGATTATCACGGCTTTGTTTTGTAGCTCTTTTACCAGGTTTTCATTCGGTTTAATAGCCAATGTACAGGGAATATGAACAGGCGTATGTTGCCGATGTATCCGATGCTGTGCTGAATAAGCTCCCGGAAGTTTACTGCCCGAACTGTATTCAAAAGAAATGGGGCTGTATAGCGCACCTTTTGGAATCAATAAGCTTACCTCTTCATTATTGAAATGAAAATCTTCATTAAAGGTGTAATTTTTTGGTCTTGAGTTTTTTTCGGAAGCAAAGGAGCTCATGTTGCGCTTCACCTTGAAACGAAGTGTGCTGGAATTACCCGCCAGATCACTCAGTTGATAAACCAATTCGTGTAATTCGTTATCTTCTAATTTAATCAGGCCATCCCGCTGAGTTTTGTACAAGCCTAACGGATTCCCGGGCTCTACGAAACTTTTTTGAATACTCATGCCTGTTTTCTTCAGAGCGGCATAATCGAGATGTGAGTTTATGGCCTTATTTGCATCAAAACTAAATCTATTCCAGGTGGCTGTGTAGATGTTTTCACCATCCAGTGAGAGTTCAATATTGTACAAACCATAGCTGCCACCTGCCTGCACATGCCGGTCAAAAGCCACAATTCCGAAAGCACTCTCTGCGCTTAAGTTGATAACTGGAACAGTAGCCAACTGATAATTTCCTGAAGATCCCTTTACCGCAAAATATTGTTTTGGAGTGTCTTCACTAAAGGGTTCACCATTCAACTGGTAGAGATAAATACCTCTAATCTCTGGCTTTGAAACATCGGGTACTTTTAAGCCGAACAGTTGTGGGTTGAGTGCTTCTTCGGTTTTGGTATCCCTAATTTCGAAGTGTAAATGTGGCCCTCCAGAACTCCCTGTATTGCCCGACCAGCCAATGATTTCGCCCTTTTTTACGGGAATCTCCGAAAAAATTAAAGGAACATCTACTTCAAAACTTTCTAAGCGGTATTGAAAGTCTTTCACCATTTTGGCAATCTTTGGATTAAAGGCACTTAAATGGGCATATACGCTGGTATAGCCATTCGGATGATCGAGATAAACAGCCTGACCGAATCCACCAATTTGTACCCTCATTCGGGAAACAAAGCCATCGGCAATGGCATAAACCGGGTAACCTTCCCGCTGATTGGTTCTAAAATCTAAACCGGAGTGGAAATGATTAGGCCTTAAATCGCCAAATGCACCGGATAGGGAGGGCTTTAGATCAAGTGGGAAACGGAATTCATTATTTGGTTGGCTTAATTGAGCGATTGCCGCAGATGACAAAACATTCAGAACCAAGCCGATTATGAAACTTTTAGGCATTATTTTACAAAAAAGTCAAGTAGTTTTTCTCCCTCCAAATAACCTGCCAAATGGTCGCCGATGTTTACTTTTCCTACGCCTTCGGGTGTTCCGGTAAAGATCAGATCTCCTTTTTTAAGCGTGATGTATTGCGAAACAAAGGCAATCAGTTTTTCAAATTGAAAGAGCAGATCTGAAGTATTACCTTTTTGAACTGTTTGCCCATTGAGTTCTAAGTGGAAATTCAATTGATAGAGATCTTTAAATTGATCTTTTGGAATAAAGTGGCTGATGGGGGCGGAGTGGTCAAAGGATTTAGCCAGCTCCCAGGGCAGGCCTTTTTCTTTGTGCTTTTGTTGGATGTCACGAGCGGTGAAGTCGATACCCAAACCGATTTCGTCGTAATATTTATGGGCAAATTTCTCGGCAATGTGTTTGCCTTCCTTCGATACTTTCAAGACGATCTCCAATTCATAATGAATGTCTTTAGAGAATTCGGGGTGGTAAAAGGGTTTATTATCTTTCAAAATGGCCGTATCCGGTTTCATGAAAATGACAGGAACGGTAGGCACCGGATTATTCAGCTCTTTGGCGTGTTCGGCGTAATTACGGCCAATGCAAATGATTTTCATGTAACGAAGATATTAAAATGAGCATAAATTCGATTTACAAGACCGAGATCCTCTTTACAATCGTTTCGTTGCCGGCAATAAAACGGATAAAATACATTCCGCTGTTGAGTTTGGCTCGAATGTTAAACGAATTAGTTTGTTCGCCCACCCGCACTCGTTGGGAAAGCAGCGTGGTTACCTCATTTCCCAGAAAATCCATTACTTTAATCGTCATGTTTACCTCTTTGCTTACGCTGTAATTCAGGTTTAAGTGTTCGCCCACCGGATTGGGATAAATTTTCACATCCGTTAATACTTTCTCCTCGCTCTGGATAGGTTTATGACTGGTCGTAGCAGAATGTGTCTGCTTGTTGACTTTTAAGACCTGGGGTTTGAACGGAGCAAAATTGATT
>JBEDFI010000032.1:0-12659 GCA_041175245.1 Bacteroidota bacterium
AGCACAAAATTCATTAATTAATGGGATAAATTTGGGGACTACCCCTGCTTCGTTTTCTCTACTTTCATCTGATAATCCATCTGCAACTAATCAGTCATTAGCTGAACTAAATTTTGGTGCAAAAATTGGTGAAGGAGAATGGGTGTCTACGAAATACAATAATACATATGATCCTGCTACAAAAACTTTTTGGCTTCATTACTCCTATATGGGGGGGAGTGGAGCACGAGAGTTTTATGAAAAGTGGGAAAGAATAAATTAATTAGTAAAAAAACCCGCGAAGGCGGGTTTTTTTATTTCCCATCCACACTATATTTCCCCGGCCCGATGAATACCAGGGCAAGAAATACAATACCCGCCTCGAGGGCGTGAGAGTATCCCTGAAAACCGTCGCCGGCTTTATAATGATACAAGGCCGCAATAAACATGGTGAAAGCCAGTAATAAATTTACCGGCCGGAAAGCCAAACCGAGGATGAGCAAAAAGCCTCCGAAAGTTTCGGTAAGGGCGGCCATCAGCCCCCAGAAAACCGGATAAAAGTCCACCCCAATGTTTTTCATGGAGCCGCCAATTTGTGTCCACATGGGTGGTCCACCCAATAATTTGGGGTAACCATAAAACATAAACAGCACCCCGATGCCTATACGCATCAGTAAAATACCTGCATCTTTGTACTTCGATAAATTTGATAAAATTGCCATATTAATCAATATAATGAAGACCCACGTTCAGTTGATGTACACTTAAATGTACAGTTTTTCCTAAAATTAAAGCCCGGTTATCCGAAACATGTCCTGCCGGAAAATTAAAGCAGACCGGATAATCGTATTCCTTTACTAAATTCAATACAATCTCTCTTACATCCTGTCCGAATGGCGGATCAACATCTTTCAGTTCAGTAAACCCACCAATGATCAGCCCTTTAATTTGAGCCAGCTTCCCCGAACGTTTCAAGTTCCAAAATAAGCGATCGATGGCATAGAGATGCTCACCCACATCTTCCAGAAATAAAACTTTATCCCTATAATCCGGATCCGAAACCGAGCCGTTCACATTCACCATTAGTGATAAATTACCCCCAATCAGTTCTCCATTGGCTTCCCCATCCTTTCCCGCTTCGACGCTCTGGTATTCATAGGAAAGCACTTCCCCGAAAAGGGACTTTCTCAAAGTTTCCAGCGAGGGTTTACTTCCATCCGGAATGGTGAGGGGCATTTGCCCGTGAATAGAACACAAATTTAGTTGAGCTTGCAAATGGGCATGCAAAACGGTAATGTCGCTAAATCCGATGACCCATTTAGGAGATTTTTTCAATCCGCTGAAATCCAGCAGGTCAATGATCCGAACAGTTCCATATCCGCCCCGGGCGGCAAAAACCGCCTTAATGGAAGGGTCGTCCAGGAATTGTTGAAGGTCTTTCGCCCTCAATTCATCGGTACCGGCAAACTGATGGTGCGCTGCACTCACCGTTTCGCCCATTACCACCTCCAGCCCCCAGCTTTCCAGTAAGTTTACCGCATCATCAATTCCATGAGGTAGTTTTTTCGCCGGGCAGGTTATGGCAACTTTATCTCCTTTTTTTAGATAGGGCGGGCAGATCATCAATTTTAAATTATCTTTGCAAATTACGAAAACAAGCAAACAGTATAACCTTGAACCCAGATAAATTTAAACGTTATACCATTACGGCAGCACTGCCCTATGCCAATGGACCGAAGCACATCGGCCATTTGGCAGGTGCCTATATTCCTGCCGATCTCTATGCCCGTTATTTGCGACTATCTGGGAAAGAGGTGGTTTTTGTTTGTGGATCTGACGAACACGGAACGGCCATCCCGAATCAGGCCATGAAAGAAGGTTCTACACCTAAGGCGATCATCGACAAGTATCACAAATTAAATCAGGAGAGCTTCGAGAAACTGGGCATCTCGTTCGATATCTACCACCGAACCAGCGAAGCCATTCATCACGAAACCGCACAGGATTTTTTTAGAGTATTAGACAAAAAGAAGGTCTTCACCATTGAAGAATCAGAACAATATTTCGATGCGCAAGCACAGACCTTTTTAGCCGACCGTTACATTGTTGGAACCTGCCCAAAATGTACTTATGAAGGCGCCTATGGCGATCAGTGCGAAAAATGTGGAACGGCCCTGAGCCCCCATGAGCTGATTAACCCAACCTCTACCTTAACTGGAAATAAACCGGTGCTTAAAGCTACTAAACATTGGTATTTACCGATGGATAGGTATGAAAACTGGTTAAAAGAATGGATCTTGACAGGCCATCAGCATGACTGGCGTGCCAATGTATACGGACAGTGTAAAAGTTGGATCGACGGCGGACTGGCTGCCAGGGCCATTACCCGCGATCTCGACTGGGGCATTGATGTACCTGCCGAAGGTGCCGAAGGGAAAAAGCTATACGTATGGTTCGATGCCCCGATCGGGTATATCTCGGCCACCAAGCAATGGGCTTTAGATCAGGGCAAGGATTGGGAATTGTATTGGAAAGATAAAGAGACCAAACTGGTACACTTCATCGGGAAAGACAATATTGTGTTCCATTGTATTATTTTCCCGATCATGCTGCACGCTCACGGCGACTATATTTTACCCGATAATGTGCCGGCCAATGAGTTCATGAATTTGGAGGGCGATAAAATGTCTACCTCCCGCGGATGGAGCATTGAAATGCACGAATACCTGGAAGATTTTCCAGAAAAAGTAGACGAGCTGCGCTATTACCTTACTGCTATTGCTCCCGAAACTGCCGACAGTGAATTTACCTGGAAAGATTATCAGGCTCGGGTGAACAATGAGCTGGTGGCCATACTGGGTAATTTTGTGAACCGGGTAATGGTGCTCATGCACAAATATTTTGATGGAACAGTGAGCGGAATCCATTCCGGCATAAAAAACCGATCAATCAATACCGAAATCGGAAAAGCCTATGATGACTTAGGTGCCAGCTTCGAACAATATAAATTCCGTCAGGCACAGCAAAACATGATGGAAGTAGCCCGTCTGGGCAATCGTTACCTCACCGAAAATGAGCCTTGGAAAACCTTTAAAGATGATCCAGAAGCTACCCGGGAAGTATTGCACGAATGTTTACACATCATAGCCCACCTGGCTACCTTAATGCAACCATTCCTGCCGGGCACCGCCCGCAAACTGTTCCGCATGCTCAACCTCAAAGACACCTACCAGTTTGACGAGACCTTCGCTTTTGCAGATGGACATACCCTGCAACAGCCTGAATTATTATTCCAGAAAATTGAAGACGAAACCATTGAGCAGCAAATCCAAAAATTAAACGCAAAGAAAGCGAGTATGGAGCAACACCCTAGCACTGCAAATATCAGCCCGGCCAAACCAGCCATAAATTACGAGCAATTTGCCGGAATGGATATCCGTATCGGCACTATTCTGGCAGCAGAAAAAGTCGCCAAAACACAAAAATTGCTAAAATTAACCATTGATACCGGTCTGGATCAGCGTACCGTAGTATCGGGTATTGCCGAGCATTATGAACCCGAAGCCATCATCGGTCAGCAGGTGAGCATTTTAGTGAACCTCGAACCGAGAGAGATCAAGGGCATCCTTTCTCAGGGCATGATCCTCATGGCCGAAAATGCCGAAGGCAAACTCAGCTTTGTCAGCCCAACAGCAGCCATGAACAATGGCAGCACCGTCAGGTAATTACAGGTCTCATAGTTCAACGGATAGAATAGAAGTTTCCTAAACTTTAGATGTGGGTTCGATTCCCGCTGAGACCACTTCAAAAACTAAATACAGCCGTACGCTCCGGATTATCCAGTTTGGTACTCTGGCGTTCGCCGCCAACATTCACATGTACCATATTAATTTGTTCAGGATGCTCTGCATAGAGTATATCAGTAAAGACAGAAACCCGTTTAGCAGATTTAACATTTTTCGCCTCAAAATAACACCAGGTGGCCTCACTCTCCTGTTCGTAGCCAACAAATTGAAGTTGCACGGGCTTCCCATTAATATTAATTTTTAGATGCTGGGGGATGTATTTTGCAATTAATTGCTCTAACTCTGCTTTATTTTTAGGTTTCAGTACATCTACTTTAACACCACCTAACTTATTGATGGCCTGCTCCAGATCATCCGAAAAAATCCGGCAGCTGATTTCGAGCGAAGCCGTTTTGCTGCTATGTTTGATCTCCGTAACACTTACATAATAAGGATGTAAGAGGGTGAGCAGGAAGGTAAAAATCTGTAACATGATAGTGAATAACAGGCCCCTGGCTTGGCCACTGATTTTAAAACACTTAATTTAAAGCCAAATTACTAAAAAAAGCGGATGCAGGATTTTCCCTTGTATTTTCAGATCGGAGGCGCCCACATACTCGATTGGCAAGCCTACGATCACCTCTTGTTTTTATTAGCCTTATGCGCTACTTATCTGCCTAAAGATTGGAAAAAGGTACTCCTATTGATCACCGCCTTCACCATCGGGCATTGCCTCACCCTGGTACTCAGTGTGTTCAACTGGATCTATATTCCATCAGCCTGGATCGAGTGGCTGATACCTGCCAGTATTGTTACCACGGCCATCATGAATATACTTCCCAAAAGCGAACCCAAATGGAAAGGCCTGGGAACTTATAGCCTGACACTTTTCTTTGGATTGATCCATGGCTCAGGATTTTCGAATTATTTGAAAAGCCTTCTGGGAAGGGGAAATAACATCCTGAACCCTTTACTCGCCTTCAATCTTGGTATCGAATTTGGACAAATAATAATTGTTATAACTATATTAGCACTAGCACAACTATTGATAAGTCAGCTCAAGCTTCCGCAAAAAACCTGGATTCTTGCCCTTTCCATCCTTAGTATTGGCCTGGCCACCAAAATGATCATAGAGCGTTTTCCGGCCATTTTATAAATGAATAAATAGAAAAATGATGAATAAATTAATTCGAATTGCCTGCAGCCTGATGCTCATCAGCAGTACCTTGTTTGCACAAAATGAAAACAATCCCGGCTCTAACCACGGAAACAAATTTGAGCAATTGGGTACCATGCTACAGACCCCCAATATGTATCGTTCGGCATCGGGAGCACCCGGCCCAAAATATTGGCAGCAAAGAGCCGACTATGAGATCAATGTTGAACTCGACGATGCCAAACAACGAATCATTGGCTCAGAGCTGGTGACCTATTACAACAATTCACCCGATCCACTCACTTATCTCTGGTTACAACTGGACGAAAATGAACATCATCCTGCATCCGATAATAATTTTATTGAACCAAGCAGCATGCGAGAACGCATGTCTATGCAGGAATTACAAAGTATAATGGGCCATCAAGAAGATTTAGGCGTTAAAATTGCCAAGGTAAACGATGCCAATGGCAATCCGCTACGCTATACCATCAACCAAACCATGATGCGTATTGAATTGCCCAGAACCCTGCAGGCTGGAGAAAAATTCAAGTTTAAAATTGATTGGTCTTACAATATCTCCAATCGTTTAACGCGAGCCGGTCGGGGTGGTTACGAGTATTTTGCCGAAGACGATAATTACCTCTACACCACTACGCAATGGTATCCACGAATGGCGGTGTATTCCGATTTTCAAGGATGGCAAAATAAGCAATTCATCGGTTCGGGTGAATTTGCCCTCACCTTTGGTGATTTTAAGGTAAACATCACTGTACCAGCCGATCATGTGATTGGTGCCACCGGCGAATGCCAAAACTATGCTCAGGTTTTGAGCCCCGCACAATACCGTCGCTGGCAGCAAGCCCAAACCGCTAAAGCCCCGGTAGAAGTAGTCAGCTTGGCAGAAGCCCAACAAGCCATGAAAAGCAAGGCAAAAGCAAAAAAAACCTGGACCTATGTAGCAGAAAATGTACGTGATTTTGCATTTGTGGCTTCTCGCCGTTTGGTTTGGGATGCCATGGCCACCAATGTAGAGGGTAAAAAAGTGATGGCCATGTCGTATTATGGCCCCGAGGCCTACCCGCTCTACAACAAGTATTCAACCAAAGCAGTAGCCCACACGGTTAAAACCTATTCAAAATACAGCATTCCCTATCCGTATCCTGTAGCCATTTCGGTAGAGGCCGCTAATGGCATGGAGTATCCCATGATCTGTTTCAACTATGGCCGTGCCGAGAAAGATGGAACCTATTCGGAGGCCATCAAATATGGAATGATCGGTGTAATCATCCACGAAGTGGGACATAATTTCTTCCCAATGATTGTCAACTCCGATGAACGTCAGTGGACCTGGATGGACGAAGGATTGAATACCTTCTTACAATACCTCACCGAGCAGGAATGGGATAATAACTATCCATCCAACCGCGGACCGGCGCATAAAATTGTCGATTACATGAAATTGCCGAAAAATGAGCTCGAGCCGATCATGACCAATTCAGAAAACATCATTCGCTTTGGACCGAATGCGTATGCCAAGCCGGCAACCGCCTTGAACATTCTCCGCGAAACTGTGATGGGACGCGAACTGTTCGATTATGCCTTTAAAGAATACTCCCGCCGCTGGGCTTTCCGCCATCCTACACCTGCCGATTTCTTCCGTACCATGGAAGATGCATCGGCTGTAGACCTGGATTGGTTCTGGAGAGCTTGGTTCTTTGCCACCGATCCGGTAGATATCTCATTAAATGATGTTCGCTACTATCGCATGAACACCAAAAACCCGGCCATTGAAAATGCAGTTGATAAGAAAAAGTATGAAGACGAAGCCTACAGCATCGGCCGTCAACGAAACAAAGATATCGGACTTCGCTTTGCGGTGGAAACCGATACCACCTTACTGGACTTTTACAATAAATGGGACCGCTTTGCCATTACCCCGGCATCTAAATCGGCCTATGAAAAGTTTTATGCTTCCCTGAGCCCTGCGGAGAAAAACTTCTACGATAAGAAGAAACATTTCTACGAGTTGGATTTCGAAAACAAAGGAGGCACGGTGATGCCGCTCATCATTGAGTGGACCTTTGCCGATGGTAGCAAAGAAGTAGACCGCATTCCGGCATACATCTGGCGCAAGAACGAGCAAAAGATCACCAAGGTGTTTGCCAAAGATAAAGAAGTAGTGAACGTTCAGTTAGACCCTTATCGTGAAACCGCCGATATTGACGATCATAACAATGCTTGGCCACGTAAAACCATCCCTTCGCGGTTCGAGCTGTTCAGACAGCAACAAGGTATCCGGGGTGCCTCTTCAGGAAGCAACCCCATGCAGGAAGCTAATAAGAGAAATTAAGGCGCTTGCTCAAGTAAAGCCTCTCCGAGTAGTCGGGGAGGCTTTTTTTATCATTCTTGTCTTACCAATTTCTGAAATCTGCCTAATGTGTGCGCACTTTTGCATCATCAGTTCACATATTCGCATCATCTGTTCGCACATTCGCACAATAGATTCGCACATTCGCATTCCATAAGCGATACTTAGCAAGTAGTTTTTGCACATTCGCATAACCAGTTGGCGCACTCACACAAACAAAACGCTATGTCAAACTCCCAAAACGTGATTTCGCACGATTGATACGATCATTGAAAGTAAATGGGTGAAATTAGTACAAGAGGAAACTATAATTGAACAGATGTGTTCGGTATTTGCACCATCCGGTTCAGAATACGAAGCCTTGCTTACTCATATTTGCAGTACAGATTGTACAAGGCATCGATGGCTTCGGTGGTCCATTCCGCATCTTCATCCTTAGCCAGAAAATGACGCTTAAATGCCCTGATCGCAGCCGGAAGGTCTTTGGTATCGTAGCCGATCACCCGGAGGGCCAGAATGGGATTAAAATCGGCAGGGGCGCTTTCCGTGATCAAGGTATCGGGCATTAAGCCAAATCCTTTATCCGCGAGTTTTCTCCAGGGAAATAATACCTGCGGATCAACCTTACGGGATGGGGCAATATCCGCATGCGCAATAAAATTGGCGGCAGGAATATTGTAAGTCTTTTTCAATTGTACCAGTAAAGCCAGCAAGCTTTCTAGTTGTTCATCAGTAAACGGATCGAGACCATTATTATCTAGTTCTATCCCAATAGAGACGGAATTGATGTCTGTAACGCTGCCCCACCTGGATACCCCGCCATGCCATGCCCTCAGGTAGTCATTCAACAATTGATAAATCTTCCCGTCTTTCCCTACCAAATAATGCGCACTAACCTGCGATTTTTCAGTTGTAAAAGTTTTAAGCGTTTGCGCTGTGCTGTTTTGTGCCGTATGGTGAATGATTACATAGTTCGGTTTGCGCAAGTTGAAATTGACGGTACCCACCCATGCATTGGGGATGGGAGTACCCGAAGAATCTGCAAAGCTTTGCAGAGTTTGGCTTTTAATGGTTTTACTGAATGCCCGAACTTGTTTTCGGTAGATCTGCTCTGTTTTCCGATACGGATGAGTAGCACAGGCACTCAATCCCAGCACGAAAATCAAACTATAGCAGAGGCTACGCATGTTTACTGATTAAACGCCTTTAAGGCTTTTTCTATTCTCTTGATGCTTTCTTCCCGACCGATCGAGGCGGCAATATCAAATACCGCAGGGCCAAATTTACCGCCCACCAGCATCACCCGGAAGGGTAACATCAATTCACCTACTTTCATCCCCGATTGTTCCGCAGCGGTTTTGAACGTTTCTTCCAATACGCTGGCTTCCCAGGTCGATACCTGCTCCAATTGCGTGATCAAACCCGCGTAAAAATCGGCTTTTTCTACCGACCATTTTGGTTTAACGGCTGTTTCATCATATTGACCGGGCGCCTGAAAGAAGAAGGAGGCCTGCTCCCAAAAATCATTCAATAAGACCAAGCGGTCTTTCACCAGTTCGATCACCTTGCTCAGGTAGGCATCATCGGCAATGCTGATATTTTGCAGTTTCAATTGCCCCAGGATTAATTGTTTCAATCGATCTGCATCTATTCTTTTAATCCATTCGGCATTGTACCATTTGGCCTTTTCATAATCAAATTTCGCTCCGGCATGGCTCACCCGCTCTATCGAGAATTTTTCAATCAATTCATCCAGACTAAAAATTTCCTGGTCGGTACCGTCGTTCCAGCCCAGCATGGCCAGCAGGTTCAGGAAAGCCTCAGGCAAAAAGCCTAATTCACGGAAACCCGGTGTAAAATCGCCGGTTTTCTGATCGAGCCAGTTCATGGCAAATACCGGGAAACCTAAACGGTCGCCGTCTCGTTTACTCAATTTGCCATGACCATCGGGTTTTAGAATGAGTGGCAAATGCGCCCATTGCGGCATGGCCGCTTCCCAGCCTAAATACTTCCAAAGCAATAGATGCACCGGTGCAGATGGGAGCCATTCCTCCCCACGGAAAGCATGGCTGATATCCATCAGGAAATCATCCACCACCACCGCCAAATGATAGGTCGGCATTCCGTCTGCTTTGAGCAATACTTTATCGTCTACCAGATTGGTATCAAAGCTCACCTCTCCGCGAATCATATCGCTGAAACTAACGGTTTCATTCGCCGGCATCTTGATCCGGATCACATAGGGTTCGCCATTGGCAATCAATTGTTGCACTTCTGTTTCGCTGAGCGAAAGCGAATTGCGTAGTTGACTCCGGTAGGTATGTCCGTACTGAAAATTCGGAATTTCTTTGCGGCATTTGTCCAGCTCTTCCGCAGTATCAAAGGCATAGTAGGCATAACCTGCCGCTACCAATTGCTCGGCATAGGGGCGGTAGCGCTCCTTCCGCTCGCTTTGGCGGTAGGGTGAAAATGGTCCGCCTACCTGCGGACCTTCATCCGGCTTTAATCCGCACCATTCCAAACAATCGACGATATATTGCTCTGCACCTTCCACATAACGGGTTTGGTCGGTATCTTCGATACGCAATACAAAATCGCCGCCGTGTTTGCGGGCAAACAGGTAATTGAATAATACCGTACGCACCCCGCCCAGGTGTAAACCACCGGTAGGACTTGGGGCAAAACGGACTCTCACTTTCTTAGGGCTCTGCATAGGCTACAAAGATAGGATTTTAGCAAGCTATGTAACATTTTAAGCACAGGAATTACCTGAACTGGTATCTTCAGTTTTAACTTGTAAATTGCCGTATCATCTTAATTGATTTCATGAAAAAGCTATTTCTTATTCTGTTTGTAGGTGTGAGCCTGGGTGCTGCAGCGCAGCAATTGGCACCATTAAGCGTTGAAAAGATCATGCGTGATCCCAAATGGATGGGCGTATCGCCCGGCAATGTGCAATGGAACCCCGATGCCAAAGCCTTGTACTTTAACTGGAATCCGGAAAATAAGGACAGGGATCCGATCTATGTCATTAGTCCGCAAAACAAAAAGCCTAGGCCGGCAAGCAAAGCCGAATTAACGGCGCTCAACCGCAATAACCTCAGTTACACTAAAAATAGAACCAAGGCCTTATTTGAGCGGAACGGAGATTTGATTTTGCTCGATCTCAACAGCAATACAGAAAAAGTACTGATCAATACCCTCGATCGCGAAAGCGGCGCTGCCTTCAGTGCCGATGAGCAGGGCGTCATCTTTCAGCGTAATGAGAATCTTTTCCGCCTTTCTTTGACCGATGGCAGCCTGGTGCAGCTCAGCAATTTAAGCCGCAACCGCAAACGTCCTGAGGCGGCATTGAACAAGCAGGATCAATGGTTGAAAGCCGACCAATTAGCCACTTTTGAATACTTAGAAAAAAAGGAGCGGGAGAATAAGTGGAATCAGGAAGATCGCAAACTCACGGAAAGTAAACGTCCGAAAGAATTTATACTGGATGATAAAATGCAGCTCAATAATATCCGCCTGAGTCCCGATGAAAAATACATTACCTTCAGAATTAGCCGCAACCCGGAGGGCAATCAGAATACCCTGGTGCCCAACTTTATCACCTCATCGGGGTATGTGGAGGATATTCCGGGCAGAACGAAAGTAGGAAATGCCTTACCTACTTATCAAAATTATATCTATGATTTAAAGCGGGATACCATTTATCAGGTCTCTACCAAAGAAATTCCGGGTATTAAGGATTTGCCCGATTATGTAAAAGATTATCCAAAACAACTAGAAGAGCGGACTAAGAAAAACGAAGACCGTAAAGTAGCCATTACTGGTCCGTTTTGGAATGAAGATGGCAGTTTGGCGGTGGTAGTGGTTTTTGCTCAGGATAATAAAGACCGTTGGATTATGAAGTTGAATCCGGAAAACGGACAGTTGAGTTTGTTGGATCGTCAACGCGATGAGGCCTGGATCGCTGGTCCGGGAATTGGTAGTTCTTTTGGTGGCGGCAGCCTGGGTTGGATCGATCGCCAGCATTTTTATTACCAAAGCGAGGCTTCCGGCTACTCTCATCTGTATTCGGTGAATGTGACGAACGGACAGAAAAAACAGCTCACTTCAGGCAAGTGGGAGGTGCAAACGCTGCGTTTATCCAACGATAAAAAATCGTTTTATTTTACAGCTAACAAAGAACATCCCGGTATCACTCATTATTACCGCATCACGGTAGCTGGCGGAGAGCCTGTACAGCTTACCGGTATGAAAGGTTTAAATGAGGTAAGCCTTTCACCCGATGAAAAATGGCTCGCTATTCGCTACTCATACAGCAATAAACCCTGGGAATTGTATTTGCAGGAAAATAAGTCCGGGGCAAAAGCCATCAATATTACGCAGTCTACTTCTGCAGAGTTCAACTCCTACGCCTGGAGAGCGCCCGAAGTAATCAATTTCAATAACCGATTTGGAGATCCGGTGTATGCCCGCTTATATCAGCCTTCTACGCCTCATCCCGACCGTCCGGCTGTGGTGTTTGTGCATGGCGCAGGCTACCTGCAGAATGTGCATTATGGTTGGAGCACCTATTTCCGCGAATACCTGTTCCATAATTTACTGGCCGATGCCGGCTATACGGTCTTAGACATCGACTATACGGCCAGTTCTGGTTACGGGCGTAATCACCGTACGGGTATTTACCGCCATATGGGAGGTAAAGATTTGAGCGATCAGGTGGATGGCGTGAAATATTTGGTAGAAAAGTATGGGGTAAACGCAAAAAATGTTGGGATCTACGGGGGTTCTTATGGTGGTTTCATTACCCTAATGGGCATGTTTACCACGTCCGAAGTGTTTAAATCGGGGGCTGCCCTGCGTTCAGTTACCGATTGGGCACATTATAACCACGGCTATACTTCGAATATTTTGAATGAGCCGGCTACTGATGAGCTGGCCTACCGCCGCAGTTCGCCCATTTATTTTGCAGAGGGATTAAAAGGTAATTTACTCATGTGCCACGGTATGGTCGATGTGAATGTGCAATTCCAAGATATTGTGCGCCTCAGTCAAAAACTGATTGAACTGGGTAAAAATAACTGGGAACTCGCGGTGTATCCGGTTGAAGACCATGGCTTCACCGAACCTTCCAGCTGGACGGATGAGTATAAGCGGATCTTCAAGTTGTTTGAAACCACCCTGAAGCCTTCCGCTGCTGCACCGAAACAATAAAAAAAGTCTCCCAATTTCTCGGGAGACTTTTCAACCTAAACCTTATCACAATTGAACCGTTTTACATGTTCATAGATATAAACCGAATGCAGGTGAAAAGGTTTGTTTTTTTTGAATTATTTCTTCCACTCAAAAGATTTGATCATCACATCTA